>JAJZXC010000102.1 GCA_021846365.1 Bacillota bacterium | reverse complement strand
ACAGTGCGGGCGTCGTCCAACTCGCCCTACGCGCCAACATAGCGAGGATTTTGGCAACCGCCCAGTCACACAGCTGTTCGTGTTAGATTGGCGTTTATTGGCAGCGCCGGTTTGCGGCAAGTCTCGCTGGCAAGGAAGGTGGTGTCATAGAGTTCGGCAGGCAATTTCCGTTAGTCTCCAGATATTACCAAGTCTGGAAGTGATATACTCACAAAGATAAGCTGCACCCCTCTGAATCACAAGTCACAGATGCCTAGCGCAGGGGTAAGGCTTTGGTTATGATATGGGCAGGTCCAACCCGGGAGGCTAATTCATGCCAACGTTGACCCCAGTTGGGGATTATTTAGCTCGTCATCGCGCTCGGCACGTGGAGGAACTGATCGACTTCCTCCGCATTCCCAGCATCTCGGCATTGCCCCAATATGCTTCCGAGGTGCGGCGGGCGGCGATTTGGCTGGCCGACCGTCTAACCCAGGCGGGGCTCACCAAGGCCAAGGTCCGGGAAACCGGCGGCCATCCCGTGGTCACCGCCCAATACGGAGACGATCCCGCGAAGCCTAGCGTGCTCATCTACGGCCACTTTGATGTCCAACCCGTCGACCCCGAAGACGCCTGGACCCATCCACCGTTTACCCCTACCATCATCGAGGATGCCATCTACGCCCGCGGAGCGAGCGACGATAAGGGGCAGGTGCTGATGCAGGTGGCCGCCTTGGAGGCGTGGCTGAACACCGCCCACGATCTGCCGGTGAACGTGCGTCTGTTATTCGAAGGCGAAGAGGAAATCGGGAGTGTTCATCTGGAGACGTTTATCCGCCAGCATGCCGCTCACCTGGGCGGAGATTTTGCGGTCATCTCGGACACGCCGATGTTTGCCCGTGACATGCCGGCCATCTGTTACGGGCTACGGGGGCTAGTCTCGTTGGAGGTTACGGTGCGCGGAGCCTACCAGGATTTACACTCCGGGGTCTATGGCGGGGCGGTGGCCAACCCTGCTCATGCCCTGGCTCATTTGGTGGATTCGCTGCACGACTCTTACGGTCGGGTGGCCGTCGACCACTTTTACGACGGCGTGGCAGAACCAACCGCAGAGGAACGGCGCGTGTTTTCCGAACTTCCCTTTGACGAGCCGGCCCTGGCTCGCCGCTTGAAGGTGCCCCGACTGATGGGGGAAGCCGGGTTTACCTCCCTCGAGCGCACATGGCTGCGACCCACGGTGGAAGTCAACGGGATGTGGTCGGGCTTCATCGGCGAAGGGCGGAAGACAATTATCCCCGCCACCGCCCAGGCCAAGATCACTTGCCGCTTAGTCCCGTGGCAAGATCCGCAGTCCGTTGTGCAGTCGCTCGTCCACCACCTGCACGCCTTTTGTCCGCCGGGAGTGGAATTGGCGGTAGCAGTTGGGGAGGCCAGTCCCGCCACCCTCACCGCCTTGGACCATCCGGCGGTGGCGGCCGCCACCCGGGCCACCGCCAGCGTCTTTGGTCAGACACCGCGCTACATCCGAATGGGGGGGTCGATTCCGGTGGTGGTGACCTTGCAAGAGGTCTTAAAGATGCCGACGGTGTTGCTCGGATTTGCCTTGCCCGATGAAAACTTTCACGCGCCCAACGAACACTTTCACTTGGCCAATTTTTCCCGCGGAGCCCAAACCCTAGCGGCCTTTTGGGCGGAAATCGGCCCCACTGACCTGGTGAAGCACGGGGGGAACAATAGTGAATAGGAAACCAGGCACGTTTTCGATACCCGATTTAACCCGGATTGCGCGTCAACTGGACCTAGCCCCGCCGGAACCGAAAACGGTGGCAATTGAAAACACGTCGATTCGCCAAGGCAGCCGGAAACTGCTGGCCTATTTGGAGAGTGCGTTGTTCCCCTATCAACATCCGTGGGCCAGCGGCCAAGATGCCTCTTCCGGCCCCGGCCGGGTGGAGCTGCTGGGATCCATCGGATGGCGGGCCGCCCACTTGGTCCATCGTACCACGGCTCACGAGTGCCCGCTCTTGTTCAAGTCGCAGGACTGCCAAGAGATGGAACATGCGCTCGCCACCGCCGTGCAATTGGTCGCCAGTTTGCCCGAAATTCAAGCCATGCTAGAGGAAGACGCCGAGTCGGCTTATCAAGGCGACCCGGCCGCCCAAAGCCGCCAGGAAGTAATTTTCACCTATCCAGGCTTTTATGTGGTGATGGTATATCGCCTGGCTCACGTTCTCTATGCGCATGGCGCAACTCTGTTGGCGCGGGCAATGACCGAGATCGCCCACCGTGATACGGGCATTGACATTCACCCCGGGGCCCAGATCGGCCGACATTTTTTTATCGACCACGGAACCGGGGTGGTCATCGGGGAAACCGCCATCATCGGCTCCCGGGTAACCCTGTACCAAGGGGTGACGCTGGGAGCGGCCAATTTTCCGCGTGACGCCGCAGGGGCGATAATTCGCGGACAAAAACGGCATCCTACCTTGGAGGACGACGTCGTCGTGTATTCGGGGGCGACGATCTTAGGCGGCTCGACCGTCATCGGCCGAGGCAGCGTTATCGGCGGCAACGTGTGGCTCACCGAGAGTGTGCCCGCCGGCACCAAGGTAATCGCGGAACCTAAAGTATGGCTTAAAACCGCCGCCGATCCGTTATAGTTGCCACATCGAACAACATTCCCCAGAGAGGCTGTGAGCATTCATGCAGTATATTCACGACAATAAGCCGCCGGTTCCCGCCGGCAACACGAGTCTGTTTATTGACTTGGTGTTCTGGCATCCCCGAGAGCACGATAGCAAGGCGCTGGTCCTGTTCCTGCAAACCTACCACCTCGGTGAACGTTCGCAGACGGTCGAATGGATGCACAAGTTCACCGTCCGCCTTAGCATGTGGAAAGGGCACTATTTCTACTTTCTTACCCCGGAACAATGGCAAGCGGCCGCGACCGATATCATGCATTTCATCGAAGCAGCGGATGACGTCTATCATTGCAAGCAGATCGAATATGATACGCGGGCGTTTTCCCTGGGCCTGGCCCAAAAGGTCCGTCGCGAAACCAAGCCGGTGAGCGCCATTGTCGACGCGGAACCGGTCAAGAACCACCCGGTGTGGTGGACCCTGAAGACGTCTTTGTCTCGCTCAGGGTCCTAGGACACGGGCTTTCCCGGCTAAGCGACCGACCCGGGAGGCGCCGCCGGCACCCCCCGGCCCCGCCGCCTCGACCCTAACCAGCTGACGATAAGAGAGTGGAGAAAATCTGTCGAAATATGTTAAGCTTGCCATGTCTGCTCATGCCTTTTCATGGTGAAAGGTGGACTTTGCGGACGATGTCGGCGGTCGCACCGCAGTAGCCGTGGGCTCGGGGCAACGTAATGGGGCGGGGGAAGAACGAAACGATACAGGCTCGGGCAGCTTCGAAAGGAGTTTGGGGTTGGTGCCAAGAAAACAACCATGGTTTGCCGCTCGCTATCGCCGTTGGTTAGCGTTGTTGCTTACCGTATTCCTTGTGTTGCCCACTGTGATCTGGGGTGTGCCGGTGCTGGCCTCGTCTACTCCGGCGGTGATTTCCCGCCACTTTCAACATGACCAAATGCGTCCGCTGGTGCCGGTGGCTGGGCGTTGGTCGGTTGGCAACGGCGTCCTCTCGGTCGACAATTTCAACCTCAGCGCGCCCCTGCCCAAGCAATTTGCCTACGTCAACACCTCGATGCGCAATGAAGTGGTACTTGCCGAAGTTACCATTGTCGCCACCCCGGGGACTAACAACTGGCGGGTGGGGATTTTTGCCCACGGTACGGGCAGTGGTAGCAATTCGCAAAAGTGGGCGCTTATTCTCCGCGGCGGCAAGCTGTCGCTGTTAGACGAAAATACGGCCTGGATTCGACAAATACCATTTTCCAGCAGTCCTGGGCAGACCTATTTCATGGAGCTGGCGGTAAATGGTACGACGGTCAACGGCCGAGTCTGGTCAGCCAGCCAGACCGAACCCCCTGGCTGGACGATTACGGGGACATTCCCGCCCAACGCAGCGCAGTACGGCACCAACGCCGGCCTGTATGTAGCCAATGCGGATGCGGCTTTTTCCTCGTTTCAGGTGCGCGTGGCGCCTCCCGTATTGCGAGTAACCCCCAAAGCCCCCGGGGCCATTTTTCAGCAGGGCGACCAGGCGGGCTACGCCGCCACTTTGACCAACAGTTCCAACCGCGGCGCGTCTTATCGCATCGCCTATACGGTAGACAACTTGGCGGGAAACGTGGTAGAGAGCGGAAGTGTGCCGGCCACTGTCCCCCCGCTCGGAGTCACCAACGTGGACATCCCCGTCTCCTTGCCTCGCCTAGGATACTATACGATTGCGTTTCAGCTGACCGCGGTGGACGGTTTCCCTTTGGAAACCTTGCCGGTCAGCAGTCTCTGTGCGGTACCGCCGCCTACCCTCGAACCCGCGGTGCAAAACCCAGTGGGAATGAACGGCAATCTCACCTTCAACGCGACCTACGGCACCACCTCACAAGTGTCTTCAGCGTTCACTGCCTTGGCTCAGCAAGGCATCGGCTGGTACCGTCTCAATCTCAACGCAAGGTCGCTGGCTATCCACGCGGGCGACCCCAACTGGCAGGCGACCGACCGCATCGTCAAGTCCGCGCGCGGGCAGCACATCCAGTTGTTAGGCCTCTTGACCGGCTGGCCAATGGGAATCGATCCCTTTGGTGCCCACCCTTCGACGACCTTCACCCAGGCGTTAAGCAGCTATCTGTCCTATGTTCGCCAGGTCGTTAACCGATATCGCCCGGGGGGGTTTTTGCCGCGCAGCAACGGGTGGACAAGCTATGGGATTTCCACCTGGGAAATCTGGAATGAACCGGTCACCCCCCAATTCTGGGGCGGCACCGCCGCTGAATACCACACCTTGGCTCAAGCCACGGCGCAAACCATTCGTTCGATAGAACCCGGAGCAACTATTTTGGCCTATGCCGACCAACCGGCCAACCTGGTCAACAGTACACCGCCAGGGTTGCTTTCGGGCCTGTCGGCGCACTATTATCCCGGGGCACAGCCACCTGACAATCCCACCTTCAGCGTTTATGGCATGGTCAAGCAGGATCTCAATTGGACCAGCCAACTGGGAGGTAGTCTTTGGATTACCGAGGCAGGTTGGTCCACTCACCGGGTGAGTCCTGCCACCGAAGCCTCCAACTGGGTAGAAACGGTGCTTGACGGACTGACTGCCGGCGCCTCCCATGTTCTCTTGTTCAGCCAAATTTATCCAGGTTCGGGGTTTAGCGAGGAATACTCCAATTTGACGCCCAAGGTCGCTTACCCTGCGCTGGCCGAGCTCAACCACCGCTTGGTCGGATTTCATCCCATCGGACGGTTCAATCTGGGCTCGTCGTTGATTGCCGACGCGTTTAGCAATGGTGGTAACACATTGGTGACGCTCTGGAGTCCGACCCAGTCAGGCAGCCTTACCCTACCCCGGTCACCCACGCCGATGGTCGCCTATGGGTGGATGGGCAACCCCATCAACCCCAACGGACAACGGCTTACCGTACCGATCAGTTCCACTCCCGTCTATCTTGAGTTCTACGATACCAATCCTCAGATGGCGGAGGGACTTTTACACTTGGCCCGAGAAAGCAACCTTCCGCCATTTTCGTTGACGGTAGGCTCAAAACCGCAATCGTCGGCGACCCCGGTGGTTACGGTAACGGTGACCAACGTGGCCAATCGGCCGCAGGGCGGCACCTTAACCTTGACTTTGCCCAGTGGTTGGACCGGCGTGCCGCAGGCGTCGACCACGGCCGCGGCAACCTACGCTCCGTCGTTGTCCATCGGCCCGATTTCCGTGGGTGGTCAATTCAACGCCGTCTTCGAGTTGACTGCACCGTATGTCCCCAAACAATTCAAGGTGGTTGCCACCATGAGCGGTCAAAATGGTGCCCCGTCGGTGAGTGTACCCCAAACCCTCTCCAACGTCGCTCCGAGCAGGCAGCCCGCCTTGGTCAGACGGCACCCTCGTCGCTAGCCGGCGAGGGGTAGCGACCTGGCGGCTCTCGGGCCGATATTCGTACAAGGGGTTCAGCTTTGCGGCCCATTTTGCTATACTCAATGACGGCTTGGAAACGAGCATGATTGGAGAGCTGGTCATGACAGGCGACCGTAGCCATCGATTGCGCATCCTCATCGCTTGCCCCGACCGCCCGGGCATCATCGCGGCGGTATCTGACACCTTGTATCAACTCGGCGGCAATATTGTAACTGCTGACCAGCATTCAGAAGACCCCGATCAGGGCATGTTCTTTATGCGCATCGTGGTCCAAATGCCGGAGACGGCCGAACAGGCTCGCGATCAGGTCGTCAAACACCTTGCTCCCTTGAAGGCTCGCTTCGGCATGAACGTTCGGGTCAGCCCGGCCAGCCGGGTAAAACAGATGGCGGTGTTGGTTTCCCGCGAGGACCACTGTCTCAAGGAATTGATTTGGCAATGCGAAACCCGCGAGATCGCCGCCCAAATCGCCCTCATTATTAGCAATCATGGCGACCTAGAAGATCGCGTCGGCCTAGCCGGCATCCCTTTTTACCACATTCCGGTCGAGCCCGACCGCAAGTCAATCGCCGAGCGCCGGGCGTCGGCGCTACTCGGCGGAATGGATCTGGTTGTGCTCGCCCGCTACATGCAGATTCTCTCTCCTTCCTTTGTCGAGTCGTGGATGGGACGGATGATCAACATTCATCATTCCTTCCTCCCGGCCTTTGTTGGTCCCAATCCGTACCGGCAGGCCTTTGATCGCGGTGTCAAACTGATTGGGGCCACCGCTCACTACGTGACCGCCGAGCTCGATCAAGGGCCCATCATCGAACAAGACGTTCAACGTGTCGACCATCGACAGCGGGTGCATGACCTGAAACGGCTTGGCCGTCACGTTGAGCGCATGGTCCTGGCCAGAGCCGTTGGCTGGCATGTCGAGGACAGAGTGATTGTTCATCAAAACCGCACCGTCGTCTTTCCCTGAATCTTGGTTCGCCCTCGGAGGCATCGGCAGGTTGATGACATATAACTTCCAGGAACATCCTTCAATTCGCCCATTTGTGTCCTATTTCAGCAGGAATCTTCGAGGGCCACGGCGAATAACTTGGTATTACGCGCGTAAGGAGGGGGGTCTGATTAACAAGGTTGGCCCGACCAATGGCCCCGGTTCGTCGACTTATGAAGCCAGTTCGCGGCTCCCGGCCAATGCCCATCCGGTGACCCGCTCTTGCGGTCACGTGGAATGGCTTTACGTATGGCCACCATGGTTCTACGTCGATCGGGTAGCGGCGTTGGTGCCGTGCGCCGCGTGCCGCCGGGCGGGCGTTCCGGCTAGCTTGGACATGCCAGGGGAGGGGCACCGTCAAGAGAAGGATCGGCCCGAATAACAGCGACCGGGAGGGAGGCCGTCCGGCTCAAGGCCGTGCCAGCTGCGACGAAAGAGGCCCCCCTCCGCAGGATTTTTTGCTTACCGGGGCTCAGATGCGCAGCGAGATGTACTTCACTTCCAGGAAATTATCCATTCCCCAATGTCCTCCCTCACGACCGAAGCCGCTTTCTTTGACGCCGCCAAACGGAGCTTCAACCACGGTCGGAACCGGGTCGTTGACGCCCACGATTCCATATTCCAGCCGTTCACTTACCCGCAGCACGCGGCTCACGTCGCGACTGAATATATACGAAGCGAGACCGTACACGGTGTCATTGGCCAATGCAATGGCCTCTTGTTCGTCGCGAAACGTGGTAACCGGGGCTACCGGACCAAACGTCTCCTCCCGCATGACGGCCATATCCGGCCGCACGTTGAGCAACACGGTGGGGGCAAAGAAATTGCCGCCGGGCCGGGCCAGGCGTTGCCCTCCGCAAGCCACCACCGCCCCGCGGGCGACGGCGTCCTCCACCTGAGCGGCCACCTTGGCCAGGCCCTCGTCGTTAATCAAAGGGCCAACCTCTACCCCGGATTCCATACCGTCGCCTACTTTGAGTTGGGCTACCGCCTGCGCCAGCTTTTCCGAAAATGGCTCAGCGATGGACTCCTCAACCAGTACCCGATTCAGGCAGATACAAGTCTGGCCCGAGTTGCGAAATTTGGAGGCAATCACGCCGGCAACCGCCTGCTCGAGGTCAGCGTCGGCAAACACCAACGTCGGTGCGTGCCCGCCCAACTCCAAGGAGAGTTTCTTAACCTGGGCCGCCGACTCCCGCATTAAGTATTTGCCGACGACCGTCGACCCAGTAAAGCTTAACTTGCGGACCCGAGGGTCGTCGAGCAGTTGTCGCCCCGCTGGCGCGGGGTCCTGAGCCGTGACCACGTTGAACACGCCGGCCGGAATCCCCGCCGCCTCGGCCAAGCGGGCCAAGGCTAAGGCCGAGAGCGGAGTGTGCTCAGCTGGCTTTAACACCACCGTGCAGCCCGCTGCCAAGGCAGGAGCCATTTTCCGCGTCACCATCGACACCGGAAAATTCCACGGGGTAATCGCACCTACCACCCCCACGGGTTGACGGATGACCAGAATCCGTTGCTCTGGCCAGGCTCCTGGCACCGTCTCGCCGTACACCCGCCGCGCTTCTTCGGCATACCAAGCGACATACTCGGCCCCGATCTGCGCTTCACCCCGGGCTTCAGCCAGGGGCTTGCCTTCTTCGCTGGTTATCAGCCTGGCCAATTCCTCGCGATGAGCGACCATGTTTTCATAAAGCCTTCTGAGCGCCTGACTGCGTTCCAGTGCCGTCGCCCGCGACCACCCCGGAAAGGCCTCATAGGCGACGTCGATTGCTCGCCGAACATCGCTGGCGCTCGCGTCGGGAGCCGATCCCAACGCTTCGCCGTTGGCCGGATTGTGTACCGAATAGCGGCGACCGGTCTCGGCTTCGACAAATTGCCCGCCAATATACAACAAAGAGTTTAGCCAATCTTTAGGGATACCCACATATCTTCCCGCCTTTCGCTACCGTGTCTGGTAACCGGGCCCCGGCTTGCTCGGTCGGAATCCCATTGCTGCCGAGGTCTTACTCGCGGCTTCTTTCCGGTCATGCCGACCTGGCGTTTGGGGAGCACGTTAACTCGCCCGCCCTGCGGCACCTCTACCGCCCGGCTAAGCCACAAGTCTTAAACCCAGCGGTCTCATCTTGGCACAGCGCGTCCCCCATCGCAAGAGCGGAGCCACCCCGATCCGGTCGGCGGAAGGCGGTTGGGCGCCATGGTTATGCTAGCGATTGGGACCGCGAGGGCGACCCTTCATGTGTGGCAGGCGCGCCAAAATTATGAATCCGATCTTTGTTGGGTTGCCTGCGCGCGGCTCGCACCCCAGCTGTGGAAATCTCCTGCTAAAGTCTTGGCTTGGTCGTAGCCGCCTTAGGCAATCGTGGTGACGGTTAGTGCCTAACATGTAGGTCTGTTTTTCCTTCTGCCCGTGATCGACTGATCACGCCAAGGTAGCGGACAAATCCCATGGTGGCCCAAATCCCGGCGATGAGGCCGGATCTGACCAAGTTCTCCAAGGAAAGTCGCGGCCATACCACCGCGAACAGCAATACTAATCCGGCCACGTACCAATAGGCTGCCGCACCGGCCAGATCCCCCTTCACCCCGCTTACCGTCTCGAACCAGTTTAACCATCGCATCTCTCGACTCCCCCCCCTCGTATAAAGATATTGGGCTTGGACCTACTTCCTTCAAGGAAGAGGGTCCTGCGGAGTGGTAATTCCGGCCCTGGCCAGGGCCGGAATTACCACCGAGCCCAATCTGGAAATATGTGCCTTGCATTGCAAGGCCCGGTCGACGATCCTAGATCTGATCTGGACGGTCAAGCTAGTTCCCCCCTGCCTCAACGGGCGCCCCACGGCGCTAGAAGGCTCTTAAAGACTGCTGGGCCGACCCCTGATTGGAAGCTAACACGCGGGTTGCCGCCGTCTCCCGAGAGCACCGTTGGCACCGGTGCCGTCGCACACCTCGAGAGGACGTGACGGCTGATGACGAGGTAGCATGGCCAATCAGCGGGCGTCGACCGGTTCCCTTTCCAGATCGTACCGTGTTTTGCCATTGGCCGAGAAAGGAGGTTCATCCCATGTTGTCGACATTGTTTGTAGGAATTGATGTCAGCCAAGCCGAACACGTGGTCTGCACCATGACAGCGGACGGGACCGTGCGGTCCCGTTACCGCGTGTCGAACGATCGCACAGGCATCGAGCAGTTGATCGACTGGCTCCTGACCCAGATGGCCGACTGCGACCGCCTGGCGATCGGATTGGAATCGACGTCGGTCTACCATTGGCCGTTGTTTGAGGCGCTGGGGCAAGCCGTTGTGCTGCAACCGTGGCAGCCGCAATGGTTTTTGCTGAATCCGAGCATCGTCCAGAGCTTTCGCAAAACCTATGTCGATCGGGCCAAAACGGACCCCAGTGACGCGTTTTTGATCGCGGATGCCATCCGCTTTGGCCGGCTGCGGCCGGCCCCCGCGCCCGATCCCCGCTATACCGCCTTGCGAGTCGTCACGCGACACCGGTTCCAACTGGCGCAAACCGTGGCCCGCGAGAAAAATCGCGCCCTGAACGAGCTGTTTTGCCTGTGGGCAGGCTACCGAGCCGCAGCCAAAGATGACCGCCAACCATTTTTTTCGGACGTCTTTGGCCGGGCGTCGCAGCATGTCTTGACACAATATACCCCCGATCGTTTGGCGACGACCCCCTTGGCCACAGTGGCCAAGGAAATCGCCGACATCGGCGGCGCCGCGCTCAAAGCGCCGGACGATATCGCCCAAACCCTGCAGCGATTGCCCCAAAAAGCCTTCCGACTGCGGCCCAAGGAAACCGAAGCGCGCCAATTCAGTCTGGTCATCCATCTGGACACGATTCGCACCTTGGAAAGTCAAATCCGGCAGATCGACCGGGCCATGACCCGCGATCTGGCGGCCATCCCGCAAACCGTCACCTCGATAGCTGGCATCGGACCCGTGTACGGGGCCGGGATCGTGGCCGAAATCGGTCCCATCGCCCGGTTCCCATCCGACGAAGCGCTGGCCAAATATGCGGGGTTGACTTGGCGTGCCCATCAATCGGGGACGTTTGACGCCGACGATCGGCCGCTGACGCGGTCGGGCAATACCTATTTGCGGTATTACCTGATCGAAGCCGCCGACCGGGTTCGTGTGCGCGACCCGGCTTTCGAAGCGTTTTACTCGACTTTCGCCGTTATTTTTGGAGAAACTCTGAAACCCTTAATACACAAGGGTTTTCGACACCTCTGTGTGTAAGGTACGATTTTAGTCCACGAAACCGGCAGGAAATATAGGAAATTTGTA
>JAJZXC010000101.1 GCA_021846365.1 Bacillota bacterium | reverse complement strand
CGTACATATGCGGTCTGACCAGCGCTACCGCCGAAGGTTTTGCCCTTTACAGAATTAATACAACTTTCGGAGCCAGAGCCAACCTAAGTGGTGGACGGATATTATTATCCTGGGAGCAGTAGGCTGAGTTGTGGAGGTAGCCCGAAATGACCGACCTACCGCGGGCCATTGAAGGCGAGGCCCGGAGGCGGCGATGAAAAAGGCCCGCGAACAAGGTCGACGACGCCGTCGGTTGCTCTCAAGACGCTACAGAAGGGAGTCCCGGTAGCCGTACTGGTTTAACTCCTGCCCTATCGCCAGAACTGATGCGAGAACTCTCACATCGGCAGTAAGCTTCGAATTTGATCCAGACTCGGCCACCCCCAGAGGCAGGAAGACACTATGTAGCCCAAATTACTTGGCCGAGACCTCGAGTCTTAAGTCGGTGGTCTTGATTCCGCCTGCGTTCGCCATCGATCTCTCCGGTTGAGCACCCCGCCGCCCGAACCAAGCCTGCACACTTCGCTAAGAGCGCGCCGTCACCGTTTTCTTGCGGGTGTAAAAGGCCACGCTGTCTTCCCCGTTGGCATGCAAATCTCCGTAAAACGATTGCTTCCATCCTGAGAACGGAAAGAATGCCATCGGGGCCGGCACCCCTACGTTGACGCCCAACATCCCGGCATCGATCTCCTCCCGGAATTGCCGAATCGCCCGCGCGCTATCCGTAAACAGGCAGGCGGCATTGGCCAGGTGCGACCGGTTGGCCAGGTCAATCGCTTGCTCCAGGCTGCTGACGCGGGCGACCGCCAGCACGGGAGCAAAGATCTCGTCGCTCCAAAGGGTCATCGCCGAGGTCACCCGATCAAAAATCGTGGGCCCGATAAAGTAGCCTGATTCCGGCACCGCGTCGGCGCGCCCATCTCGGCGTAGTTGAGCTCCCTCTTCAATTCCGAGGCGGATGTAATGCAGGGCGCGTTCGCGCTGCGTGTCGCGAATGACCGGCCCCAAAGTCACCGTCGGATCCCTGCCGTCACCCGGCACCAGCCGGTCGGCAGCCTCAACCAATCTGTTAACCAGCGAATCGGCGGTGCTGCCCACCGCTACCACCACGGCCGAGGCCAGACACCGCTGTCCGCCGGTTCCGAAGGCAGACGCGGTGATTTGGCGCACCGCCTGCTCAAGGTCGGCGTCGGGCAGGACGATGGCATGGTTCTTAGCCCCGCCCAAAGCCTGCACCCGCTTGCCACACGCGCTCGCTTCGCGGTACACGACCTCCGCCACCCGCTGCGAGCCCACGAACGACACCGCCTGAATCCCGGGATGGTGCAGGAGGGCGGTGACGGCTGTGCGCGCCCCGTGCACGACGTTGAGCACACCGGGCGGCAAACCCGCCTCAAAAAACAGCTCGGCCGCCCGTACCGCGGTCAGCGGCGTGCGTTCCGAAGGCTTGAGCACGAAGGTGTTGCCGAGCGCGATGGCCATCGGGTACATCCACGCCGGCACCATCATCGGAAAGTTGAAGGGCGTGATGCCGGCCACCACCCCGATGGGATAGCGATAATAGGCTGACTCGATGCCCGCGGCGACCGTGGCCAGTCCCCGGCCCATCATGAGCGTGGGCGCGCCGGCGGCAAATTCCACATTTTCAATGGCTCGCCGCACTTCGGCCAGCGCTTCGGATCGCGTTTTGCCGTTTTCCAGCCTAATCAGTTCGGCCAGCTCCTCGGCGTGTTCGCTTAACAGGTGTTGATAACGAAACAGGATGCGCGCCCTCCGCGCCACCGGGGTCCGACTCCAATCCGCGAAAGCGGCTTTGGCTGAGCGCACGGCCAGGTCGACGTCATCCGCCTCCGCAAAGGCCACCTTGCCCAATATTTCACCCGTGGCCGGGTTGACCAGGTCCTCCCCCTGCCAAACTGAAGGGTTGACGCGTTCGCCTCCGATCCGATGCTGCAACCACCCGTCCGACGATAACAGGTCGTCTATTCCCATCCGGTATCTCCTTCTTTCTGGCCTGGCTACCCTCGCCTCCTCGGGTAGCCCCCCTCTGCGGTTCCCGCTAGGACGGGCCGCCGGTTGTGGCGGCGGTATCCACCCTCCACACCGCCTCGTAGGCTTGAGTGCCCGAATCGGGCAAGACGGGAACATGGATGACGGCCGGCCACTTGGCTTGGCGGGCGCGCTCCAGCGCCGCCGTGAGCTCCTCCAGGCTGTTGGCCCGAATCGCCAAGGCTCCCAAAGCCTGCGCATAGGCCACAAAATCAACCGCCAACGGCTGTCCGCGGCGGACGGGATCGCGAAAGCAGAATTGGGTACCCATCCCCGTCAACCCCAAATTCTCGGCCAAAGATTGAATGCATTGGTGGCCGGCGTTGTCGAAGATCACCACCGTTACCGCCAACCCTTCCTGAATTGCCGTCAGCAACTCGGTGTGCAGCATCAAGTAACTGCCGTCGCCAACCAGCGCGTAGACGCCGCGTGAGGAATCGGCCAATTTCACCCCCAGCGCCGCCGCCACTTCGTAGCCCATGCAAGAAAAGCCGTATTCGAGGTGATAGGTGGCGCCGCCGGGACTTCGCCACAAGCGCTGCAAATCTCCCGGCAAGCCCCCGGCGGCAGCCACCACGACGTCGCTGGGATCGAGGGCGCGATTTATCTGGCCCAGCACAGACGTGGCCGCCAGTCCTTCGGCCGGTGTGCGACTGCATAGCCGCTCGACCTCCTGGTCCCAGTCGGCCTTGAGAGTTTTGATCCGGACCGGATCCTCCTCGCTTTGCCAACCCAGCCGGGCCAATTCCTCGCTCCACTGCCGGACCCCCTCCCGCACGTCGGCGATCACCGGCACGGCCCCCAGTTTTCCCGCGTCCCGGCGATTCACATTAAGGGCCAGGAATCTCACCTCTTTAGCAAACGCGGTCTTGGAGGCGGTCGTGAAATCGGTCAGCCGGGTCCCCATTGCAATCACCAAATCCGCGGATTTCGCCACCCGATTGGCCGCCTGGGTCCCCAGGACACCAAGCCCGCCGAGATTCCATGGATGATCCCAGGGCACCAGCCCCTTGCCGGCAGCCGTCTCGGCCAAGGGGATGCCGAAACGGGAGGCAAACTCGGCCACCTCGGTTTCGGCCCCGCTATAGTGTACGCCGCCACCAACAACCAGCAGCGGGTGCTTTGACGCCCGGATCACGTCGAGCGAGCGTGACAGCTCGCCGCGGTCGATGCGGGGGCGGGCCAGGTGCCATACCTTGCGGGTGAACAGTTCAGCCGGGAAATCGTAGGCTTCCGCCTGCACGTCTTGGGGCAGGCACAGGGTGACCGCGCCGGTGGCGGCGGGATCGGTCAGTACCGCCACCGCCCGCAGCAGGGCGTCGACCAGTTGGGGAGGGCGCTGAATGCGATCCCAATAGACGCTCACCGGCCGCAAGGCGTCGTTGACCGAGATCGTACCGTCCAAAGGATGTTCGAGCTGTTGCAGCACCGGGTCGGGCCCGCGGTCGGAAAACACGTCCCCCGGCAGCAACAAGACCGGCAGGCGGTTGACGGTCGCCAGGGCCGCACCCGTTACCATGTTCATCGCACCCGGCCCGATGGAACTGGTGCATGCCCACCACGCCCGCCGCCGCCGCGCCTTGGCAAAAGCGACGGCGGCGTGGACCATGCCTTGTTCGTTTTTGGCCGCGATGAAGCGCAAGCCCCCTGGAGCGCCGCTGGCCTCCAGCGCATGCCCGATGCCGCCGATGTTGCCATGGCCAAAGATGGCCAAGATTCCCGGCACCAACTTCGTCTCCGTGCCGTCGTCTTCCAGAAACTGTTGGTCCAGGAAAGCGATGAGCGCCTCCGCCGTCGTCTTCCGCACCGTCCTCACGGCGCCTCCCCTCCTTGCTGGATGGATTGCATGGTTGATTGATCAGCCAAAAACCGCGACACCTCGGCTTGGCTCGGCATAGCCGCCGAGCATCCATGGCGCGATACCACGATGGCGGCCACGGCGCAGGCATAGCGGAGAGCCTGCGACATGGGAGCGTCTTCGCTCAACGCCGCCACCAAGCCGGCGGCAAAACCGTCGCCGGCCCCCAGCGTATTCAGCACTGGGACCGCGAAGGCGGGACAGGACAGCCGCTGACCAGGGCTGTAGTAGTCGACTCCGGCGTTGCCGCGTTTGGCCACCAGCGCCCCCACCCCCCATCCGTACAGGTGCTCGGCCGCCGCCAAGCCGTTCCGGCCCTCGGCGATAAAGGTCAATTCTGGTTCATTGCTAAGCACCATGTCGGTCAGGGTCAACGCACGCATATACACTTCGCGGGCTGACGCCTGATCACTCCAAAACACCGGACGCCAATCGACATCGAAAATATTGGTGCCGCCTGCCTGCCGGTGGCGGTCTAAGGCCGCCAATACCGCCCGGCTGCTCGACGGGGAGGCCAAGGCGCTTCCGCCCACCACCAAAAACCGGGCCCGATGCAGGGCTTGCCAGTCAAGATGGCGAGCGCTGAGCGAGGAATTGGCGTTGGGCGTGCCGTAAAAGACCACTTCGGAGTCACTGGGCGGCCGCAAGGCGGCAAAGGCGAGGCCTGTCGGCAACTCGGAGTCCATGCTCACCATGCTGGTATCCACCCCCTCGTTGGTCAGTGCGGCCAACAGATACCGACCGAAGGGGTCGTGACCCACCCGCGCAATCATTCCCGTCGCCACGCCCAGCCGTGCCAAGCCGACGGCGGTGTTGGCGGCAGATCCGCCGACGTACTTGGCAAAGCGCTCAACCCGGGTCAAGTCGACGCCGATTTCCATGCCGTACAGGTCGACAATTAGCCGGCCTAACGTGTAAACGAGAGGGGAAGCCACCGCACCATCTCCTCTGTGCGTTCTTTAACCACCGTCACCAGTTTCCTCACCGCTTGCACCGGGGAGGCGCCCTCAGCCGGATAGAGGATGCCCCGCCCCATCATCACCCCCCGAACTTGTTCACCCGCCGCCATCGCCCGAGCGGTTCGCTGCGCCAGCTCTTCCTCCCCGCCGGGGCTGGCCCCGCCTAACAAGAGCACCGGACACGTCGTCGCCTCGAGCAGACGTTGGAAGTCGTCCACCCAAGGCAGTTTCAGCCAGCGCTGAATCGATGAGGGGCCCAACCCGGTGGCCACCCCGATCAGGCGGATCATGTTGGCGGTGTCCAGGGGGACGCTAATCGGCTCGATAAAGGCCGGCAGGTTCCAGCGGTCTAGCTTAGCCACGGCGCGCGCCACCGCTTGCAGCGTCAGCACCCCCGCCGGGTGATTGGGGTCGAGGCGCAGGAGCAGTTTTCCGCCATTGAGACCCATGGTCCGCATCGACTTGGCGGTGTAGGCGGTAACCCGGTCATCCAGCTCAAATACCGCGCCATCGAGTCCGGAACGGTTCATCGATCCCACGATGACCTTGCCGGCCAAGAAATCCTCCGCCCCCACTCGGATTCCCCAGTCGTTCAACACCAGCAGATCTTCATAGAGGTCGGGAGTGGTCAAAATTCCATCCACCCCGGGCTGGCTGAGGACCTCGGCCAACCGCCACAACAGGTCGACCCGATGGCCCATCGCCCAAGGATCGCCGCCAGCGGCCAGCGCTCGCCGAGCCGGGTGATCGGCGGCCACCAAGATCAGGCGCTGGCTTTGCCATGCCGGCGGCTGCCGCCGACTTCGGGCCAACTCCCGGGGCAGGTTGGGCGTGTCGAGGCGCGAGCGAAGGAGAACCGATTGCAGGGCGGCGTGAAGTTTCGACCGTGCCGTCATCGCTGCCGGTCCTGAATGCTCTCCCGCTTCACGGCAAACATGGGCACATGGGCGAAGGCGGCGTCGACGGTAAAGTGCCACTCCCGGCGGGGACCGGCCATGGCGTTGAGATAATACGCACGCACGCCCGGCGGCGCCGCCACCGGGTGATAGCCGCCAGGAACCTTGACCGCTTCGCCGTCGCGGACGGCCAGCGTGTGATCCATGCCCTCATAGTCATAGATCCGTTGCACCACCCATCCCGAGTCGGGATCCAGGCGATAATAATACACCTCTTCCAGGGCCGCCTCACGCGGCGGGTCTTGTACATCGTGCTTGTGGGGCGGAAAACTGGACCAGTGGCCGGCCGGAGTCAGCACCTCGACCAAGAGCAATCGCTGGGCCTGGCCGGGACCATCCAAGAGATGATGCACCACGCGCTCGGTCACGCCCTCACCACGGACCTCGCGAACAACCTCGTCGGGCGTAAACAGCCGCGACGGCGGCGACTCCAGCTCCACCGGGGCGTCGGCGGTAACCACCTCGCTGGCGGTGACCGCACCGAGGTGCGCCGCGTCGTCTGGCGCGAGATATAGGGTGAAGGGCCCGATAGATTCAAACACGCTGCTCCGTTGCCCGATCTGGGTGACCCGGCCGTGCCAGTCAAGAGCAACTCGGCCGCTCAAGAGAACCATCGCCTGCTCCCGCCCCGGTCGCGGCGAAATCGCCAGCGAGGCTCCCGGTGCCATCCGATGCACCGAAAAGCCTACCCAATTCCACCCCGATCCCGCCTCCGGGGTCACCACGATCCGCGGATTGCCCGTCACCGGTCTTGTCCGAAGTTCCATGACTCCTCCTCTCCGCTGGCTCTAAGCCGCCGGTCGACGTGTCGGCGTCCGCCCGCGGCGTTTATTTCAGAGCTCCGCGCTGCCCGTCCGACTCCTCCCTCAAGTACCTCAACGCGCGCTCCAGGTACGCCTTGGGCGGCGCTAAAGCCGGATCCTGCTCGGCCTCGATGACCAGCCAGCCGGCATAACCCGCCTTCCGCAACCGTTTCATTAGGGGAGCAAAATCGATAACGCCGTCGCCCGGCACGGTGAAGATGCCCTGGCGCACCGCGTCCAGAAATCCGAGGCCCGCCCTAAACTTGGCCAAGATGGGCGGGCGCACGTCCTTAAGGTGCAGATACGCGATTCTGGGCGCATAGGCGTCCCAGATCGCGGCCGGGTCGCCGCCCCCAGCGTAGACGTGCCCGGTATCCAGCACCAAGCCGACCAAGTCGGAATCCGTCGCCTCCAGCAGCCGCTGGATGGCGCGGGGACCTTGTACGTTGGTGCCCAGATGCGGATGGTACACCAGGCGCAAACCAACATCGCGACACATCTCCCCGGCTTGCTCCAGTCCCGCCGCCACCGCTGACCACGCCGATTCATCCCACGGCACCACCGCCGGTCGATCACCGCCGAGGTCCCAGTGCACGCTGCCCGAACCCTCGGCGGTAACCACCACCTTGGCCCCCACCGCCCGCAGCAGGGCGAGGTGCTGGCGATAGGCTTGAAACTCGTCTGCCCACCGCCTGCGGTCGGCCAGGTGCAACGTGTGCCACCCCGAAGTCAGGCTGAGGCGGTAGCGTTGCAGTTCGCCGCACAGGGCGTCCACCGCGCGCGGGTACTTCCGGCCCAATTCGGTGCCGGTCACGCCCGAGGCGGCCATTTCCTGCAAAATCTGGTTCAACGTGTAGGAATCGCCCAGATCGAGCAAATCGTCGTTGCACCAATTGATGGGGGAAGCGGCGTATTGCCAGCCGGGCGACGCCTCCCCTGTCCTACTCGGCATATATAACCTCCACCTCCCGGCCGGCGCGAAGCGAGCGTTCAGCCGCCTCGGCGACCGTCACCGCTCGGAGTCCGTCCTCGCCGGTGACGGCCGGGTCGCCCCCTTCTCGCAGTTTGCTGACGAAGTCCTCCACTTCCGCCCGATATGCCTCCTGAAATCGACTCATATACCCTTGCAGGTGATCGCTGCGTACGCCGTCGGCGGTCAGCACGGTCGTCCCGGTGGCCGCGCTGACGCCAATCCTGACCGCGCCTTTGCTGCCCAGCACCTCGGTGCGGATATCATAACCATACATCGCGTTGCGGCTCAGTTCGACGAGTCCCATGGTGCCGGATTGGGTGATAAAGCTGACGTGAGCCAGGTCGACATCCTCGCTCTCGGCCAGGTAATGGCTGACAAATAGTCCCCCGCGGGCAAAGACGCGGTCAATCCGCGCTCCCAGCAACCAGGCCGCCATGTCAAACTCGTGGACGCCGGTGTCCGCCATAAATCCGCCGGAACAGCGGGCCACCTCTGCGGAAGGAGCCACGGCGTCGCGGCTTATCCCGCCATAGTGGTATACGGTGCCGACTTTGCCTTCACTCACCAATTCGAATGCCCGTCGATAGGAGGGATCAAACCGACGCATGAATCCTATTTGCAGCGGAATACCCGCTTGTTTAAAGGCACGGTGCAAGGACAGGGCTTCTTGTGAAGAGGCCGCCAGCGGCTTTTCGCACAACACGGGGAGCCGCCGGGCCAGAACCTCGCGCAAAACCGTCCCGTGAGTCGACGTCGAAGAGGCGACGATCACCGCATCAACCCCGGAGCAGTCCAGTGCCTGCCGAAAATCTCCAAACACCGATGACTGGGCACCCGCTCCCGAGGCTTCCCTTCCCCGGAGTAGGTCGGGGTCGGCCATGGCCACCAGTCGAGCGCCGTGAATCCCCCCGGCGATGTTGCGCACATGAATTTGGCCCATGGTGCCTAGCCCTATCACGGCGAGACCAAGTGCATCTTGCATTCGTTTGCCCCTCCCCGCAGGCCGACCTTATCGAATTCGGCTACCTTCCCCTTGTGCCGATGTCGACCAATGGCAACCTACCCCTTGACCTCGTGCCGCCCGGCTGACACCCACGCTATATTCCGGCCCTCAGCCGGATGGGCTGGTCCCGCTCGCGGTCCGGCTCTTGCTGGCCTGGGAAGCCTATTCTTCATCTCCCAGATCCCCCTCAACCCCGTCCTCGCCCACACGCGCTTCGTCCTCCACCTGCAATCGCCAGGCGGCAGAGGCGATGCATGGTCGACGGCGACTCGACAGGTGCTAATGGACAATTGCTGGTTATTGCCACAACCATACACTTGAGTATGAATTAAGTCAATAAGTACCGGGGAAACAATGAAATTAATCATCGCTTGCCGAGGCATTTCGGCTTGACGAGCCGCTGTTCATGCGATGCAATGCAAATCGTCTGGGAAGTCTGCGCTACCACATCGCCCGTGTTATTATTAAACTATGATTAAGATTGCAGGTGAATCGGGATAGGACTGGGTAAGAGCAGAGCGTCGGCATAGGAGCTGCCCGGTGGGCCAACCGGTTCACCGCCTGCTCTTCAGCGCACCGACCAGCCTCCTGTCCTGCTTGTGGAGGTGACATCAATGCGACGCCCAGGTATTGGCAAAGTGGCAGAAGTGGCGGGCGTCTCGATTTCCACCGTCTCTCGGGTTCTCAAAGGCGCCCACGGCGTGCATCCGCTGACCGAGTCGCGAGTGCGGGACGCAATGCGAGAATTGGGCTACAGTCCCCGTCAGGAGGCGTCACACCGTCAGCGCAAGCCGATTGCGGTCGTGGTCCCCGACGTTCGCAACCCATTTTTCGGGGAATTAATCCACTGGATTGGATTGGCGGCCAGAGACGCCGACTATCCGCTCATCATTACCAACGCCGAAATCCCTGACCACGGGTTGGAGGAAATCGAATCCCTGTTTCGCCACCGCATCCTTTCCGGCGTGCTCTTGGCCACCGGGGCGATAGAAGATGACGCCTTGCAACTGTTGAGTAAGGCAAAGATTCCGGCCGTGGTCATCGCCCGCGACCTGGACACGTCGTTGGTCTCGAGCGTGGTGACCGACGACGAACTCGGCGGACGGCTGGTCGCCAAGCACCTCTTGCAGTGCAAACCGCAAAGGTGGGCAATCTTGACCGAAACCATGCGATGGCGGTCTAGCCGCGACCGCCACAAGGGTTTTACCGAAACATTGCGCGAACATGGAATCCGCGACATCAGCCATTGGACCAGCCAGGAATCGTCTGTCGAAGGCGGCTACCGCGCCTGCGAGCACAACCTGGTGCCTGGACCTTGGCCACTGGCCATCTTTACCACCACCGATTTCTTTGCTTTGGGCATCTTGCGCTTCTGTCGGGAACAACGAATTGAGGTGCCCGAGCAAATCCAACTGGTCGGCTATGACGGGACCATCTTGGCGGAAGTTGCCGATCCTCATCTCACCACGGTTCGGCAGCAGCTTCAGGAAATGGCCCGGGCGGCCGTGCAGTTATTGCTCCTGCATATCGAGGATCCCACCGGATCACCGAGAAAGGTCATCCTACCGCCGACGTTTGTGGTCGGCGAATCCACCAAACCGAAGATTGATATGCTCAGCGAATTGTCATAGGCTCCACGACTAAAACCGGAGGCTTGCGGGAACGCGTTCCCGACGACCGCTCGCAGGCGCTATGACCAGCTTTGTGGCCATTGTTTTGTGAGGTTTAGCGAGCGCATCGCCGGAAAGAAGCTTCTTTAATATCCCGCTTCGCGCTAATCACGGTTGCATTGTGGTCGGCATTATCGGTCTGTGCACAGCGCTCACAGACAAAATCGGCTTGGGTGAGCAGACTTTCAGAGAATTGGCCTAGCGCATCGCCTACATGTCATTACGACCCCCAAATAATGAGTGAAACAAATGGGTCTTCACTACGCCGCATAGTATGTACAGTGGACTAGATCGAAAAATCTCTTTTGGCCGACCATATGCTTACGCCACCGCGAGCGACTCCTTAACTCACTGCCGACGGCACCTACCAGTAGACCTGTCCCTGGTCGCCATCCACCGTGACGTCTTGGCCGTCCACCAAGACTCCCAACACGCCGGCAACGTTGACCACCGCAGGAATCCCATATTCGCGGGCGACGATGGCACCGTGAGATACCACACCGCCCGTCTCCATTACCAGTGCTGACGCCCTCAAAAACAACGGAGTCCACGCGGGGTCAGTGGACGGGGCGACGAGGACGTCCCCGTTTTGGAGCTTTGCCCCCTGAAGGGGACTGGCGATGATCGCCGCCGGTCCCGATGCCCTGCCGGCGGCGGCCCCGATCCCCTGCAACACTTTATCGTTCGGTGACAATTGGGCGGCCACCATCTGCGGAGCCTCGTCGATGATCAGGTCGGGAGGCCGCCGCTCTTCGAGGCTATCATGCTGCAATCTGCGCTCACGGACCAAATAGGCCAATCCCTGACCGTCCCATTCGCCCAGCAACAGCGGCAGCACGTCACTCCAGGCACAATGAAAAATATCTGTCGGCTCGGCCAATATTCCGCGCTCAGCGAGTCTGTGCCCCACTTCGAGAAAAATGGCACGGCTTACCGCCAAGGGCTTGATCACCATGCTTTTGCCCGCTTCCCGCAGTCTGGCACCCGCCACGGCTTGATGGAGCCAGTAGTGCACTTGCCAGCGGCCAAACCACGGGACCCGGCTCGCCACTTCTCGCCGGGCGAGCGCGTTCCGTTTCTTCTGGCCATCCTTCACCTGGGTCAGATCGGCGGTCTTATACGTACTCCGCACCGCGTTCAAGAGATAGGAGGGATCCTCTTGCCATCTCGGATTGGAGATATCCACTTCGTAGACACCCCGATGACCAAACTCGGCAAGGAAGTGACTGAGTCCGCGCTTGAACGGAGAATCGTCCGG
>JAJZXC010000100.1 GCA_021846365.1 Bacillota bacterium | reverse complement strand
CAGCGATCAACGTTGCACGGTCGGACCCGACCAGTGCTGCATGCCGCCCGACATGTTGTACACATTGCGAAATCCAGCCTCGCTGAGCAGTTCGGCTGCCTTATGAGAGCGGCTACCCGAGCGGCATCCGACAACTACCGTCTTGTCTTTGGGCAATTCCTGGAGACGGTGAACGAGCTGACCCAGTGAAATGTGTTTGGCCCGCGGAATGTGGCCGTCGGCATACTCTCCGCTTTCGCGGACGTCAACGATCATGGCCTGCCCGGCACGGGCGAGCGTCACCACGCGTTCAGGACTCAGATGCCTTACCATGCAACTCGCCTCCTAGCTACGTACCAGGGTTTAAGCAATATAGGGGGGTTACTCTACCACCCCAGCAGCGTCTGCACTAGCAAACCGGTCCCCGCCAGCGCAACATGCCGCCGACCAGATTCTTGACCTCATACCCGGCTTGTTGCAGCCAGGACGCGGCCACTCGGCTGCGAGAACCCGAGTGGCACACGGTGATAACGGTTCGTTCTTGGGGAATTTCGTGTAGACGACTGCCCAACTCCGCCAAAGGCACCAGTTTGGCCTGCGGAATATGACCCTGCTTGAATTCAGCCGGGGTCCTAACGTCGAGCACGTAAACGCTTGCGAGTTGCTTCAACTGCTCCTCCAACTCGGCGGCAGAGATCTGTGCGATCCGTGGTTTCAAGCCAAACATACGATGCTGTCCCTCCTCTTGTGGTGGTCCATGCGTATGAAATATATTAATACCAAGTAGGGTATCTCTCGTCAAGGGCAGATCTGGCAACTTTGTGCCGATTTTGAAGGCGAAAGCGCGGTGGGTTCGCGCCGCCCCGTATGAAGACAGATTGAGCCGAACCTAAGCCGATGGACGTGGCCAAGAAACGTATCTTGTTAGTCGAAATAGAGAAGCCGGGCCGTAGCACAGCGTGAAGCTGATCTTTACGTTAGGTGTCATCTTTAAGAGTGGGTGTACGATTGGGCATGAATGGGGTCACGATGGAATAGTCACCAGTCAACGGGGTTGACAGTTGCAATATCGCGGCATAGCTCATCCTGAAGCAAAGCTGCCCTCAGGTGGGTGAATTGTTTGGCGTTCGACACCGATCTAACGCCGATACCAATAAGGGTTCAGAACGCACCTCTGACAGAGCTACACTCTAAGCCAACGACGCGTACAGAATAGGTCGGCAATCTAGGACTTCGCCGGGGATTGCCGAGCCTCACCCCAAAACCACTCCAAGTCCAAAATTGAGTCACCCTATCAGATGCGCCGTAAGACTCCGCCGCTCAGGGCGGAGATATCAGGCGCAAGTTTTCCGACCATCTTCCACATTTCCGCATGTCATGACACGCGGTTGGCTGTTCCGAAAATTTGATGCCTTAGTGGCTGTCTACCGCAAGCGTGGAGGACGTAAAATGTATCTTGTCGTCAGCAAAAGACCTTAAAACCCGTGAACATCTGCCGAGCACCTCGACACACGATAGTAATAGAATTCTAGCGTGTGAAAACCACGCCTATCGCGGGCCCGTTCCCCTCCCGGGAGGAGGGCTATTTCAATGGGAATGGCATCCGCACTGACCCCAAATTATTCCTCTCGTTGATGGTCGGTTACCTCCAGTGTTTCCCCTAGCGGCGCCGCTTGGTGACCAACTGCCGACACTCGTTGGCCCAACGTCCATTCGTCGACGATGCCGTCAATGCGGTGGCATCCAATAAAGATGACGGGAACGCTCGCGACCTTGAGTGACTTGGTGAGCTCCCAGCAGGCATCGAGCATAATCGCCACGCTCACAATCTTTGGCTGGTATAGCGCCATCGCATGAGCCCAGCGGACCGCCTGGGCGCAACGCGGACAGTCAGGGGTGGTAAGCACCGCCAGGGTGACGTGAGCGGAAAGCGTGTCCAAGTTGGCCCGCGTTAAAGGTGACAACGCCTCCCGGCGCCGTCCCACCGCCAGCACGGTTTCCTGAAGGACCATCCTCTCCTGACCTTGCGGTCTGCCGGCGAACCAGACCCGAGGCACTTCCCCCGCCTTCGCAATGCCCCAATGAGGAAGCCCTAAGGGGTACCAACTCCAGGCAGGCTGCCACGGCAGGGAGCTCATCTCTCGACTTTCCACCAAGTCGTCATCCACCGCCAGCGCTCGGCGCTCGGCGGCCGTCATTCCGTCGCCGCCGACAGACACCACCTCCACCGGCCACAGTAAATCCGCTGACATCTGATGCCCCTCCAACTTGTCTTGCTAGCATCATATTCTACTCGACCGCGGGCATAAACCCCTTAAGCCGTCGGTGCGGTCAAGGATCCCAATACATACACCGCTTAAGAAGATCGCATAATAATCTACACATGGCCGGAGGTGACGATATGCCCTCACCACAACTTAGCGGTGCGGCCGGCGTTGCTCGCAGGCTGATCCACCTCCGCCGCTGGCTAGTAAAACGTCGGCGGAAAGGCCAAGTCACCGACTTGCTCAGAGCGCTGGAGGCGCTGGACTCCACCCTTGCGGTAGCCCTCCGCGGAGTGCGTCGTCGCGGCGGGATGCGCTTTGACGGGGATTTGAACGCCGCCCGCACGCACTTAAAAGCCATGCTCGACCAGTCACCCGACCTCATTGTGCGGAGCTTTTGGTTGGGGAAAGGCTGGAGATGGCCAGCCCTGATCGCATTCGTGGACGGACTTTCGGACAACGAAATGATCGATCAAGACACCGTGCAACGGCTGATGGACGCCCCGGGTGAGGATCCGCCAACTCCTACGGATGTGTTCGACGCCGCGCGCACGCAACTGATAACCGCCGGCCATCTAACGACGACCGCGGTCTGGTCCAAAATTGAGACTAAGGTACTCTCTGGCAACGCGGCCGTCTTTGTGGCCGGCAATGCGTCGGTGATCCTGGTGGACACGGTGAAATATCCGGCGCGGGCAATTCCCGCCACCAATATCGAACCCGCTGTGCGTGGCCCTCAGGAGGCGTTTAACGAAGTCGGCCTGACCCACATGGATCAGCTTCGGCGCTGGATTCGCTCGCCGTTGCTGCACTTCGATCAGCACACTGTCGGGGTGATTAGTCACACTCCGATCATGGTCGCCTATTTGGACGGCATCGTTAACCAAGACTTGCTTGCGCGGGTAATCGACCGGGTCGAGGGTGTCAACCGAGATGTGATCACCCGAGCCAACGACCTGGCGGAGTACCTGGTGGAGCACAGATTCAGCCTGTTCCCTCAGTACCGCCTGTCCGACCGGGTCGACTGGGTGGCCCGCGAACTGGCACAGGGCAAGATCGCGATCTTGGTTGACAACGATCCCTTTAGCGTCCTCTTGCCGATGACGCTGATGGACTTTTATAAGACGTCGCAGGACTACTCTGTGTCCTGGTGGGATGGTACCCTGGTGCGCATCATTCGCCTGGTGGCCCTGCTCTTAGGCCTGTATCTGATGCCGCTATATATCGCGTTGACATCGGTCAATCTCAACTTGATGCCCACCATGCTGCTCTTGACCATCGACGGGTCTCGCGCGGGAGTCCCCTTCCCGCCGGTCGCCGAAGTGGTCATCATGTATGTCATTATCGAGATATTGCGCGAGGCGGCCAACCGCCTCCCGAAGGAACTGGCGGTCACCTTGGGCACGGTCGGCGCCGTCGTCGTCGGCACCGCCATCGTCAGAGCCGGTATCGTCGACGACGTCATGATTGTCAGCGCCACCCTGACCGCACTGGGACTTTTCACCACGCCGAGTTTTGAAATGTCCACGCCTTGGCGCTGGTTGTTTTGGGTAATGGTAATCGGTGCGTATGCCTTGGGGGTTTTTGGAATTCTTCTGGTAACGGTGGGCATTGTCGCCTATTTGGCCGGTCTCGAGCCATTCGGCATCCCCTATCTCACCCCCTTTGGACCCCTGCGCACTCAATCTTGGGCCGATGCCTGGATACGCGCTCCCATGCCCAATCTACTCCGTCGACCGACCAGCGCGCGTCCCGAGATCCGCCAAGCGGCGTCTTCCAATACCCCGCCCGATCGCTTTCATCTGCGCCCCCCCAAAGGGTCGTCCACGCCATGATGCGCAATCGCCGCAAACTTGTCCTGACAGCCCTGTTGGGCGCGCTAATGCTTTCCGGTTGCGCCGACAACCGTCCGCTGAATCATCGTGCCCTGGTGCTCGGGTTGGGGTTTGCTCCCGCTCCACACGGCCAAATCTCCATGATATTCCAGATTCCCACCCTAACCGGCCTCGCCCGCCCCAGTATGGGAAACAGCAAGAGTGGATCGTCACCGACCACGTTCATTCTGACCGGAAGCGGCCCCACCGCGGCCCGCGCCTTTACGCATGCACAAGCCGACATCAACAAGGATTTATATCTCGGGCAATTGCAAACCCTTATTCTGTCGACCCACCTGTCGGCCAGTCAGTTCCGTAATATCGCCGATACGCTCATCCGAATGGGGACCTTGGATAAGACAGCGTATGCGATGGCTACCAGTGCTCCGGTACAGAAGGTGCTGACCGCCAAGTCGCAGACCACCTCGCTCGCCCCCCTATACGTTTCCACCGGGTTTTGGTGTGCGCACTGTCAAGTGGTTGACCTTAAGCGTCAAATGTGGGATGTCGAACAGGCGCAGTTCGCCCCGGCCCGCAACCTCTGGCTGCCCTTGATAAAGCCCATAGGCGTGGGCTTTCAGATTCAATCCGTCGTGTTTTATCAGGGCAACCGGGTCGCGCGCATATTATCCCACCATCAAACCAGCGTGCTCGGCTACGTGCTCGGACGCACCAGCAAGGGGACGATTGATCTCAGCTGGCATGGTCAGAGTGTCAGCGTAGATTCACTGCAGGCGAAGCCGCGACTGTCCGCCGAGTGGAAACGGTCGAGACTGTATCTGGGCGTGAATTTGGCCGTAACCGGCAACGTCTATTCGTTTCCGATTCCTCTAAGTGTACAACCCCACCTGGCCTGGCTGACCAAGGCGGTCAAACACGAGTTGACCGTTCAGTGTCGGCAGTTGTTGCAATCGCTCGGACGGCAGGGATTAGATCCCTTTTCCTGGGGAAATGCTTATGTCTGGCAGCACCCACATGCGCTCAAAAGATGGCTTGACGCCTACCGGCACGCTGTCTGGAAGGTTACGGCGCATGTTCAGCTGCGCCAGCTCGGGGACACTACGTGAAATCAACCTGCCCAGCGCCACTTTCGCAGACGGAGGCAACCTGCATGCGCGAGACCACGCGACACATCTCACCTCTGCAATACGCGATCTTGGAAAGCACCGCCTTTATGGGCATCGGCATCTTCGAATTTCCCCGCCTGCTGGTATTGCAGGCAGGCAACGACGCGTGGTGGGGATTGATCGCCGACTGGGCGATGGCCTTTGTCGAAGCCTGGCTATTGTTAAAGGTGGCCATGGTCGATCCCGAGGAAACGCTGCTGGGAAAGACTCGACGAATTTGGCCCGGTCCCGCATACTGGGCGTTCGGATTGGCAGATACCCTGGTCCAGCTCATCTTGCCGGTTGTGGCATTGACCCAATTCACCTATGTAATCGTAACTTTTTTTCTGCCCGACACCAGCCCATGGATCATCGAACTTGTGGTGACGGCCGTGTCCGCATACATTACGTGGTGGGATTTGCCCGCTCTGGTGCGAACTATTCAGGTGGTCTATATTCCGATCATGGCCGTCTCAATTGCGATGCTAATCCTCCTCGTGCCGCATGTTGCGGACACTTACGCGCTATGGCCATCGGGGCATTTGCGGCTTTATCCCACCATGCTGGGCGCTCTCCATACCTTCTATATTTTTGTTGGCTTTGAAGCCATTCCCCTGTTTTGGCCGTATGTGCGCCGCCAAGATCAACCCCGGGCCCGCCGCTACACCTACTGGATGCTGGCACTGTCTTGCTTGTTCTATGCTGCCGTCTTGGCCGCCACCTTGGGCACGGAAAATCCTTGGTATTTAATCCACCTTGAATGGCCGGGGGTTTCCGCCCTTCGCCTGATTAGCGTAGTCGGCTTGTTGATCGACAAGCTCGGCGTGCTGGCGGTCGCTTTTTGGGGAATTTTATCCTTGTTTTTCATAAGTGTTCGATTCTGGTCTCTGGCCCATGCGCTGCTCCCCATGCTTCGCCAACGCACGCTGGCCTGGTATCGGGGCGTCATACTGGGACTTGCGTTGGCGGTGTTCTCGATTGCCCTCCTCGTCCCCAACGTGCAAGTGTCCGACCGCTGGAGCGCGCAGGCAGTGCCCTTCGTCCTCCTCTTCATCTTTGTCTACCCGTTGGCCTTGCTGGCTACCGTCGCTTGGCGACGGCACCATCCCCAACCGCAGCGACAGCCGCCACGGATAGAGGATGGCGAGGGTCGTCCAGCGCGGCATTAGAGGTACCAACCCAAGCGATGTCCATGCCAACAAAAATCACTGGGGGCAAGACGGCAAGAGGGCGCACCTTGCGGATCACTGCAATTTGCAGTATACTACACCAAATAGCAGTGGTTACGTCACAGTCAGATTTATGGTGTTTCACGCCGGGCTCGTATGCTGGCCGCCGCCCTGACCAACGTGCATGCACGGACGGTGGCCTTGGCCAACTCGCCACCAGTCGGTGAAGACCCACCTGGTAGCGCCGAGACGTCCTCAGCGAGCATGGCGGTCGGCGAGGCGACGGACGGGCGGCTGCGTCACTAGGAGCTTGTCTACATCGGGACACACCATATATATGGAACCGATCCAACGATAACCATATATACGGGGCAACGAATGACCGAGATTTCAATTTATGGACAAGCTCCTAGGGGATATTGATTCGTCCTAAGCGTTTCGTTAAAGAAAGGAGGCCATCAGCTGTCTCGTTCGACCGCAGGTAATTTGTCCGCAGAGCCTTCTCCAACCCAAATCCTGAGTGGACGCCCGCTCTGGCTAAGTTTTGCCGCCGCCACCACCGGAACCTTTATGGTCAATCTGGACGCCAGCGTGGTCAACGTGGCCTTACCCGTATTGCAACATCGTTTTGCGCTCCCCATCGAGACTTTGCAGTGGGTCATCACCGCATATCTGCTGGTCATCACCGGCCTGCTCCCCATTACCGGCCGCGTTGCCGACGCGCTTGGGCGTCGGGAAGTCTTTTTGGCCGGCATCGGCTTTTTCGTCGCCGGCTCGCTATTTAGTGCGCTCGCTCCCAGTTTTCTCGTCTTAGTCCTGGCCAGGGGCTTTCAAGCGCTGGGCGGAGCCACCATCATGGCCAATGTCATGGCCATCATCGTGCAAATTTTTCCCCTCGAACAACGGGGACAGGCGCTGGGGATGATCGGGTCGGTGGTGGCGGCGGGTACCCTGGCCGGCCCCCCGCTCGGCGGGATTCTCACCGCCTGGCTTGGTTGGCGCAGCATCTTTTGGATTAATCTGCCCGTCGGGTTGTGGGGGCTATGGGGTTCATGGCACTATATCCCCCGTTTCACCCCCGACCCAGGGACCGTGCTTAGGGATCTCGACTGGCTCGGCGCAGCATGGTTCATGGTGCTGACCTCGCTGTTGCAATTTGGGCTCTCTGACTGGCACCGAGTATGGGGAGCCGCCCTCCTGGTGCTTGACATTCCTGCCAGTTACGGCTTTATCCGCTGGGAGGCCCGGCGCTCCGAACCCCTCATTCCGTTGGGTGTCTTTCGCATTCAGCCATTTAGCCGCAACTTGATCTCGGGTATGGCCTACTGGGTGCTTATGATGTTCCCCGCCTTCTTGCTGCCTTTTTATCTCCACTATGAACTCGGTCTGGCGCCCGGTCTTATCGGCCTTAGCCTAGTTCCCCAGGCCCTCGCCATGATCGTTGTCTCCCCCCTCGGCGGCCGCTGGCTGGATCAAGTTGGCGTGCTCTGGCCGGGACGGCTAGGCATGGCAATGCTCATGATCGCCGACGCCCTTTTCCTTATTCTGCCGCGCCATGCCCCACTCTGGAGCGTGTGGGCCATCTTGCTGCTGGTGGGTGCCGGCGCCGGTCTCTATTCGTCTCCCAACAACGCGGCGGTCCTGAATTCGGTCAGCCGTAGCCAAACCGGCCTCGCCTCCAGCATTTTGGCCACCCAGCGCAACTTGGGACGGGCGGTGGGGGTGGCCTTGGCCTCCATCCTTCTCTCCCTGACCTGGATGCTGCATGGCCTGGGGCCTACCCCCAACCAGAGCGCTCTTCTTTATCCGCTGTGGTTCTGGTGGGGATTTCGCGGTGCCTTTGCCGCCGCGCTGGTGGTGGGCATGGTCGGACTGGTGACGCTGACGGCACCCCCTCCCGATGCGGGCCAAAAGCCGACCGCGCCTTGATCCGCGCCGAGGTGATGGGTCATGCCGTAGCAGAACGGGCCGACGTTGAGCAATGGCAGGAGTGAGCCCTTTGTCTAATTCGCGAAGTTATCAGACCGGAAAGCATTTGGAAGCCTTTGTGCTCCTTTTGATCTCTCGCCAGGCGCTGCACGGCGCGGGCTTGATCAGTCGCCTGCAGGCGCTCCTGCCGCCCGAGTGGGCGGTGGACGACGGCTACGTATACCATCTTCTACGCAGATTGGAAGCGGAGGACGCGCTGTCTTCGCGCTGGGAAACCGGGACCGGCGGGGCGCCGGTGCGGGTTTACCAACTGACCGGTCCTGGACGCACGCGCTTAAGGGCCTGCAAGGCCGATATCGAACTGCGCGTGCGGTCGCTGCAAACCTTCCTCGACCTCTGGTCCCAGTCTGCGACCGACGGGCGGGAGTGACCCCATCCGGCAGACCACCGGTGGGACCAACCGAAGGCGCCTCGCGGAGCCTATCGACAGCATAGGACAAGGGGCGATTGGCATCAAGAAAGCTCTCCGGTCGCAATTCCCGGCAGATCCTCGTTCGTGGCGCCCTTGCCGATTGACATCCGGCGCTGGTCCCAGAGCAGAAGTCTTCTGCCGGCGACGCTCAGGTGGCTGCGATCGGATGCCAGTTTAAACGGCCGCGCGGGTGTCAAATAGCCCCGCAACGACCGCCTTTGAGCCGGAGCCGAGACCCCCCCCCGGGCGATGAGCTGACCCGGGCGTGGGAAACGGCACTCAAAAGGCATCGGCGGAATCCTTGCCATCAAAAATCCGCGCCCGAATGTCGTCTGGCAGCCTGGTTTTGACCCACTCGGCGTCCGTAGGCTCGTACAAACCAGTAGATAGATAGCGCTCGCCGGAATCGGCAAAGATGAGGACCATTCGCCTGCCCGCATATTGTCCGCTTTTGGCCAGTTCTTCGGCGACGTGGTAGACGGCGCCGGAAGAGATGCCTACCAACAGTCCCTCCTGGCGGGGCAGTATGCGGGCGGCCGACCAGGCCGCGTCATCTTCGACCGCAACTACCCGGTCGACCACCTCGGGGTCATAAACGGCAGGGACAAACCCAGCCCCAATCCCCTGGATCTTGTGCAGGCCGGGCGGTCGTCCCGACAGCACCGACGAGGCCGCCGGCTCTACCGCCACCACCTCTGTCGACGGGTTCATTCGTTTCAAATAGCGGGCGGTGCCGGTAATGGTGCCGCCAGTGCCAACTCCGGCGATAAAGACGTCGATACGGCCATCGGTATCCCGCCACAGTTCAGGACCGGTGGTTTCTTCATGCACGCGCGGATTCGCGGGATTTTCGTGCTGCCGTAGCATCAATCCGCCGGGCATGGCGGCAGCCACCGCCTTGGCGCGTTGGATGGCACCCCTGGTACCCTCGCTCTGCGGTGTCTCAATGACGGTGGCGCCATAAGCCCAAAATAGCTGTTTGCGCTCTTCACTTTGCCCCGTCGGCATGAAGAGAATCAGCCGCAGGCTAAGCTCGGCGCAGACCATGGCCAAGGCAACGCCGGTGTTGCCGGAAGTCGCCTCAATGATCACCGAGTCGGCGTGAATCAATCCATTATCCAAGGCGTCTTGGATCAAGGACCACGCGGTGCGGTCCTTGATCGACCCGCCGGGGTTAAATCCCTCCAGCTTAGCCGCCACTTCCATGGCGTAGTGATTTGAGATCTTAGTCAAACGCACCAACGGAGTGCGTCCAATCAACCGTTCCAATTCTGCCATAGCTCGTCCTTCAGGTTGCGACGCATGAGCGTCAATCAGAGTATAACGATTATACGGTATCGTTAGGACTTTGGTCGATACCCTCGTCATCCTTGGATGATGAGGGATGATCTCCAATGCCGACCATTGCCTGCTTAAACTCCCGTATGCTGCGGCCGAGGCCAGCACCGATTTCCGGCAACTTTTTGGGCCCAAACAAGAGAAGCGCAACAATCAGCAACAGAATAATGTGGACCGGATTCAGCAGATCAAATCCCATCGATATTCCCTGCCCTTCTGCGCGAGCTTTCCTGCTCCCTGCGCTGGCTGACTAATTCCCCGTCCTCTGACGTCCAGTGAGGGCACGAAATTGACCTCCTTATTGCCTTCCCCGCACCCGCCCATAACGCGCGACAACGTCTTGGTGCGCCCGGTACTCCCAGTCGTCAGCGAGAGGTTCAAGCCGGCACTCGCCCGCTTTGTAGGCCAATGTCCATTCCAAGAGGCGATCGGCAAGATGAGGGTTTTTGGGCAACAGCGATCCGTGGAGATATGTCCCGATGACATGATTGCGGACGGCACCTTCGGTGCAGTCGGTTCCGTTATTGCCCGATCCCTTGCTGACGCTCGCCAACGGGATCGCACCGGGGCCCAAAAACGTCCTCCCTCCATGATTTTCAAACCCTACCAACGTCTTCGGCGTAATGTCCATGGCCTCGATCTCGGCCACCACGTTACCGATTTGGCGTCGGTCACTGGCAGCCTCCGTATGCACGTCTAAAAATCCTACCCCGGATAGCCTACGACCGTCGGCAGTCACATATTCCTGTCCCAGCAGTTGATATGCCCCGCAAATCGCCAACATGGGCAGGCCGCGCCGCAACCGGGGAACGATGGCTTCGGCCCGGCGCCGAAAATCGTCGGCAATTCGGACCTGGTGCGAATCTTCGCCACCCCCCATAAACAACAGGTCGATAGTCTGCCAATCCACCAGGGTATCGCGCTCGATCGGCACCACCTCGACCGCCATCCCTCGCCACTGCAACCTTCGGATGAGCGCCAGCACATTGCCGCGGTCGCCGTAAAGACTCATTTCGGCCGGATAGAGATGGCCCACTCGCAGCCTACTGTTCACCAAATTGCCGCGCGCAAGCCCCTGGCTTTAGTCATGGGCAGGAAGCGCGTATCTCCCTTCGTTTGTAGATGCATGCGACGGTAGCAGTGGCACCCAATCCTGCCCTTAAGCATGGGTAGCAGCAGTATTGAGAACACACCTAAGCACGGACAATAAAGTCGGCTTCCGTCATCAGGCAGAAACATTTTTTGCTCATGGTGCCATCCCTGGTTCGGTTGGAGAGTCCGGCAATGCTGGTGCGAAATGCCTGGAGCCACCCAATGCCCTCCGGCAGAAATGTCGAAACAGCCGTTCGCCCGCACCAGGGCGCGGCCCGTGTGTGATGAACTCTCCCACCGCCTGGCTAGGCCGAGGCGGGGGGTTCCGGGATCACTCCC
>JAJZXC010000099.1 GCA_021846365.1 Bacillota bacterium | reverse complement strand
GTGAAGTCAGGTTTGAAAAGAACCATGAGTTCCTGTCGGAGATCCTTAAGTTGTCGCAGAGCTCAACATCTCTATATCGACCAATTGTTGTTTTTGCTCGGGGGTCAATTTGGCCTGCCGTCCGGGCGATACGCTTGCGACCAATCCAGCCAGCCCGCCTTGCCGAAACGGTCCACGTAGTGGACGATGCTGGGGATCGAGCGGCCGAGCACGGCGACAATGCGGTCGTACGGGTATCCCAAGAACACCATCTTCACGGCTTGATATCGTTCATGTAATTGGGGCTTTCTCATGGAATAGATTCCTCACTTTGCTTTGGAATAGTGAGGATACGCTACATGAAAGTGCAGGAAATATCCAACCCCCTGGGCTGATTCGACCAGTGTACTTAGCTTTGGTCCTCGAGTCTAAATGCAAGCATTTCTTGCCTAATATATAGATACGCGCACGGTCAGTGTCATCTGGTGATGACGGGGACTTGTCGGCGTCCTTGGACGGAGCACAGCCGACGAGTGGGCACATGCATCAAGGCCAAGCTGTCGCCCTTTTTTTATACATCCGCTACAGACCTTGCCTCGCGCAGTCTTGACCACTGGCGTATAATAAAACGGGATGGCCCCATACAATGGGTCAAGGGTTTTGTGCTTTGGTTGTTGCGCGGCGACCGCCGCCGCGATTCCTTGACAAAGAAGGTGATACCATGTATGGTCGCTCGCCGCAGGCCTCTAATAGCTGGCCTCAAGCAGGCGTTCACGGTTCGCTGATGGGTCGCACGCTCGGCTACGTTGCATTGTTATTGTTGGTGTTGTCGGCGTCAACGATATTGGGTGTAGTGGTCGGCACGGTGGGCATGTGGGTTGGTGTGGTGATGCTCTTTGGGGGCACGCTGATGGTCAACCGCGCTGCCCGGCGCGCGCAGGCGGTACTGCCGTGGGCGCTGTGCGTCTCGGTGGGCATGGGTGTGGTGGTAGGACCATTGGTGTGGTCGGTGGCCTACACGGATGCCAGTCTATTATTGTTCACCTTGGGGACCTTGGTATTGGCGGTGGCGTTTTCGGCGGCCTTGGTCTCGTGGATCCCTTGGGATTTTTCGCGACTGGCGCCGCTCTTGATGATCGGATTGCTGATGCTGATGGTGACCGGCTTGGTGTCGTTGGTTGTACCGGGCGCTACCGGGATTGCCATGAGTCCGATGTTCAACGTGATCGGGGTGGCAATCTTCACCGGTTATCTGATCGTGGACTTTTCGCTGCTGCGATACCGCCGACTGGCCTTTCCCGAGCGAGGGCTGGCCGTTGTGTTGGCCACCTATATTGTAATCGATATAGTCAACCTGTTTTTGTTTTTGCTGCGCTTGGGTAGGGGCTGACGTCCGCTGGTGACGGCATGAGCCCAAGGCTCATGCCGTCTGCTTGTTGGACTAACGCGTGGCACCACGAATGCTGGCGGTTATAGCGCGATACAAATGATGAATTAGGGTCGCCAGGAATGCACGAGGGCCTTCACCCAGCTTAAGCAGATGGACTAGCCCCGTAGCACCCCAGATGACCGGATTGAGCTGCCATAGCAAAAGACCGACAATGAGGATGACGAGCCCGATCCGCCATTTCCGCGACCGCCGCCGCGCACCACGCGGGGAATCTTCCGATTCCCTCGACTGGTGGGTCGCCATTGACAATATTTTCACTCCTCCCCCGCCATTATACTGTAAAAGGAAAAAAATGGGAATACTAAGAAGGATTCAAGGATCGATATAATTGATAGCGCAGGCGGTCGAGTTCGGGGTAGTGGAGCAGTGCCAGCACGAACAGGTACACGGCACCAGAGATGACCGCGACCAGCGCCAGTCCGCCGATTAACGCGGCTACGCCAAACCAATGGGCGAGCCCCAAGGCCCGTGCGACCGCTTCGGTGACCGAGGCCGCCACTAGGCCGCCCACGCCGACGGAAGCAAGCGGGCGCAGCAGCGACGACTGGCGCTGCGAATCGGATTGAAAGGCAAGCCGAGCCAGCAAGAAGGCGTTGACCCATTGGGCGCCGCCGGTGGCCAAAGCCAGGCCGTCCGCCTTAAGGGGATGGACGAGCAGGAGATCGCCGACGATGTTGATGAGAATGGTGATCACGCTGAAGCGAGCGGGATGAGTGGTGTCTTGGGTGGCAAAGAAGAGGCGCTGCAAATAAAAGGCGGTGGCAAACCCGGGCAGGCCAACGGCAAAGTAGAAAAGAGTGCCCTGGCTTAAAGCGGTGGAGCGGTTGGAAAAGGCGCCGTGTTGGTAAATGAGCCGTAAGATGGGTACTCTGAGAATGAGAAACCAGGCGGTCATCGGTACGATCATAAGCAACACGAGGCGAAATCCCTGGATCGCCAACGCGTTAAAGGTTTCCATGTCCCGTCTGCTGTGGTATTGGGCGAGGCGAGTATAGATAGGCGTCGACAACGAGGAAATCAGCAGGCTAATCGGCAGTTGTACCAGGACGAACGAGTAGTTTAGGGCGGCCAAACTTCCTACCACTAAGAAACTGGCCAATATGCGGTCAACGATTAGCCCAATCGTGCCCACCGAACTAGATAGAAAGAAGGGGACGGCAATTTGTCCGATGCGCCGCAAAAGCGGATGGCCGAATCGCCAGCGAAATTTCAAACGGTATCCGGTGTGGCGCAGTGAAGGAATGAGCAGCAGCAACTGGCTTAAGACGGCCAAGGAAAATCCAATGGCCACCCCGACGATGTGCCAAATGCTGCCCAAAATGATGATTGTGGCGATGCGCACAACGTTGATGACCACGGGAGACATGGCGGCGGGCAAGTAGTCTTCGCGGCTTTGTAGTAGGCCGATGGCCAATCCGGCCAGGGCCCACATGAGAATGGTGGGGATCATCCACCGAGTCATGATTAGGGCCAAGCGATCCTCGTGGGGCGTGCGGGCAAATCCGGGGGCGATAGCGTGGATGAGAAAGGGGGCGAAGAGCTCGCCCAGGACCATCAAGGCGAGTGAAATAAGAACGACCACGGTGAACAATTCTTGCACAAAGTGGTTCATCGAACGCCGGCTGTGATCCCTCTCACCGTCGGTCAAGACGGGTACGATGGTCGTCGCCAAGGCGCCGTTAATCGTACTAAACAGCAGGTTGGGGACCACCGACGCGATGAGCCAGGCATCGGTACCCGCACTGGTGCCAAACATCAAGGCCATCGCAATTTCACGGACGAAACCCGCCAACCGACTTACTAAGGTAGCGCCGAAGATCAGGCTGGCATTTCTGGTGATACTGCGGGCATGACGTCTTCGGGAAATAATGGGTGAGCGGCCGTGGTCCAGCGCAAATCCCCCTCTAAGCCCCGTCGAGGCCCGAGTCTTAACGTCATTGTAATACATGCGGTGCACTGGGGCTACTCGGTCGGGAGGTTCAAGCCAGTCATCGTCCGCGAAGCCTAGCATTCCTTCACAAACGTTCGTACAATAGAAGGAATGAAGGAGGTATCTATTCTGGTGGCTAAGCCGTCCTCAAGCGACTGGGCGCATCGGTTGAGCATGGCCCGAGACGGGGTCATGGTCGTGATTGGCTCGGGGCTGATTATATGGGTGTTAGCCCTCTTTATCTCCCATATAACCAACGTCGTGCTGGTAGTTGGTTTCGGATTAATCTTTCAGATGCTGTTGAGTCCCTTGGTGGAACGGCTTTCCCGGATCTGGCCGAGAAACTGGGCCATCCTAGTCGTGGTGGCGGGAACTGTACTCATCGTCGTCGCGGGCGGCGGGACCATGGTGGGAATTTTGGTGCATCAGATGGCCGGATTAGTGGGTCGCATCCCCAAGGACCTGGCGATTGTTAAGGTCAGAATGCCGGGCCTCTTGCAATGGATTCGGCACGCCGGGATCAAGACCAACCTATCCTCTATTGAGGGCAGAATCCTGAGCAGTTCAAGCTTTATCATCAGCCGGATGGTTAGCTTGGTGACCCATTTTGTCGACAGCATCGTGGAAACTGCGATAACGCTCTTTATAACCATCTATCTGCTGGTGGATGCCGAACGGATTCATGTGGCCATCGTACGCTTGGTACCTCCTCCCCAGCGGGAGGGCCTGCTAGCCGTCGAGCACACGCTGGGCCGGGTGGTGGGCGGTTACGTCCGTGGCCAGTTATTGTTATCGTCCATTGTCGGCTTAGCCTTCGGCCTCGGCAGCTGGATTATCGGATTGCCCTATCCACTGGTGGTTGGGATCATCGCCGCGGTGATGGAACTAATCCCTTTGATTGGGCCGGTTTTAGGTGCCCTGTTGCCGATCTTGCTGGCGTCCTTAAGCGCACGGCCACTGCTTACGGTGGCAGAAGTGTTAGTCTTGTTGGGCGTCGTGCATCTAATTGAATCTCAGTTGCTGGGGCCGCGAATTATTCGCTCACAGGTCGGGTTGCATCCGGTGTTGTCGGTGGTGGCTTTAATGATCGGAGCGGATCTATGGGGGATCTGGGGTGCACTGATTGCCGTGCCGGCGGCTGGTATCGTGGTGGCGGCGTGGGTCGCCGCCGTACGCTTGTGGCGGGAAAAGGTCGTCCTTCCGGCCGGTACGGAGGAAAACTCCCAGGCGTTGCCGCCGGGCCACTAGAGACGGTCTCGGCGGGCGCCTCAGCCGAGATATGCTGCCAAGCGTTTCGGAGACAAATAAGGGCTTCGCGCATTGTGCGCAAAAACTCATTGAGAATCCGATCCCTCAGCCGATTCTCCTGGCACTCCACAATCCTCAGGTGCGTCCCTCAAGAATAAATTTTATAATGGTTTTGAATTGTCGTCAAGCCAAGAAAGTTGCTTGCGTGCTGCTTGCAAAATATCTCCACCGAGTGCCGGAATCCGCGCCTGTCGTCGCCATGGCCAGCGGCCCGCCAGAAATGAGGCTACTTGGGCACAGGCACCGAGATCTTGACGATTTGGGCGGCGTTGGAGACAGCATCGACCGTTATCGCCGAGGTGCCTCCCGACCTCCGAATGATTTGACGGACGGAAAAAGTCCGTCGGAGGGTATGACCCGGGGCCAGCCTGGAAAAAGGCTCTATGGGGACCGGGGTTGTCCAACCCAAGGGGGCAATGATCTGCAAGTAGCCTGATTGGGATCGGTTGGACAGATTTTGCACCGTTACCGTCAGTCGCTGCACCGTCGACCGAGAGTGGCGGGAGCTTGTGGGCCGGGTGGCGCTCACCCGTAGACTGGGTAGCCCCTCCAATGCGCCCTGATGTACGAGCCTGGCCAGCATTGACGCACGCCATCCGTGGCCCACCACATAGGTCGGCCAACCACTGAGAGGAAGAGTGATTTGTCCGCGAGCGGGTGGCACGGCGTTGCCCAGCGCGCTGTAGGCGACTATCCCGCTCGCCGCCGGCAAATCCAGGGTGGCCCGGCGAGCCGACCAGATAGTCACCACGCTGCGCTTTCCCGGAGACGTGAAGAGATGGCTGGTCACCAGCGGGCCGAGGTCGGCCCGCTGGTTTGAAGGAGATAGCCCGGCCAAGGTCCGGTCGACCGTGGCCACCGCGGCATAGGCCGGATACGGGGTGAGATCGGTTGACTGTTCGCCGAATCCGGAGCCGAAGTAACTTTGCGTAAAGAAGCAGATGGCTTTGGCTCCCCCAGCAAGTGCGTCGATTCCGGCCTGGGCCAGATTTTGAGCTTGCGCTGTCATGGATACCTGTTGGGTGTTCCAACCCGTTTCCGTAACCCAGATATTGGACGGACGATGGTGCGAACTCAGGAAACGGCGCACTCCACCGATAGCTGAAGCCAACGGGTAACCGGAATTGTTCGGCCCCAGGCGGCCGGGGTAGTAGTGGATTGCCCATCCGTTGGGCTTGACACGATCCGCGTGCCAAACCTTGGACAAATCGTAAGCATAACCTAATACCGTGGCCGACGGACTCTGATGATGGATGATGGCCACGGCTTGTGACAATAGGTGCCCATACTGGGCGGGAGTAGCCTGCCAATATTGCCGCGTCGATGGCTCATTCCAGATCTCCCAATCCGTAATCGCCGTGGCGTCCGCCGACTGGTGCGCCAATCGACCCTTGGGGCCATAATGGTCCACCACCGCCTTAACAAAGGCACGGTAACGCCTTTCGAGCGGCACCAATGGATGCTGTTTGCCCGGTGAAGGTCCGGTTATCAAGCCAAGCACCTTCAAATGCGCGTTCGCCGCATCGAGCAGTATACGATTGTACACCGACCAGGGAAAGCTGTGTCCTGGCGGCGGCAGGGGAATCTGCAAACGGTACAGGTCGATTCCTTGCTGACGCATCAAGGCAAAGTGCTCGTTCAGTAGTGGCCCGGTATGAGAACCGCGCAATGGATTCAAATTCGCATTCAGCCCCCATAAGAAACCATGGCTCAAGGCCGGCGCTGGAGAAGGCACGATGGCGAAGGTTACCGAAGGTATGCGGGTGACGACTGTCCTTGGGGGGTCGGCATTGGCGAGGCTGAAGGCAATTTTGTACACCCCGTTAGGCAAGGCGGGCAGCACAAGTCGATGCGACCGGGGGCCGTAGGCGGTCAACTCGGTTCGGAAATGGCCGTAGCGGCGCACGGGGCTGGTCAAACCTTGCAGCGCGTAATTAAGCCGCATCCATCGTGGACGGACGCTGGGGTTTTGCAACTGCACCTGGTAAGCGGGCAGGTTTCCGCGGCCAAAAATCCCGGCTGAGGCAGTCGGCTGAATGGTAATCGGAGGCGGCGGAGCCAAGATGCCGAACGTGTGGAAGGTGGCGGTTACGTTGGCGGCGTACAAGCCGACATTATGGGCGAGCGCAACCTGGTTTGGCGGGAATCGGCCAGAAATCGTCCACGCGCTGGGTTCTTTGGTGCCCGCAGGCCAAATCTTACCGTCGATGGTGGTGCCGTTGGCGACTAGTTCCATGTGATAGGTCGTGCCGACGTGAGGATGATACGCCACACTCTTAACCCAGCCGATGTTCTCATTAAGCAGGGAGACTTGGCCAGATCGCATCACAAATGCCCATTTGTCAGAGTTGTTGCCTCCCATCACATGCGCGACCAGACCGAGTCGCCAGGCTTGCGCCCGCGGTGCTCGCTGTAGGGTCACCGTCGTCCGGAGCCACGCGTTGGATAGCTGGTATGGGAGGTAAGCGAATTGGCTGGCCAATCCCGTCGGCTGGAGGTTGGACGCGTACAGACCGTGCGGACCGACCGACCACGAACCGCCAAAAGGAATCAGCGGGTGTACGGTGCCGGAGGAAAAATTATCAACAAAAAGGTAGTTTTCGGTGCCGGAGGGGGCGCGGCTCAACCTCTGCGAGGTCGTCGCCACTACGCATACGGTAAACACAGCAGCGATCGTCCACGCCCACCATCGTAAACCAATCCCGTGGTCACTCGGGGCGTGTCGACGACGGCTCCGCGGCCGCGTGCGTCGCTGTGTGGCAGAGATTTGCGATTGCAATCCTTCACCCCTGAACCAATTCCGCAGGCCAATAACACGGGCCTGCCACAAATCCAACCAGAAGCTTCTCACCCCGTGCGGCTTGACGATAAAAGTTGGCTGTTCTCGGTAGGTGTCCAGGATTTGGGTCCGTCCACCGGTTGACTGAGCCAGTAGCATCGTCTCTAGAATCGCACTCACGAGACGGCTCTCGACACGCCAATGGTGTCGGCCACCGCTAGGGCCAATGGCGGAGCATACTAATTGTCACCCGAAAAGCGGCGGCTCCGTCCACCAAGATAGCTCCCAGTCCGACCGCACCTGTCTTGCCGTGGGGAAAACTGGACCAAAATGCCGAGGCGTGCGGTCTACGATTAAGCGGCGCGTGATGGAGGCGGCCAAACAATCGTCAAGTCGTCATAGACCTACCCAGGCTTCGACCCACAGGACGATTATACCATGGCTCGAGGACAGGCGAGGTTGCGGTTAGAGATGTCCGCGAAGGGGAAGGCTTTGGCTGATAGGGGGGATGGGGCTATGGCCGATGCACCGTCACCGGTCATGTTTGCGGTAGTAACGTCGAAACGTGATGCAGTCTCGGGCGGAATGGCGCCGATTTTCTACGCAAAAGACGACGAAGAACGTGACCGGATTGCCATGTGGATCGTTCGCATTACCAACGCCAATGTTCATGACCTGCATAACGGTTGCCTAATCTTGGTGACGTCGTCGGGATCCTCGGTGGGCAGCGGCGGATAGAGTACAGGTTACCAACGTGTCCGCACTGTGGCCAGCTCAAGGTGATGGGCTGACCTTTCGCAGCTATACCGCACGTTGGGATGGGGTCGGTGCGGTCAACATCCTCAACCAGGGGCAGCATGGGGAGATTCGTCCCGGGGCGCCTACGGGTAGGGATAAGGCGTAGTCCGGCTGAACCCAGGGAAATTGCTGGTGGGATAAACGGTGGCGAATCAGGAGGATCGCTCCAGGATCACTCCCAGGGTCTCGCGACCCGCGACGCAGCCACGATGGCTTTCCCAAAACCTTCGCTCTTGATTAGGGCGGGGAGGTTCAACTAGCGCGAGAGCGCGACCGGCACACCGTTGTCGCGAATCATCAGGAGAGGAACCGGGCTTTGCTTGCACAGGCGGTTGTATACATTACCCGTGAGATGCCTTGCGCCCCATCCACGCCGAGGCTGGCCGACGACGATCAAATTGGCTTCAATTTCGCGGGCATAGCGTACAATGGTCTCCGCCGGGGTTCCGAATAACAGACTCATAGTCACCTGGCTGTCGGCATAGGGCTCAAGCAGGCGCCGAGAGGCGGCTAACACCGTCTTCCAAGCTACGATGTCGGTGTCGATTAGCGACGAACCAGCGGTGTGGTCAAACGGGGGGCACACCGTTACTATGTGAATCCTGGTCAATGGCGCAAGGCCACGCTGGGTGAGCCAACGACCAGCCTCGAAACTGCTCTCGGAGCCATCAGTGGCCCACAGCAAGGTCGTTCTCGGCTGTTCACCAAGGATCACTGGGCAAGGTTCCGCTTCCCTGCGGGCCACAGTAAGCGTGACCAGATCGCCGAGCCAATGACGGGTGGATACCACGCGAAACCCCTCTGTCTCCAGGCGATGGCGAAGTTCATGGGCGGTAGGAGCGTGCAGGACAGAGCGCGGCAGCCAACGAAATGGTTCCAGGCTTTCGACGGCCGTACGGCGGGTGAGAGCATCGAGGCCCTTCAACGCCAACGTGCCGAGGGTGCTAGCAGGCTGCAGCATGTCCAAAATGGCGGCTAGTCCACCCGGACGCAGAACTCGGTAGATTTCGCGCAACGCTTGACGCCAGTCGCCCATGTTGCGCAAGGAGAAGAAAGCACTTGCCCGGTCGAAGCTCTCAGTCGTGAACGGCAGCGCTTCCGCGCGGCCCAATATCCATTTCACATTGGCGTCGGCCCTTGGGGACAGGCCTTGCGCCACGGCTAGCATTTCCCGGGACGGGTCCAACCCGGTGACGTGTCCGTCGGGGGCCACCCGGCGCGCCATCTCCATGGTAGCGGTGCCAGTGCCACAGCCCACGTCCAACACGTTGTCCCCACCCATGAGGGTGAGACGGTCGATGGCATAACGGCGCCAAACGCGGATTCCGTCTGCCGAAAGGAGATCGCTTAACCGGTCGTAGCGGGTGGCAATCGTATTAAAGAGGTCAGGAGTATCCACCACGGGTTCCCCCTTGCGCAATCTTTGCCGCCGCAGTCTCCCTTGTTTCACAGCCGACGGCGGGTTACGATCAACCGGGCGCAGCGAATGTCGGCAACCCGGGTCCCTAGTAACAGCGTAGTTCAGGCTCCGACGGGGCTCAAGGGCCGGTCGCCCCGTCTTGAATCGGATAAGTGCCCGCAATTACCGGGGTCGGTGGGACGAAAAACTCGGTGACGCAATGGTCGGCGGACAGCGGTCGATGGTGCATTGGTCGGCACGCAAACCTGAGTCTTGAGGAAGGCAGGAGGGCCGGTTGGCCTCCAAAATGTCGGCATCTAGGGTATAATTGCCGGTGAATCGATCAAGTCGGAAAGGAGGCGGCGCCATTTGCCCTCGCGCAGGGCATCTTGGTGTCCGAACGGATGATGGATCGACGGACGTGGATCTGGGTGGTGGTCGGCGGTGTACTGTTGATGGCTCTTGGTTTTTATCTGAGCGCGGTGCTGAACTTGTCGGCTAAAACGGTGAGTCTGGGAGCCCCGGCGGCCTTTTGGCCCTCTTGAAATTGCCGGTCGATCCTGCTTGTCAACTGGGATTGTTCTCCGGGGGCGTATTGTCGTAAGCGACGGAGCTGTCCGGGGCAGTCTCCTCCGCGAACTCGGTTGGCCTCCCACCCTTCGCCGACCCTGCCAGAACCCGGTTGCCCACGGCGAGTACCAGCATTCCGATGATGAATCCGGCCAATCCCGCCCAAAAGTTGATCGGATGCACCACGAGCGGCCTCTGTGCGTTGACGGCCCGAATATCGCGATGCAGTTGGATTATAGCTTGTTGGACCGGTCCCAACGCAACCAGCCACCCTGCGACAAAAGAAAGGGCCATGAGCGTCAAGACAATGAGAGCGGCGGCCGGCAAGCGCCAAGTAATCGTTGGGGAATGGCGACGATTCGAGTACCGACGGCGTAGCGATCGGAATCGCCGACCCGCCGGGTGGCTAGGCAAGGACAACGCACTCCCTTCTTTCCGTCTCTTTAGAACTCGTCTCTACCCACCTGAGCTGCACAGTCCCGGGGCTAGTGCGATAGCCTCTTCATTATCATTTTGCGACCATTCTTTGCATTGGAGTGGGGCGACAGGCGAATGAAACCTCTCTTCTGGGCGCCTGCCATAGCCAACGGCTGGGGTGGCAAGGCCGAATCGGAGTGCCCACAACGGGCACGCGTCAGATGTAGTTTACCATGCTCCATGGCTTGTGTGAACCGCCGCCCTGGTGTTCAAAAGCCCCCTTAGCTCAAGTGACACCCTTTGGTTGCCTAAGTGAGTAACTGCAACATTAATGTTTATCCCAAAGTATCGTCGCCGGGCTTTCTTCAAAGAGGTCAGAAAGGATACCGGTCGGGGTTAACGCGCGGTGGCGGCTACTTTTTGTGCAGACCATGCGTATCATTTGGCCAAAGCGGCGGTCTGTCTGCCCTTGCAGCGGGAGACGGCGACTGCGTCGGACTTGAAGACCCTTGCCGGGTTACAGCCTCGGGTGCCGTCGAAGGGGCCACAGAACCGCCACTCCTGTCGTTCGTCCAGGAGTGCTCTCTTTGCATCGGGAGCATTTCTGCATCGTAGCCATTGGTTAAGCAATCGAATGGCGTCGGACCTGGGATTGCGAAGGTGCGCTAGTGTGCACGGTTCAAGACGATGGATTTGAATCTCGAGGCGGACGGGTACGGATTCGGCCGCTTCGGGGACAGTGCGCCCTGCTGCTCGTCCGCCCAATTCGCAACATACATACTAAGATGGGTCAGGCAGTAGGGAGCAACCTCCACGCCCTAACACAACGTAAGGGCGTGGAGGCGTTATTCAGTCCAAAAACGTCATGAGTTTTGAGGGTGTTTTCCAGTAAAACGTGTCACCTATGCGGGAGACAGGCACTCCACGTCTTAAGGTTGGCA
>JAJZXC010000098.1 GCA_021846365.1 Bacillota bacterium | reverse complement strand
AACAGCCCAAGCCCTTATAGGACGGATTCTTGCGGGATTGCATTAGTGACTACATTCCATGCCCCGGGACCTGAAACCCGCGCCACGACTGCGTTTGGCAAAAAATGGTGCCAAATGTGGGTTATAGCGTGCGGACAGTTGACGTTCCTGCCTGCGGCGGAGAGTTTGCGGACGCTAGCTGAGGGTTGGCCGATGCGTCCGAGTCCTTCAATACCAGATAAGGCCATCATAACGGTATACAATAAGGGGCGGACACTACCGGCCAAATGGCCGGAAGGAAGGTGGAAAACCAAGTGAATGGGTCGGAGATGACACGTATTCGCCAGGCGAAGATCGTGGCGATATTGCGAAAAATGCCGGCACAAGCGGTGGTGTCGATCGCCGAGGCGCTGGTAGCAGGGGGAATTCGCGCGGTTGAGGTGACGTTCGGGGCGGAGGCTACGGCTGATGTCATTGGCCGCCTTCGCGAGCGGCTGCCCGAGGACAATTTGGTGGGGGCGGGAACCGTGATGACGCGTCAGAATGTCGACCAGGCGCTGGCGGCCGGCGCTCAGTTCCTGTTGAGTCCGCACTTTGATTCGGATCTGGTGGACTATGCCCGAGAACGCGGGGCGTTGTTCGTGCCGGGGGTGGCGACTCCCACCGAAATCGCCGGCGCGATGGCCCACGGTTGCCGCCTGGTCAAACTGTTTCCCGCCGGATCATGGGGGAGCGCCTATCTCAAAGATCTGAAAGGGCCATTCAGCGAGATGGAATTTTTGCCTACCGGAGGGATAGGCCCAGAGAATGCGCGTGCCTTCTTCGACGCCGGCGCCTATGCGTTGGGGATGGGAAGCCTCTTGGTGCCCCGTGCGTTGGTCCAGCGACAAGATTTCGCCGGTCTTGCCGCGCACGCCGCGTCGGTACTACAAGCGATATAAAACTCTGGCTGAGGCGGCAATTTTGGGGGAGAATTTGGGCGCACGAGCGCCATGAGGGCCGCCGGAGGCCAGGATTGGGCGCAATGCGGAATCGAGTTCACAACGCGGAGAGAAGCCATGCGCACGATATTGACCGGTGCCACCGTGGTGGACGGCTCGGGGCAAGCGTTCCCCGGCACCGTCGTCATTGACGGGGCCACCATCGCTGAAGTGCGGCCAGGACGAGGGGATGCTGGAGCAGGGGACGGCAAAGTGCTCAAACTCGACGGGCTGGTGGTGGCACCGGGACTCATCGATATGCATTCCCACGATGACGTGGCGGCCACCGATCCCGGCCTGTTTCCGGCCAAGATCGCGCAAGGTGTCACCACTTCTCTCGTCGGAGCAGACGGCCTGGCCTATGCCCCGGTTGATCCCGAACAGCGGGAGGCGCTGGTCCGTTACTGGAATCCGGTCAATGGCCCGCCCCAGGACCTGTGGGACGCCGACTGGCCAGGATTGGCAGCGAAACTCGATGGGCGGCTCGGCATCAACGTGGTGCCGGCTGTGCCCCACGGGAATTTGAGAATTCGACACTTAGGCTGGGAGCTCGGCCGGTTTTCGACCAGGGCGCTGGCCCGTGCTATCGCGGACGTCGTCCGCGGATTGGACCAGGGGGGCGCCTACGGAGTGACCACCGGACTGGGATACGTTCCCGCGCTGGCCGCCGACTTTGAGGAATTGGTCGCGTTTTGCCGTCCGCTCGCCGCCCGCGACCGTATCTACGCCAGCCACCTGCGTGACTACGGGACCGCCATATGGGCGGCCATCGACGAGACGCTCGATCTGGGGCGGAGCTTGGGAATTCGCGTGCACCTCTCCCACTTGCATTTGTCCCATCCCCAAGTGTTTGGCCGCGCGCCGGAGATGGTGGAAATCCTGGAACGTGCACGTCAATCCGGGATACGGGTGACCTGGGATCTTTACCCCTACTCGGCCGGGTCCAGCATCCTGCACTCCTATCTGCCGGCGTGGCTCTTCGACGGCGGGCCCGAAACGGCCCTGGCCCGCCTCCGCCATCCTGGCGTCGTCGAGCGCCTGCAGCGCGACCCCGTGGTGAACGCTCACGACTGGCGGCGGGCCGTGATCAGCCACACCCGGAGCGGCGAGTACATCGGCCGATCGGTGGCCGCCTGTGCGCAAGCGGCGGCGATGACTCCTGCCCGCTGGATGGCGCGCCTCCTTGTCCAAGAAGACCTCGAGGTGAGCGCGGTCATCCAGCAGACCTTGGCCGATGACGACGCGTGTCTGGCGGAGGCGTCGGGGGCGGTCGTGGGCAGTGACGGATTGGGCTACGGGCAGTTGCCGCATCCGCGCTATTATGGAGCATTTGCGGAGTTCTACGACCGGCACGTGCGGCAACGAAAGGCATTGTCAATGACCGAGGCGCTGGCTAAAATGTCTACCCGCACGGCCGAAATCGTGGGCCTAGCAGATCGCGGGCGGCTGGTTAAAGGTGCCGCCGCCGACCTGTGGGTATTCGATCCCGACCGCTATCGGGCTCGGGCCAGCTATGAGCATCCGCGCCGGCTGGCCCAAGGCGTGGTCCAGGTCTGGGTAAATGGCGTGCCCATGCTGACCAATGGGGAGGTTCGCTCGGATCTCCGCCCGGGGCGCGTCCTTGCAGTCAGGCGCTAATCGAGACGGCGTGCCAGCCTTTCGGTGCTTTCGCGTCCGCAGGGAGACAGTATCGCGAGGAGGCGATGGGGATGCGGATTTACACGCGCGGCGGTGACCGCGGCAAGACGACGCTAATCGGTGCCGTGCGCCGCTACAAGCACGATGTTCGAGTTGAAGCCTATGGGGCGGTGGATGAGGCCGGTGCTTTTATTGGCCTGGCCCAGGCGGCGCTGGCAGTCGAGCGGGACGGCGACATCCTTGCCGTGCTGGCATCGGTGCAGCAGCGGTTGTGGGATGTTGGTGCCGATTTGGGGTGTGCCCGAGCGGAGGGCTGCACGTATCGCACACCGACCGAGGCGGCGGGTGATCTGGAAGCGTGGATCGACCGTTACCAGCGCGAAACCGAACCACTCACTCATTTTGTCATCCGCGGGGGAACCCCCGCCGCCGCCGCGCTGCACGTTGCCTGCACCGTGGTGCGCAGAGCCGAGCGGCGGGCGGTTGCCTTAATGGCGGTGGAGCCAATCCATCCTCCTACGCTTGCCTACCTGAACCGCCTGTCGGACTTGCTCTTTGTGCTGGCCCGAGTGTCAAACGCCCGGGCCCAGGTTCCCGATATTCGCTATGAGAATGGGGGCACCGTATTTCATTAGTCATACTGTCATGTAAGGAGGCCTCCGCGATTGACCGAGCACGAAATTTGGCTGGCATTCGATATCGGGACCACCCATTTAAAGAAGTTGGCCTGGGATGCGGTCGCGTTGGCTCCCGTCCATCAGGCGGAGACGCCGACACCATATCACGCCACTGGAGGGACGGCGGCGACCATCGATGCCTCGGCGGTCCTGGCCTGGGTGGTGCAAGAGCTTGCGCGATGGCCGGGTCGCCGGCTCAGGATGTCCTTTTCGACCGCCATGCACACCTTTTTGCCGGTAGACCAATCCGGCGCTCCCATCGAGGGGGAAGGAGCCTACACCTGGATGGATGGACGGGCTGCCTCGACGGCCGAGCGCCTGCGGGGCACGGTTGGCCAAGGGTGGCAGGCCGAAACCGGGACGCCCGTGCATGCAATGTCGGTCGCGGTGAAGTGGGTCTGGTGGCGGCAGGTGCATTCTGAACTGCTTCCCGCCCGCGTGGTGGGATTGAAGGACTGGTTGGTTTACCGCTTGAGCGGGCGGTGGCTCACCGATTGGACCACCGCCTCGGCGACCGGCATGGTGGCCCTCGGCAGCGACGACTGGGATCGCCGGATCCTGACCGCGATTGGGCTCGAACCCGGTTTGCTGCCGGGCATTGCGGCGCCGGGAACAGGGATTGACACGCCTTATGGACGGTTGATCCTCGGTGGCGGCGATGCCGCCATGGCGCATTGGGGACTCGGGGTTGTCCCCGGTTCTCACCACGGGGTGCTCAGTCTGGGGACCAGCGGTGCCCTGCGCGTCCAGGTCGAGCATCCGCCGGCGGCGCTCGAACCCAATTTCTTTTGCTATCGGGGAGTTTCCGGCTACCTCTTGGGTGAGGCCTATTCCAACATGGGCAGCCTCTTGGCCTACAGCGCCGACCGCCAGGGGGTGCCGGTGCCCGAGCTCATCGCCCGCGGCCTTGGTCGGTTGGCGAGGGGGCGGGGTCATTTGCCCCGCCTTATCCCCTTTCGCGTCGGCGAGCGTTCCCCCTATTGGAGGGAGGGGCTCCACCTGCAATGGCTCGGGGTGCGGCCGGAGCACGGCGCCGAGGATTTTATGGCGGCGACCATGGCCGCATTGTTGACCGTGCTCTACGGAGGCAGCCGGCGCCTCAAGGCACGCGTGCCCCACCTAGAAACACTGCGCTCCGCCTCGGGCTTGTTAGCCGAGCCGGAACTCGCCCAGTGGGTGGCCAACGCCACCGGTTTGGCACTGTCGGTAGAGGAAGGGGCTGACGCTTCCCTGACGGGAGCGCTTCGCACGGCGGCAGGGGACGCGGGGCGAAAATTTGCCCCCAACTCCCCTCGCCAACGGCGCTGTCTGGAACCGGCTGCGGACGACGGGGCATATTGGGAGGAGAATCTGGCGGCGCTCGACGGGGCGGCGACGAAGCAATTGGGCGCGGCTGATCATGGTTAATTGGCTACGCAAGCAAAGGCAAAGCTAGCAAGGAACATAGAGACCAACGAAAGGATGAGCAGGATCCAACATGCAACCACGCGTATTGACCTTTGGTGAGGCACTGGTAAACTTTGTTCCCGCGAATCGAGGCCCGCTGGCCGACCAGGAGACCTTTCACCTGGGGGTCGCCGGCGCTGAGCTGAATACGGCGATCGGGTTGGCCCGGCTCGATATTCCCGCCGCGTTTGCGGGAGCGGTCGGCGAAGACGCCCTAGGGGACAAGGTGATCAAGACACTGCGCCGGGAGGCGGTGGCGGTCGACTGGCTGGAACGGACGCCGCTGGCGCCGACCCCGCTGTTTATCAAGGAGCGAGCGGGCCTGCCGCTCAAGACGTACGTGTACTACTACCGCGAGGCGTCGCCGATGGCGCGGGGACACTGGCGCGCCGATGCGCTGGCAGAGGCCGTCGCAGCGCACCGTTTTGACTGGGTGCACACCACCGGGATTACCTGGGCGGTTGGGGAGAAATCGGCCCAAACCGCCCGCGGGGTGCTGCGCGACGCCCAAAACGGCGGCATTCCATGTTCGTTTGACATTAACGTACGGCTAAAGATGCGCCCGGTGGAGCAGTGGCGGGAAATTGTGGTCGAGGTGATGGCAGGCGTGCAATGGCTCTTTTTCGGGGACGAGGAGGCGCGCCTGCTCTTCGCTGAGGACGAACCGTCGAAATTGGAACGCCTTTTACGCGAACAGGGCTTTCGAGGGCAAGGCGTGGTGGTCAAGTATGGGGAGCGGGGAGCCCAGGCCAGCGTGAGCGGGGCGATAGCATCCGTTCCCGCCCACCCGGCGCCGGTTACGGATACGGTAGGGGCGGGGGACGGGTTTAATGCCGGATGGATAGCGGGAGTGTTGCGGGGCTATGATCTGACCGAATGTCTTCGCCTGGGGGCGTTGATCGGGGCTTATGCGGTAACCGTGCCCGGCGATTTTGACGGATATCCCACCTGGGACCGGGCGGCCCGCGACATGTCGGGGGAATCCGACCGCGCCCGCTAACGCCCCGCCCGGAAAGGGATGAAACGGCCCTCGCGCCAATATACTGTAGTGCGGGGCGGGAGCGGCCACCGGTCTAGCCTTGAGTGAAGGCGATCCGGCCGCATGGTGGGGAGCGGGGGAGCGGGATGCGCTTGAGCGAGGTCGGCCGCGGACGGCGGGTGGCGGTGGTGAACGTCGCCGACCCCCGGCTGCGGCCGCAGGCGGCCCGCCTCGGCATTCAGGCCGGGGCGCTTTTGCTGATTAAGGTGGTGGTGCCCCATGGCCCGGTCGTAGTGCAAACCGGACCAGTGACGGTGGCCGTGGGGCGCCGCTTGGCGGCCGGCATCGAAGTGCGTGAAGCCGGTCTGATTGTCCCTCCGCCCACATAGCATGCGACGGGGGGATGACCATGGTCATTGCGCTGGCGGGCAATCCCAATGTCGGCAAGTCGGTCGTGTTTCAGGCCCTGACCGGGCGATATGGCGAGGTCTCCAATTTTCCGGGCACGACCGTAAGCCTAAGCCGGGGACGGATGGGATCCCAGGTCGTGGTGGACACTCCTGGGATTTACGGACTTTCGCGCTTCACGGCCGAGGAAGGCGTGGCCGTGGAAGCGCTAAGGTCAGCCGACATCATCGTCAACGTGGTTGATGCGCGTCATTTGCCCCGCGATCTCTTTCTCACCTTGCAACTGAAGGAATTGGGGCGCCCTCTTCTGGTGGTATTAAACATGATGGACGAAATCCGTCGCGATCACGTATACCTCAATGCCGACGGATTGCAAGCAGCGCTCGGCGTCCCCGTGCTCAAGGCGTCCGCCGTACGCGGGGAGGGAATACCGGAGCTTAGGCGGCTGCTCAGCGGATCGGGCTGGGCGCCTCCGGCGCCGCCCGCGTTTTGGGAAGAACTGCCGCCTGCGGTTCGACATCTGGATGCAATGGATCGCCTGCTTTGGCGGGAGGAGGACGCGACTCTCGTCGGTACCCTGGGGAGCGGGCCGGTCCCCGGTCAGCAAGAAGTCGTGTACACCCATCGCCGACGGGCGGCGGATGATTTGGCCCGCCGGTTTTTTCAGCTGACGGGCGTCACCAAGTGGCCGGAGCGCATCGACCGCGTTCTGATGAACCCCTGGACGGGCCTGGTCGTAGTGGCGGGATTGCTCTTCGGCCTCTACGAAAGTGTCGGGGTGCTGATCGCCGACCGGTTGGTGAGCTCAGCGGAACTTGCCCTGCAATCGACGTGGGTGCCGGCGGTGGAAACGACTTTGGCGCACGTGGTGACGCCGGGCTCGTTCATCTTCCGCCTCTTGGCGGGAGAATACGGTCTGCTGACGAATACGGTGACCTATCTCCTGGGCCTGCTGCTGCCGCTGGTCACCGGATTCTATCTGCTGCTGGCGGTCTTGGAAGATTCCGGATATCTTCCCCGCTTGGCCACCCTGCTCGACGGTTGGTTTCTACGCCTGGGACTGAATGGTCGGGCCGTGATTCCGCTCGTGCTTGGATTTGGTTGTGTCACCATGGCCACGCTGACGACGCGAATCTTAAGCGGAGAGCGCGAGCGTAAGATTGCCACCGTGCTCTTGGCCTGGACCATTCCCTGTTCCGCGCAAATGGGGGTGATCACCGGCCTATTGGCCGGTTTGGGCTCGACCTACGCTGTCGTCTTCGCCTTGACAGTGCTCACCCTCTTCGTCGGCGTGGGCACCGTGCTGGACCGGACGCTTGCCGGCGATCCGGTGCCCCTCCTCTTGGACCTGCCGCCGCTTCGGCTGCCGCGTCCAATCAACGTGTTTCACAAGACGCGCCAGCAGGTTACGGGCTTCCTCCGGGAGGCCGCCCCCCTGTTCCTGTTGGGCAACCTGGTCATCGAAAGCGGCAAGTTGACCGGCTGGCTGGGCTGGCTCGAACGCGCGCTCAGCCCCTTGATGACAGTTTGGCTGCGGCTGCCGGCGGGTGCCGCGTCGGCTTTCATCCTCGGCTTCATCCGGCGGGACTTCGGGACGGTCGCCCTGTATCAGGCGGACTTGGCTCCGCACCAGATTTTAACCGGTGCGGTCACACTCACCCTGTTCGTACCCTGCATGGCGTCGACCTTGGTGCTGTTCCGTGAACAGGGCGTTAAAAGTGGCCTGGGGATCTGGCTGGGGTCTATTGCCCTGGCCCTGCTGACAGGAGGCATGGTGGCCCGCCTCGCGCCCTAAGCATTGCTTCGCATATGATGAATAGCACGCCGGAGAAAAATGGCTGGCCGCATGCGGCGGGGAAGCACGCCTCAGCCGGCCGAGGAGGTGGTCGGGATGACTCAGCTTGGCCGCCCCGAGTTAGGTTGCCCTGCCTGCGGATATCCGCTGCGGCAACCGTCGACGGGACGCTGTCCCCGCTGTGGGACCAGCTTGCCCTTACCGGCACCGCCCTGTGAGCGCTGTCGTCGGGCAACGGCCTGTGGGAGGAGTGGAGAGCAGATGCCAGCCCCTTTTTGTTCTGCTCAAGCCGACTCCGGCATCTCCCGCCCGGCGGACAGCGTTGAGGGGCCCAACGTCTCTCCCTCGCGCTGGCCAGAGAAAGAGGGATTTTCCCTCCTGCGGCGCCGAAAAAGCTTGGCTCCTCGGGGCGGGAAAGGTCGGTCATGAAGATTATCGGCCTTGTCGAGCGGCGATCTAGTCCGCCTTCCCCCAACGCCGCCGCAAGATGGCGTCGGCCAGCTCGCACTGAGGTTCCGTGGGCTCGGCGCAGACCCAGTATACGGGTAGCGGCGGCACGATTGGCAGGTCGGCGGCATCTAGCGCGTACAGACGGCCCTCGAGCAGTTCCCGGATTACGCCCAGGTGCGGCAGCAAGGTAACTCCCACCCCTTGCTCGGCGAGCTGTTTGGCCACGGCCGGCTGATCCACGGTCATGGTGGCCACCATCCTCCCCTGATTTTCCAGCTCGTTTAAAAATCCGGCTAAGTATGGCGCCGAGGAGACCGCGATCAGCCGGCGGTTGGCTAGCAGATTGGCAACATCGGTCATCGGAGCATCGTGGTCGCCTTCGAGACCGGCCAGCAAGTAGACGGGATCGCGGAAAAGCAGTCGGGTCGCCCCCGCGGCGGGTCCCCAGAGTTCGCTGACCAAGGCTCCGTCCAGGGCTCCGGCCGCCAAGGCGGCACGAACCGCCTGGGGAGCATCCACCGTGACCGTCAGATCCAGGCTTGGGTCTGCCAACAAGAGTTGGCGGCACAGCCAGGGCAGCAGCGAGGACTCGGCCAGGAGTGGAGTGGCCGCCAAGCGAAAAATCCGCTGCCGTCCGGCACCGATGGTCCACACCCTTTGCCGTCCGGCATCGGCGGTTTCGACCAGGCGCTTAGCGAAGGGGATGAAAGCGCGGCCCGCTGAACTCAACCGTACCCGGCGGCCTTCGCGCAGGAAGAGAGGGGCGGACAGGACCGACTCCAGCCGAGCCATCTGCTGCGAGACGGCAGCCTGACTGATATAGCGGCGGTCGGCGGCCTTATGAAAATTCTCGGTTTCCGCAGCGACCAGAAAGGTCCTGACCCATTCCAGATTCATTTATGTCCGGCCTCCAATCTAGTGATATGGTTATCTTATCACTAGATGCCGTAATCAACGCAATTTCGCGTATAAGAAACGGTAGAGTAAGGGGGAAGGAGTGAAACAATGACCAATAATCCGTGGATAGCTCCACCGGGGTTGGAGGGGGTTGTGGTGGCAGAGACGGCCATTTCGGACGTCGACGGTGCCGCGGGCCGACTGACCTACCGGGGGCGTCCCATCGAGGAGATTGTACGTGGGTATCGCTTTGAGGAACTCGTCCCTTGGCTGGTAACCGGAGAGGACGCAACTTTGCCGAGTTGCCCAGTACGACCCTTGCCTGCTCAGCTTTGGCCTAGAGACCCCATGGCGGCACTGGCGGCAATCCTGCTTTTTCTCGCACCCGAATGGCCGGTCTCCCTACCGAAGGGGCTGGAGTTAATCATCGGCCTACCCGAGATGTTTGGCCGCATCGTTGGGGACAGCGGCGACTGGCCAACGTTTGAGTCGTCGAGGGGACCTGCTGAGCGATATCTCACCCTAGTAACGGGTAAGGCACCCTCAGCGGTTCAGATTAGAGCCCTCAATGCCTATTGGGTGATGGCTGCCGAGCATAGTCTCAATGCTTCGACCTTCGCCGTCCGCATTGCCGCCAGCACGGGGGCGCAGCTGCCCGTTGCCTTGGCCGCGGGCGTGGCGGTTCTTTCGGGACCTCTGCACGGCGGCGCGCCCGAGGGCGTGCTCAGCTTGTTGGAGGAGGTGGCTAGACGCCCCGCTGACCTGCGAGATATCCTAGCCGACAAGCTCCGACGAGGAGAGCGCTTGATGGGGTTCGGACATCGCGTCTACCGCCGCCTCGATCCGCGGGCCCGCGCATTGCGGGGCGTGTTTTTGGAGCTGGCTGGCAGCGAGCCGTGGGCTGACCTTGCGCTGCGAACTGAAAAAGCCGCGCAAAGTCTCCTGGCGGAGCGTCATCCTGAACGCGTGCTGGCCACCAACGTCGAATTCTACGCCGCTGCCGTCTTGAAGGCGGTGGGGATTCCCTCCGAATTGTGCCCGCCGACCTTTGCCTTGGCACGGATGGCCGGATGGACCGCCCACTGGTGGGAACAGGCCAGGGAGGGGCGTCTGATCCGTCCCCTGGGGCGCTACCGTCTGTCCTAGCCGAGCTTCGGGTGCGCCCTCTACTAAAGGCAGATGGATCTGAGCCATCCCCGAAACTCAGTGGACGGGGGGCGGTGGACCGGTATCCGGCAGTTTGCATATCTGCGGCAAACCATGGCCGAGTTCCCCGCCTGCTTGACTACCGATGGCTAACGACGGCGAGACCAAACGGAGGCCAACTTAGAAGAAACTGTCGGCAACCGCAGGCGACGATCCGCTGACCCGGCCGACGGGCATCGGCGTCCCGCCTTCGCTGCCGTAGTGCACAAGGTCGACGGTCAGGTCCACCATGTGCTGGTGATCCGCTGATGGCGTAGGCGGGATCATTGTTGGACTGTCTCTCCGGGCCGATGCCGATTGGTGAGGTCGGGATTGTTGGGTCAAGGTGCCCAAACAGTTTGACTTCTGAGGCGCGGAACGACTCCGAGCGGACTCCGCCGCCCACGGATGCGAAAACTGGGAGCCGGCAACCGTTATTCGGGCGAGGAGCAGAACGTCATCCGAGTGCGTCGTACGGCTCCGCCCTTCAGAGCACCCGCCATCCGGGGAAAATTTGCGACCAACAGCCTGATCATGGACACGGCTGTATTGGCACATTTAACGTCTTGGGGGTGATGAGGGCAGACGCTGCGCGAGTCCAGTCGGCGGCACCCCAATGCCGTCAGCTTAAGGATGTTGGCATACATATGTATCTAATTATTGCTACCGCTTAGATGCGTTCCCAGTGCCTGACCGCCCGAGTGTGTCTGCTCAATGCGCTATCCTGACCCCTCAGTATCGGTCGCCGCCGGCACGTCACGGCAGGGGGTGATGGACAAAATTGGCAATTTCGGCTCTTGCGCATCGACTGCTACGCGGATACCGGCGATGAGGCGGGGTTGGACCAATTCATTCAAACCTATCAGGACGACGCGTCGGAACCGATTGCGGTGTTCGCCTCCGGACTGCAACAGGTCCATCAAATTGCTGCCGACTGCCCTCCTCATACCGCAGAACATCTCGACGTCGCGGAGCCGACATCTGCGCAATCTGCGGAGGGACCCGAAGACGCGAGGGAGGGAAGGAAGGAAGGAAGGCCTGCGGCCCGCCGGCAGAACGCGGGCAACCCAGTAGATGTTGGGCCTCACCCGGTTATTCCCCGTCGCGCAGACAAGCGACGCCGTGTTGGTCTGCCAGC
>JAJZXC010000097.1:6917-11764 GCA_021846365.1 Bacillota bacterium | reverse complement strand
TCTTGACAGCCCAGCTTTCCTGTGTTGTATTCTGAAACCGAAGCCGCTACCTGACTCATGATTCTCACCTAACCTCGACTCGACACCCTGGGGGAAGAAATCGACTTTGAAATGTGCGGAAAAGGAGGTGTATTGCGTCTGTAGTCGGGGATTGCGCAGGAATGATGAGGCGAGTTTCTGGGCATTTGCAACATGCAGCGATGATGCCTGGGGGTGCGTCATATATGACTCGTGCCCACGGCCCTTCCTCGTTTAGGAAGTGAACACAATAGACTTAATATAGCAGACAATTACTATTCGGCTAACTGGCAGATAGTCTGTGTGAATAAGTGGATAAGTTGTGAATAACATTTGCGATAGACGGCTAAATATAACGAATTTGTCGTCGGTCGGTCGGTTGGTTGGAAAGAATGATGTAATTACCACTAAATGCTGTAATCTGCCGTCGGAATGTTCGCCCGCCACGGCGAATCCTTCCGAAGAATTTCACGTCCCCCACGCTTGCGGAAGACAACCGCCAACGTATCCAGTTGTCAAAGCGCGAACACTTGTTAAGCTGCCACGATATTAGGAAAGCTGCAAGACCGTCGGAAAACTTTCGCCTTATGACCGTAAGAAATCCCCAAGCCTACCCCAAAGCCGGGGATATCTCCGCCCCGAACAACGGAGTTTGGCGGCGCATTCTGATAGATTGACGACGTTTGCAATGTGTGTCAGTATGAAAATCATGTTAAGTTTCGTTCGGTTTGGGGAAGAGTTGTGTCGGTGCGGTCGGCGGGACCAGCACGTTGAATGCTGGCCCGAATTGGCGGCAGGAAATGCAAATGATGTAGTTTTCGGCAAAAATGGATACGCGCCGAGGTTAGCTGAGGGCTGCCCCCCACAGGGAGAGAACTCCTGCAGAAGGTTCAACTCGGTGAGTCACTCCGGCTCGCTGAAGCGGACATGTTTGCCACCTAGCTCTCATCGCCGTCAGAATTGGAGGGAACCGATGAACCAGGCTAACTGGGATGGCTTGCGCAGCGCACTGAGTCGCCTGCGGGTCTTGGTGGTGGGGGATGCTTGTCTTGATCTGTATTGGCGGGGGGATATGACCCAAAGCACGCTGTCAAGAGAGACCCCCCATTTCCCGCTGCCGGTCGTGGAAGAGCGAATTGAATTGGGCGCCGCTGCCAACGTCGCCCAGGGGTTTGCCTGCATTGAGGTGGCCCGCGTCGACTTGGTGTCGGTGGTGGGCTTAGACTGGCGCGGCAATCTTTTGATCGACCAAGCTAAGGACGCCGGGATAGGCGTCGAGGGCGTGGTTCGCGACCGGAGTCGGTGGACGCCCGCCTATGTCAAGCCGACCCGCACCGGATGGTCGGACGTGGTGTACGAGGACCCGCGCCTGGATTTCATCAGTCGGACGCCGTTAAGCCCTGCCCAGGAGCGAGCCGTCCTCGAACGCCTGAATGCTGCTATGGAGCGGCATCCCGACGTAGTGGTGGTGGTCGACCAGTTGACGCCGGGCGTGGTCACCGCAAGGGTGCGCGAATGGTTGACCAAGGTGGGCGCCAACCTTCCCGTGCTGGCAGACAGTCGAGAGCGCATCGCCGCCTACCGCGGGGTCATCACCAAGCCCAATCACCTTGAACTTTGGCAGGCGATGGGTGATGGCGGGGCGCCTAATCCAGACTGGCAGTACTGCGCCCAACTGGCTGGGCGCATGGAGCGACAGACCGGTGCTCCGGTATGCGTAACCTTGGGGGCAGCGGGGGCCGTCTATGTGCATGAAAGCGAAGTCATTCACTGGGCGGCCGAGACCATCGCATCGCCAGTGGACATCGTCGGGGCAGGCGATGCCTTTTTGGTCGGATTTGCCGCGGCGTGGGCCGTCACCGGTAACCCCCGGCCCGCCCTGGAATTGGGAACCCTGGCGGCCGGGGTGGTTGTCAGACAATTGCGGACGGCGGGCCGGCTCTCACTGTCCGAGCTGGAGCATGCCGGCGAAAGATGAAGCAGATGAACGCCATCCCTTAAGCCGATTCCGACCGCGGCGTAACCATTGGCGTGGCGATGGTGGGGGAGGGGTTTGGCCGGCCCCGGGATGGCGACTTTGATTCGATCGCTACGGCTAGACGGCCTGCGGAGCCATCTGTCAGCAGTTCGCTGATCTGTTGCTGGGTGTACATCGATGGCGCCGTCGACGCAAGGATGAAGGCGTGGGTGGACTCTGGGCCCAAGACCGATAGCCATACCACTCGACCCGCGCCGACGGCCGACATCTCAAATTGGCGATTCCCCCAACACCTAAAGTCCCATCCGCCCAACCGCCTCCTTAGCCAAACAATTGCTCCTCAACCCATAGGCAGAGCATGTGGTAAATCGGCAAATGGCGTTCTTGAACCTTCTGGGTGGATCGATAGGGAACCCGAATGATCACGTCGCAATGGGAGGCCATTTGCCCCCCGTCTTGGCCGCTTAACCCCAAAGTGTGCAGGCCGACGGCCTTTGCCACTTTGAGCGCGGCCACGATATCGGCCGAATTGCCCGACGTGCTGATCGCCCACAAGACATCTCCAGGTTTTCCATAGCCAAGAACCTGTTGGGCAAAAACCATGCTGCCGTGGATGTCGTTGATGATGGCCGTGATCAAAGCGGTGTGACTGCCCAATGCGATCGCGGGCAATCCCATTTGCAGTCGATCGGCGATATCCGGCGCCCCCATGGCCTCGAGCCGATCGCGCACCGGCCCGGTTAAGGGACGAGGCAAGGCGCATCCCTTCATGAGTTCGCCGACGATGTGTTCGGCATCGGCCGCGCTCCCCCCATTGCCGGCCACCAAGAGTTGATGCCCAGCGCGAAATTGACGGAGCAACAAGTCCCCCCCGGCGGCGATGGCCGGCCGGCAATCCGCCAAGTCGGGATAGGCGGTGATGAGTTCTTCAAGTGACGCGCTCACGAATTCCTCCCGTTTCCTCGCCGAGCATGGCTCCGCCGTCCCGGGTCTGCGGTAACCACCGCTGAAACACCAGGGTGGCGGCCCCAATCGCGCCGGCTTTTTCACCCAGATCCGACGGCTGCACTTGGACCGGCCGAACCTTTCTCCTAAAGGCATAAGCCGCTAGCCAGTCCTGGATGGTCGGCAATAGCCAGTTCTGCACCTGTTCAAAGTGATATCCGCCGATGACGACCCGGTCCACGTCCATCAAGTTCACCGCTGTCGTCAGGGCCTGGCCCAGATAGTTGGCCGCTCGCGAAAACCAGCTTCCAACCCAGGACTGTGACGCGACCAGACCGGCGATATCGCTGACATCGGTTTGTCCCCATAGCGCGGCCGTGCGCATCAAAGCCCACCAAGACGCTTCTGCCTCGAGACAGCCCATCGCCCCGCAATGGCACAACGTTCCCTGGGGATTGACGACGATATGTCCGAGTTCCATCACGTTGCCGGTAAGGCCGGGGAATACCTCGGCATCGCGGATGAGTCCGCCGCCGATGCCCACGCCCCATCGACAGTAAAGAAAGGTCGGCTGCTCGCCTCTGAGCCGCCACGCTTCACCCACCGCGGCGGCGGTGGCATCGTTGTCGACCACGACTGGAAGGTGGAGATTTTGGGTCAAGATCGTGCCGGGGGCCACGCCTTCCCAGCCTGCGAAGTGGGGAGGGTCCACCATCGCTCCCGAGACCGGATCGATCGGACCTGGAGTGCCGATTCCCAGCCCGATCACTTTGTCGTGTAAAGGGTCCTGGTCGAGGAGGCTTTGCACCACTTTGGCAATTTGATGGAGAGCGGAGACGGCAGCCATTTCGGCCGCAAATGGCAGCGTGGTTTCTTGGCGCACCTGGCCGGCCAGGTCGACTAGGGTGATGTCGGCCCCGTCGCGTTCGATATTGCAGCCTACCGCTAACGCCCCTTCGGGGTTGATGGCGAGTCCGATCGGCTGCTTACCCACTTTGCCATGAGCCGTCGGCCCGGTCTCCACGATTACTTGTGAGTCTAACAGTCGACGCACGATGACTCCGACCGTCTGCGCGCTGAGTCCTGTCTCATCGCCCAGGTCGACCCGTGACAACGGACCCCGTTGCCGGATCCGTTGGAAGATGCGCCGCTCGTTCAGCCACTTAACCCGTTGCTGCGGACTCTTCCACCCGGCCGCGACTCCATCTGCGTAGCATTCAACCATACTCACTGCCCCCAAGATCTTGAGTGCGCCCAGGTTAAGGGTCGATACGGCCGACCGCAAGCAACTGCCGGAAGGGGTTCCCGGCGTGCCGAACACCTGATCACGAGCTTGACAATACATAAACATGAGTGATTATCTATTGTCAAGCGCTCAAATTCCCGGTCGCCACTGGGAAGTCTAGAGATCACAGCGGGAAACGCCGGGTGGATGACCGTGTTCGACAGACAGGGTACCAATCGCGGGCGCGGCGGATTCGAGGGTGCGGTGTCGACAATGGTATACTGGTTGGAAGTAATTAGAGGAGAATTCCTGGATTCATTGATACCCAGCCAGGGACTCGGCAAGCCGCTCTCCCAAGCCCGGCAAAAATGATGTCAGGTGAGAGAAAGCCACGCATGGAAAGTTGCTCGGCCGTCGGCTGGGAAGTCGTGGCCCGCGCCAACTTAAGGGCAGGCTAAGGGGAGGCGGGTTGTGCGGCTGACAGAACGGAAATTGGAGAATCGGGTGAACGAGATGAGTGCGTTGCGGTACCGCGACGCATTTTCCATCGAGCCATGGAAACTTGCCCGGCGGGGTGACCAGCTGCCAACCAGAGAAGTGGGAATTGGCAAGATGTGGCCCGGACTCGCCGACAGCACGGGCAGGCGGCCGCCCCGTGACCTGGAGTTGGCCAATATCGCC
>JAJZXC010000097.1:0-6817 GCA_021846365.1 Bacillota bacterium | reverse complement strand
ACCGTCCTTCGGCTAATGGAGCAGTATCCGAAGTGCGTGTTCTTGCAGTCCCAACCGCAACTCTACGAATATGTCAAACACGACCGCCCGGACCTATACGCCAAGATTCAGCGCCGGGTGCAGGAAGGGCGATGGGAAGTTGATGGGGCGATGTGGCTGGAAGCGGACACCAATTTGGCCTCGGAAGAGGCACTGGTGCGCCAAATTCTTGTTGGAACGCGCTTTTTAGAACAGGAATTCGGCCGGTCTTGCAGCGTGCTCTGGCTGCCCGACGTCTTCGGGTACAGCGGCGCGTTGCCGCAGATTCTCAAGCAGTCTGGCATCGACACCATCCTCACCGCCAAAATCACCTGGAAGCAGGACAACCGCATGCCTCATGACACCTTTCGTTGGCGAGGCATTGACGGCAGCGAGGTGGCCGCGCACGTGCTGACCATCCCGTTGCCGAACCACTGGAACGATGAGCAGGGCTGGATGTCCACGTACAGAGTGATCTCCGCCCAGACCGTAGTGGGCGCCTGGCAGCGGTACCGAGATCAGGCCCTCAACCAGGATTTGCTCCTGGCATTCGGCTACGGGAACGGTGGCGGCGGCCCCACCCGCGAGATGCTCGAGATGCGGCGACTGGGTCGGGTGCCCGATCTGCCCCGCGTTCGCACGGCGGGTCGACGCATACGCCCTTGGTCTACAAGCGAGGCTGGCGGCAAAGCCGGATGCCGTAACCACCTGGGACGGCGAACTGTATTCGGAGTACCCTCGCGGCACCGCGACCAGTCAGGCGTTGGTCAAGCGCATGAATCGCAAGCTCGAGCTCGCCCTGCGCGAGGCGCAATGGGTGCAGTGCGGGGCATTGATCGAGACGGGTGCGGCGACTATGGTCGATGAGCGGTTGCATGCAGCGTGGAAAATCGTTCTGCGCAATCAGTTCCACGATATCTTGCCGGGATCGAGCGTCGGTGAGGGCTACGAAGACGCTCGCACCGACTACGACGAAGCCGAGCGGCAGATTAGGGTCGTGGTGGCAGAGAGTTTAGACCGTTTGACCGCTCCCGCCCCCGGAACCTTCACCGTATTCAATTCTGCCCCCTGGTCGCGAAACGGGGTCGTCCGCCGGGAAGCCGACCTGCCGAGCCAGGGACAGTTTTGGGGCGGGGACGGAGCAATGCTTCCCGCGCAGCGCGATGATGGCTGCTGGGGGATTGCGGTGCCCACCGTGCCTGAGCTGGGGACGTGCGCAATACACTTTGGCGAGTGGGCGGGGGACGTCGCGAACGGTAGGCCGCCATTCCTAAAGGCGACCGCCCGCCAGTTGACCACGCCGTTTTATGAATATGCCTGCCCGGTTCTGGCCCCGGGGAAACTCGTTAATCAAGTCAGCCACCTATTCCGATCCTGTGGCCGATCAAGGGACACATCAGTTCACCTACGCGTTGTCGCCGCAGCTCGGGGACTTGGTTGGGGACGCACGGTGGAACTGGCCTGGGATCTGAACGTACCCTGGCGATGGGCGGCAGGGACTCGTTCGCGGGAGCAGCGTTGGTTCTGGGTGCGAGGGGTCCAGATGGACGCGGTGAAACGGGCGGAGAATTCGGACGACGTGATCGTGCGCATCCACGAATTTGCCGGCGGGATGACGCGGGTGGAGTTGGGCAGCGACCGGGCCGGATACGCGCTGTCAGTCGTGTGACTTGATGGAGCGCCGACGGAACCCTCGAGGCTCGGGCACCCTTTGCCGTAACCTTGGGACCGTTCGCCATACTGAGCTTTCGGGTGACCATCCCTGGCTAAGGGTTGATCCCCGGGGCGGGGCAAGGCGGATCGGGTTGTAACCGCCGGATTAGCGCAAGTGAGGAGGTAGCGGCGTATGCAACATTATCCGCGGCTGGCATTTGACGACGTCAAGACGTTTTCGGTGCGTGGACGGACCAATCTGGTGACCCTGGCCAATATGGGCCGGCCCGGCGAAGAATCGGAGCCATTGTGGCAGGCACCCGGATTCAGCGATTTGATAGACGCAATCGTTGAGGCTCGACGGCGGGATCGCCCCGTCATTTGGTCGATGGGCGCCCATGTGGTGAAGAACGGGCTGTCGCGCTATGTCATCGAACTGGTTGACCAGGGCTGGGTGACCCATGTGGCCGGCAATGGGGCGACCACCATCCACGACTTCGAACTGGCCTATCTCGGTGGTACGTCGGAAGATGTCGCCACCGCGATCGAAGACGGCAGCTTTGGGATGTGGGAAGAGACCGGTCGCTGGATGAATGCGGCGATTCAAACGGCGGCAGATCGCGGGCAAGGGTACGGCGAAGGCATTGCCGCCTACATGCAGGCTCGACCGGCACGCTTTTTGCATCTTCAAGATTGCATCATCGCGCGCACGGTGGCTGCCGGCCGGCCCTACACCTGTCATCTCACCCTGGGCGCCGACATCATTCATCAACACCCGAGCGTGGACTTTGGCGCCTTGGCGTATTGCAGCGGAAGGGATTTTGAACGCTTTTGCCGGACGGTGACCGCGCTCGAGGGCGGGGTGGTGTTGAATTTCGGATCGGCGGTCTCGGGCCCCCTCATCTTCTTACGGGCGCTCAGCCTCGCCCATCACCTGGGCCACTCGGTGCGGCCCTTGGCCGCAGCCAACTTTGATCTGCGCCCAGAGTCGGTTGCGCCGTCACGCGCGCGCTCCGATTTGCTGGAGCCCGTGATAGGGTTGGGTGGCCAGGGGTGGCATTTCACAGTTCCTCATGAAGCCAGCATTCCCAGTCTTTACCGCCATCTGGTCGAACGAGGGGAGGGAGACCGATGAGTCTGTTCGACGGCGTCAGGATGGCGCCGCTGGCCGCTTGGGGATGGCGGCAAGCGGTGCAGCCGGTGGATTGGAGAGAAGACGGCGAGCCATTGTCGCAAGACTTTGGCCGCTTGCTTGAGCGCATCCGGCAGGCAAAGCGAGCGGGAGCAGCTCTGGTCTGGTTTGCTGGCTCCCAGGTCTTCGAAGACGGATTGGGCAGCTATCTGGTGCAGCTGTTGAATAACGGTTGGATCACCCATCTGGCCACCACCGGGGCGGGAATGACCTATGACATTCAGGCGGCCACGACGGGGTGGGCGGGTTTTGTGCGCCGGCTGCCGCAAGACTTGCCGCGATTCGGTGGTTGGCAAGAGGTCGGGCTGGCGGTAGACGCCGCGTTGACAGTGAGCCGAGCCGAGTCGGCAGGCTTGGGCGAAAGTCTGGGAGCTTACTTCGAGCAAACGCCGCCGGCCTGGCCTCGCCTCGGCGCCTTGGTCGAAGCTTACCGGTTGAGGATTCCCGTCACCGCCCACCTGACTATTGGCTGTGACGAGTTTCAGAGTTACCCGGGCCTCGACTTTCGTCAACTGGGCAGGGCCAGCGGGCTCGATTTTCAGGTGTTTTGTAGGTCGGTGAGCAACCTGAGCGACGGGGTCTTCTTAAATCTGGGGTCGCAAGTCACCGGAGTCGAACTGTTCTTGAAGGCGCTTTCGATTGCCCGCAACCTGGGGTATCCGGTCCATCCTCTAACCACGGCGAATTTTGACCGGATCCGGCTGGGCGACTACCGCCGACCCGTAGGCTACGGCGATTGGGACTATTACTACCGCCCGCGGAAAAATGTGGTGCATCGGCCGGTGAGCTTGGGAGGGGAAGGATTTCACTTCGAAGGCGAACATCAGGTGTGGCTGCCGCGCTTGGTGCGGGGATTGGGGCGTGCGCCGGGGTAATCCCGGGCTGGGAAGCGAGCACAGCCCTTCTCCGGATGCCCACCGACCAGCGGGTTGTTGAGGGCAGCCGAAGACACCGATTGGGGATGCCTACAGCAGTCGCGTCCAGTGCGCACCGGAACCGATTAGGGGCTGTGTTCCAACGGTGAACGGAGGTCATCGCGGGGTGCCTAAGACGGCGGCAAGACCCGATCCATGAATAGCGAGCCAATCAATTCGAACCAGGTCAACGGGTTCTGCTACGCTCATGCCGGAAGCTCATCTGGCGGTGAGCGCCGCCGAATAATCCCGTAATGGGCGGCGGTTTGGAGGCCATCCGTTGGGCGCCTCGGGGCGCGGGGAGGAGATGGGGAGGCCATGAAGAACTGGGCGCTGTTTGACTTTGACGGCACGTTGTCGCTCCTTCGAGCGGGATGGCAAACGGTGATGCACAGTCTCATGGAGGAGACCCTGAGGTCGGCTTGGCGAACTGGGCACGGGTTTCCGCAAGCGGAGTGGTCATCACGGATTGACGAATACATTCGGGCCTCGACGGGGATTCAGACCATCGAACAGATGCAATGGCTGCATCAGCAGATGCTGAGCATGGGCGCCTCGGCGGAGAGCATTTGGACGTACAAGGAGCGATATCGGGAGCGCCTGGGCGCGCACATTAGCCGCCGCATTGTCAGCGTTAAGACTGGGCAGGCGCCGGCGGACGGGTATTTGGTGCGCGGAAGCGTCGGGTTGCTCGAAGCGCTCCGGGAAGCCGGCTACACGCTATGCCTGGCCAGTGGTACGGACGACGCCGACGTCCGCCGGGAAGCTTCTCTGCTGGGCATCGCCAAGTATTTTCAGGAGATCCGGGGAGCCCAGGACCACTCGTGGGAAAACCCCAAAGCCGTCGTGATGGAGCGGATGTTGCGCGAGGCGATCACCTGGCAGCCAAAGAGCCGTCCGCTCGTGATTGGGGACGGGCCGGTAGAAATTGCGCTGGGGCGACAGCATCGGGCGGTCACCATCGGTGTGGCGAGCGACGAGACAGGGAGACGCCGCCACGATCCCGAAAAAATGGATCGACTGCGGCTGGCGGGAGCCGATCTGATCGTCGACGACTGGTCAGATTTGACGAAGATTTTCCACGTGCTCGGCCGTTAACCTAGACTCTGTCTCTGTCGGAACTTTCCTGGTGAAGGCAAGTGGGGCCTCACGCCTGTACTCGGTGGCGGGTAATTTTGCCCAGAGATCGTAGCATTGCCGGCGTAGAACAGAGAGGTAAACGCCGGTAGGTCGATGAGATTTTGCGCGCAGAACACGATTTGACGTGGAAGGGTACTGACGCAATTACCGGTTTGGTCTGGCTACGACCCTGTTCGTCAGGAGACGCCCATGCCCCGAGTTCGAGGCACCCCCAGGTTGACCCAGGACCAACTGACCACCCTCAAGGCGGCTCGTTTTAAGGGCTGCTATGTCCCCCCAGCGAGTCCGCCATGCGGCGAGCTCTACAACGGAGCGATGCCGAAGCGCTCGACCTCGTTTTCGCGGGCTGGATGGCTGAACAAGGTGTACCCGCCGCCATCGCGTTCGATGGCAAAACCCTGCGCGGCTCGCGTAGCGAGACGACAAAAGCTCGTCATCTCGTCTCCGCGGTCGCCCATGGCACCACTCGCATCCTCGCCGAGACCGAGGTCGGGGAAAAATCCAACGAGATTCCCGCCGCCTATCCGCTCCTCGATCCGCTCGATCTGACGGGAACCCTGGTGACCGCAGATGCCTTGCACACGCAACAGGACCTCGCCAGCTATCTGATGGAGAAAAAGCACGCGGATTATCTCTTCACTGCCAAGGGAAACCATCCCATCCTCGAAGCCGATATTCGCGCATTATCGCCCGACGAGTTTTCCCCTCCCGTCGAAGCGGGGGACACGGGGCATGGCCGGATTGAACATCGCCGCTACCGACCAGTACCGCCCTGAACAACTACGCCAACCTCCCGTACGTTAACCAAGTCATTGTGCTGGAACGCACGACCACGAACATCAAAACGGGCAAGGTCCTGGAGAAAACCGTCGTCGGCGTGACCAGCCGGTCGGCGGAACTGGCACCTCTTATTGGACTATGTGCGGAAGCGCTGGACGATCGAAAACAAGGTGCATTGGGCACGCGATGTTAATTGGCAAGAAGATAAGTCGCGAGTGCGAACCGGAGCCGGGCAGCACATCCTGGCCAGTTTCCGCAACGCGGTTTTGAGCTGGCTCGATCTCTAGAAGCAAACCCGGATTGCCAGCAAATTACGCGCATTGGGCCGGAATCCAGCTGTCGCCATCGAGTTCGTGACCGAGCCTGCCGGCGGCTGGCTCCGAGAACCTACCGTCAGTACGAGAACGTGATCGATCTCTTGGCCTACTGCCTGGAGGACTACGTGGAGCTGGTGGACCCGAGACTGGAAAAACTGGTCGAGGAGGCGCGCCAAGCAGGCAGGGAGGATGCCGTCTGCAGCGTGTGTCCGCCCGAAGAAATTTCCAGTGCTCTAAGCGAGTTTTTTGGCTGGTTCATGGTGCGCAAGGTGTCTGCTGGTCAGGGCTTGATGCGGACGGCGGGGACGGTCGTGCGTCGACTGGGCAGGTGGCTCTACGAGCCCAACTACATTGATGCGCGCGAGGCCGGGTACTTTTACGAAGCAGTTGGCGGCCCAGGTCGCGCGTTACCGAAAGCCACGGCTCTGCGCGACCGGCTGACTGAATGGGTGGGCGGCCAACCGCCAATCCGCCTGGAAAAAACCTACGAGGACCACTTTCGAATCGTGGCCGTCACGAAACGAGGTTGGCAGATCGAAGGCGGACCACCGACCGATCTCAAGGGTGTCGTCCCTCTGCCGTCGCACCTCGTCGACCCTCAGCAAACTGACTGGGAGGTCAGCGGTGTGATTGCTGAAACGCCCCATGGCCTACGCTGGGTGGAGGTGTGGAATGTTTACTGGAAGTCTGACCCCTGCTCGTTTCTCGTTCTAGTGGGGTAGGCAACAGTGGTAGGGTGTCCGCCGTAAGGCGGAATCTGGTGGACCTGCGCCGAATCTCGGGGCCGTAATGTCAGTGAACCG
>JAJZXC010000096.1 GCA_021846365.1 Bacillota bacterium | reverse complement strand
CTGTGCAGAATGATCCCGGTCACGCTCAACAGCAGACCTCCAATCAGGAAGACCAGACTGAGCACCGCACCGCCCACGCTGAGCACATGCACCGTGCTCAGCCGCTGGGCGACCCAAAGCCCGACCCCGATGCCAAGCCCACCCAGCATCCCCCCGGGAACGGCGAAAAACATCAGCGGATGCCGCTCGGACATCATCCCCAGCAACGTGTCCACGATGTGCATGCCATGGGTGACCGGATTGCGCTTGTTGCCGTCGCGGTAGCTTACTCCGATGGGCACCTCTTGCCAGCGCAAACCGCCCTCTTGAAGCTGAAACTGCATTTCTGACTCGACCGCCAAACCCGAACTGTGAAAGACCATCCGTTCCAGCGCATCCCGCGAGAAGGCGCGAAACCCGCTTTGCGAATCGGTGAGCTTAACCCCGCTGGCGGCGTTGGTCATCTTCGTCAGGGCATGCTGGCCCATCTGACGCCACCAGGGAATCTTGCTCTTAGTGCCCAAAAAGCGCGAGCCAATCACCACGTCAGCACTGCCGGCCAACACCGGCAGCAGCACGCCCGGAATATCCTCCGGGTTGTGCTGGGCGTCACCATCCAGGATCACCACCGCGTCGGCTCCGCTGGCCAGCGCCCTGCGGAAGCCGGCATTGAGGGCGGCGCCCTTGCCCTGATTTTCCGCCAGCCGCACCACCGTAGCTCCCGCCGCCTGAGCAATCTCCGCCGTCCCATCGGACGACCCGTCATCCACCACGATGACGATCTCCACCACCCGGCGCGTGGCTAACACCACGCTGCCGATAAAGCGGGCCTCGTTATAAGCTGGAATCACGGCCACCACCTGAGAGGCCTGCGATGCCAGTTCGTAAGCACTCATAGGGTAGGCCCTCCCTTCCAAAACCTCCGAAAGAAATATCGCCGTGCATGCTACCGCGCAAGCATAATCAGCCCCTAGCGGCGACTGATCCGAAGCTCTCCCCAGCCGCGGGCGATCACCGTCGTCCGCGCCTTGCGACGCTCTGGATGAGTAGACTTGGCCCTCGGCGGGGGTACCGCCGCCTTGGCTACCGCACTTGCCGCGGGATCTTGCCAGGGCACCGAAATCACCGAGAGGACATGACGATTGGATGCATTCATCACCGCGAACCGATATACCCTATGGGGACTTTTCATATAGCTTTGCCAAGACACCGCCCGCCCTTGCTGATCAATCAGGGCAACCTCGGTATCGGCCATCCGCGCGGTGGCCAGCAGCAAGTGAAGCTCCCTAACCTTTCGCCCCAGGCTCTGCCGGCCCGGATTACCCGATCCCACTTCCCGCCAAAACATGCGAACATTGTTCGTTATCTGGCCAAGATGCCCGCCCGCCACCGCATGGTAACCGACAAACGCCGTCAGCAAGGACCAGTTGGTCACCCCGATGCCGTGCGCCCGGATCTGTGTCCTGGTGAGGCCGGCCACCGTGGCGGCCGACGATCCCGGCGGGGCGACCAAAATCCCCGCCGCCATCGCCGCCGACCAAACCGCCACCCGCCACCGCTTGCTGACCAACGTCTTCCCCCTTCACCGAACGTATGTCATTGGTTGGCTGCCCTATCTCCGCCATCCGGAGCAGTCTTAGTTCTCTCCTGACCGCTGGGTCACGGCGCCAGCGACATCGCCGCAAGCGCCGCCTCCTTCTCTCAGCCTTCAGTCACCGGCTCAGATTAGCCTGTCAGGGGCTGATCAAACTCGTCAGCTGCGCATCCACCTTCGCGGTCAGCGCCAGCGGTCCTCCCATCACCCAACCCATTTGCAGCTTGGTCTGCTTCAAATAAGTGTCAGTCGACGCCGCCAGACCCATCGGATTGCTGAGCACGATGGGCACGTCGTTCATCGAAGCCAGGGCCGACGCGGAGAGCGCGTCCACGAAAGAACTGCCCTCGGAGCCGTTGGCCGAAACCACCACCCCGGACGGGTTGGTGAAGTAGTGCTGGTCGATGGCGACCGCCGTCTGATCCCGGTTCTGGCCGTATATCCGGGTGACCGCACTGGTGCCCAGTGCCGCCGCCAACTGGTTTTCTATCCCAGCGTTGACCGCGTTCGGTCCGCCCAAGACGACCGCCTGGGTCACCCCGTCGGCCTGCAGCGAGGAGAGCACCGAACTGGCAACCGACGTCTGTCCCGTGTTGACCAAGAGCAAGGGGCTACCGTGGTGGTAGATGACTGGACTCGCCGACATGGCGTCGATCATGGTGGCCCCGTTGGCCACGAAGACCGTCTTCGACGCGGTGAGATTGTTCTGATAGAGGTAGGCGTCAATCAGGGCTGCGGTCTGGAAGCGGTCCTTGCCCTCAAACTGGCGGACCACCGTGAGCCCCATCCCCTGCAACGCGCTCACCACCGTATCGGAGATGGCGTGGGGCCCTCCAATCACGTACACCGTCTTCACCCCGAGATCGCCGAGCGCCGTCTTCACGCTGGCCGAGAGCACATTCGCCGGCGTGAGCAGGACAGGTGCGTGCAACGCTCCCGCCAACCCCGCCGCCGCCAGCGCGTCGGGGCTAGGAACCCCTTGGCCGGCATTGGCCAGCACGGCTGCCGCCGCGCCATCGGGATAGGCGGCTTCAGACGCCTGTACCGAGGTACCCATGCGGGTCTTGCCGTTCAGGCGCTGCACCGCCGTGGTCGAACTCGCTGGTACCAGCGCGAAGGTGGTCAAGTGGCTAATCGTCACCGTCACCGTGGTCCCGGTCACGGTCACGTTGGGCACCACCTGCCAGAGCTTGAGCAGAGGGTTCCAGAACTGGATGCTGACCGGCGCACTGGGCGGCGCTGCCAGCGTAAAGGTCAGCGTCACCGGTTTCGCCGGGTAGTCGGCAGCCGTGCCCGCGCTGGTCACCGCAGCCACCGAAACCACCTGCAAAGCCTGGCTTACGGGCGGTGCTCCCGACGGCAGCGTCACCGTCGGCGTCACACTCAGCGTCACCGGAACCGTGAACGAACTCCCCGGGATCGTAACGTCAACCGTGGTGCCGTTGTTTCCCTGAGCCTTGACCGTGCCCCCGCTACTGGGCGTCACCGTGCCCTGACCCTTGGCCGGAGGCGGGGTGACCGGAGTCGTCACCGGACTCGAAGGACTCGCCACCGTCAGCGTCGACGAAGCCGATAGGCCGCTGGAGGCGGTGGTCCCGAAGATAGCCTGGGCCGTCACCGTGTACGTCCCCACCTGCAGGGTGGGCAGAGGAAATGGGGAGCCATATGCCTCGGTGCCCGAGGCCACCGCAGTCGTCGAGCCAGCCGGGAACACCTCATATAAGATGGGGACGGATGCGCCGGTGACGGTCGCGCTAGTGCTGTCCACCAGACTGGCGCTGGCCGTCGCCGTTGTCGATCCCGGCGCAATCGTGCTGCTGGAGAGCGAAAGGGTTAACGAACTCAGGTAGGGATCAGTGTAGACGGCGCTGACCACCGAACTCGGGGTGACGCCGGGTCCCCACCAGTTGTCCGCCGCCAGCAACGTCCCGCTCGTAGCGTAATTGCCAGCCGCTAGTGAACCGCTAACCGCCTCAATCGCATTGTACTGCGCACTAATGCCGCTCGGTGTCTCCCTATTGAAGAGCGTCTGGCCCACGGTGAGGCCCTGATAGCTTGCGCTCAGCCGGTTGTCCTGAACCTCAATTCCAGACTGGTTCGGATTAAACAGGCTGATCGCTCCGTCGCGGTGCTGTCCGTTCGCATCTCGGGACAATCCGGCACCGCTGACGTAGTTTCCGAGGACCTTGAGTCCCTTGCCGAAGGCGATCTGAATCCCCTCGTGCCAGACGTCTTCGACCGTGTTGCTGCTCACCGTGTTGTCTTGATTCGTGCTCGCGCTCTGATTGCCGGTCAGATCGATGGTGCCGCTCAGCGTCCCTACCCCGCCGGTGAGCAAAATGCCGGCCCAGGCGGTGTTGGCCGCTGTTGGCGAGGCGGCCGACGACGTGGTCCCCGTAATCACGTTGCCGGTAATCGTGCTGCTGGCCAAATTTCCCAGCCAAATCGCGGAAGGACCGTTGCTTGCGTTGCCCCCGCTGATCCCAGTGATGGTGTTGTCCGAAATCGTCCACCCGCTGCCCATTCCGGGATTTCCGTGATAGCCAATCGCCGCGTCTTGCAAGTTCGTGAAGTTGTTATTGCTGATGGTGACGTCGCTAGCACCGGTCCCGGGCACGGTGATAACCCCCGAAAAATTCGGGTCGGCGATTCCCGTAAAGCTGAGGTCGGTGATCCTCGTGTCGGTGGCATTGGGGCCCAGCGTGAAGACGGCACCGCTTTCACCCGAAAAAGTCGCCTGAGTGGAGGGGACCGGGCTGGCCGATGCCGATTCGAACGTGATGCCCGACGCATTGACCACGAAGTTAAGCCCGGTATAGGAGCCGGAGGCGAAGCGGATGGTGGTGTTCGGCTGCACCGACGAAATGACAACCGTCTGATCGTGGTAATTCCCCGGTTGAAACGTGATATCGGAACTGGTCGCGATCTGCGCCGCGATGTCCGTGTTGGCTGTAGCGGTAATTGTTATTGGGCCGGATGAATCCGGGGCCGCCAACACGGGGGGCGCGGCCAGCGAGCCCAACGCGGCCACGCTCATCAACGCCATGATTCGACGCGCAGATCGTCTGCAGGCTACTACATTCACCATGCAACTCTCCTTTGGTTCGACCTCGGCAGTCCACAAGGCCGTATTCAATCTTAGGTTCCAACGATTGGGAAAAGCGTGACAAGAGCGATTAAGCAATCCGCGACAATAGAAATTTTGGTAAATTGGTCGCTGAAACAGCGTAAAAAATAAAACGGATCTTATTCTACATCGACGCGCGTTATCCTCTTTTTCGTTTCAGGATTCTACCGAATGCATGTATAATATAGCGAAAAAGCACTATCCCACTAAAGGGGGGTATCCCCCCTTTTTGAATGTCGCAGGCTGGCTTGTCGTTCTCCATTCCGCGGCATTACACGATTCTTGAAATACTCCTTTTTTGCGACGTTGTTTTCTTAACCTTTTGGGGAGGGATAGTCCTATCGCTTGATCGGGAGCAGGGGGATGCCAACGCCTGCGTAACCCGCAGCCTAATCAAACGGTTAGCAAGGCATGCCTCTTCTCGCCAACGCCTGGTCGGCCAAGAAGCAACCCGCCTGCGCGGGTTGGGGCCCGCACTGGTCGCGATCAGCCTGGTGGGAGATGTCGGCATCGATTTCAATCCCACTGCATCTTCGCGGTTTACGTAAAGTTCGACCACGTCCTTGGGGGTTGCAAATTGGTTTGTGAGGAGACATGACAGCTTTATAACAAACCAAACGTCACCATCGTGTGTCCAACCCCAGGGCGAGGATGCGTTCGCCGGGTTCCGCGTCACCATTAGATTAACCGGCTCGATGAGTCCAATCTGGTCGGCCAGCTGGCGGACAAGGGCCCCGCCTTGAGCATCCAGTTACGTCTTTCACAGTACATTTCAGCAATTGTTGCATCCTGCCCCGAAATATTGGGAACCGGGTAACGCCATCCCCAACCCGGGAAATTCCTCGGGCATTCCCTCCGTTTACGCAGGCACTGCGCAGAGCAGGCCGGAGAAATTTCATCTCCAGCCCCGCACAGATTGCGTACATAAGTCTCTCGACTTATGCGGCTGGTGGGAACCCTTCCTCGGCGGCGTTGCCGCCGTAGGCCGACACCAACACGGTTGGGGGCTCCCGCCAAGGTTGGCATAGCCACTTGCGGAGTTCGCCCGTCCCCTTCCCGGCCACTGCAGCCGCCTCCTCACCACTGCGAGATGGTTCGCCCCCGGTCGATGCATCGCAACTTGTCCCTCGCGAAGGCTAGGTGAGAGGCCTACCCACACTTGTCTTATCCGGAGTTGACAATCCACCGGGTGGCGACTGGCCACGGGTGCAGGCATTTGATGCGCGGGCTGAGCGCCTGAATTCGCTATCCCGGACGGCATAGGTCGACGCATCTCCATGCGATTATGCCACCCCGCACCCGCACGTCTGTATTCCAGCGCCGTGGATTGGGTCCGTCAGGGCGGGAACCAGCGGGACTTCTAGCGGCAGCGGGTGATGGCCAGATTCTATCCCGACCGACGCATCCTCGGGGTGACAGATGACACCCCGAGGAACAAAACCGGCCGTAAAATCCAGGACACCGACGCTTTCCACTCAACGACGACGAAAGCGGTGAGTGGGTGCGGCCTTGAATATTGTGCTGTTGGCGCTCCTTTGCAAACCACCGTGGGACCGGCGCCCGATTGCCACGCCAAGCGGCGTATCCCGTCATTTGGGACTCCAATAAGAAAGCGGGGAGGATTTGGTCGTCTTCGTGCGCGTCCGGCGGGCAAGGCCTCTTCTGAAAAATAGTTACGGACTACCACATCTAGTGCTGGTGCGGATCGAAGACACTACAACTCGACCGCCGGACAATCAGGCCCGCGTCCCCATTTTGCATTCATGAGGGTGCTCCGAATGCGGGTCATGGGCGTCTCCTGTGAAAAATACAAGCTATCCGCCGTATATCGGGCAATATCCACCGATACATACTACATATAGATTCGGAGTAGCGAGCAAACTGCGGGCCCTTGGTCCCGGCTGCCGGACCTCGGCGGTCGCGGGCATAGCCACGGCAGCAGAGAACATGCGGTCTCGGTCCATTTTTCATTCATGGGGATGCCCCGAACTCGGGGCATGGGAGTCTCTTAACCGGGTTCCTAACGGTCGGCCAAAGCGGTGGTGCTGAGCCACCTAGTAAGCTTAGCGACTCACCTCACGCTATGCGGGGCAAACAATGATGGAGGACCCTAGTCGTGGGTCGGTCCGGCCCCGCGCAGTCGTGTTTCTGCCCTATGGGCTGGTGTGGGCCTGAGCGGCCCACCTCGGCCAGGCGGTCGCGTCGGAGCGGACCACCGCTGCCACGCTTTGAAGTTGCCGAGGGTCCTGTGGGCGGGGGAATATTTCTGGAACAGCGCGGACGGGGGATATAATTCCGCCGGATTTGCAGGCTCGGCTAGCGCACGCCACTCAACCCGAGGCGGCTTCCCCCAGGCTCCCATAAAGAGGGCATCGCGCAATGCCTTGGCGCCCCCTGGTTGACGGGGAGGGCGTGAGCTTGTCGCGAAACGACCGTCGACCGCTACGCAGCTGGCCAGAGCTGAGCTCATAGGCTCCTCAATAGTTCCCCCGCAATATCCACATTCTCAATCCGCATAATGCTTTCTTCTGCCATACCATAACCGAGAAGGTTGACACTTCCATACCATACGATTCGCTGATCTATAATCGCGAATCTTTGATGGACACGTTCTTTGGTTCTTACGGTAATACCGTGTTGGTTAAGCAATTCAATACATGCCACAATTCTCGCCCTATCCTTTTCCGTATAGTTTTCGGGCGGTTTGGTAACCACCGTGACCTTCGCGTTGGCGCCGGTCAGATGATCCAAAGTGGACCATATGCGCCGCTTTGTCACAAATGGGCTGACAATCAAAATTTCACTTCGAGCCGCCAAAATATCAGCGGAATAAATCGAGAAGAATGTATTGTTGTCAAAAATTGAATGAACTTCTTCCCAGAGCTGGGGCGTTGCCTTTGCTTTGTACCCGATGGCGGCGTAACCTCTCAGACGCTTTTGATACATTTTTTCCAGCATTGGCACATGAATATCTACATAATCATAGACTTGAACTTCATTCTTGCCTTCATATAACCGGTGCAACCGCCCGGCGTATTGTTGGAGGGTTCCTTTCCACGATATCGGCATGACGAGAAAGAGCGTGTCTAAACGCGGCATATCAAACCCTTCGCCAACATATTTCCCAGTGGCAACAAGAACGAAAGGCTCATCTTCAGCAATGTTGGCGACAGTCTGCAAAGCCGCCCGGCTTTTCTTGTGGGTTTGACCGCCGGTTAAAACTATCACATTCTTAATGCGCGGCTTCAACTGGGATTCCAAATATCTCACATGCCGGGTGCGTTCGGTTAGGATAATCGGATTGCGCCCTTGTTCCACGGCAGCGACAACATCCTGAATGATTAGACTGTTGCGAGGCTCGCTGTTCTGGATATCATTGTAAATATCGGTAATCGTCCACTTGCCCTCGTCTCGATCAGCCGGTTTTTGAAACCTCGTCAAACGCGGAATCACAAAATGTTCAAACGGGCGCGCGGTTGCTTGTTGCTTCGCATCCACGTGGTAACGGATTTTCCCGCAGTGCATGAAAATAATTGGATGATGACCGTTCTGTCGCGTTGGTGTTGCGGTTAGGCCGTAAACATATCTGGCGTTGGCGGTTTTCAGTATCTGCTCAAAACTGAATGCCGCCACATGATGGCATTCGTCGACAATTACCATCCCGTAATTTCTGACCAGCTCCTTGACTTCATCCCCGGATACTAAAGACTGCATAATCGCTACATCTATGATACCGCTCGGATTGTTTTTGCCGTCGCCGACTTGACCGATGATGGCTTTCTTGCGTTTGCGCCCCTTGGGCGTAAGTTCAATTATCGGTTCTTCATTGATGATTAGAAACTCATTCATTCGCCTCACCCAATAGGACAACAAATTTGTACGGTGCACCAAAATCAGCGTATTTACCTTACGGTTCGCTATGCAGTGCGCCCCGATAACGGTTTTTCCAAACGCCTGCGTCGCGTCCAGAATGCCATTGTTATGCGCCAAGAGCGCATCAGCCGCTTGCTGCTGCTCGCCGCTCAGTTTGCCGTTGAATCTAACGTCAATTTGGCGCCCTTGGCTGGTTTGGTCATTGTATTGTGCGCTTACACCGTGATCCTTCAAGAGTTCGTTAATCTCGTCTTCCAAACCACGCGGCAAACATAAATATTGGTCGGTTTCATCGGAACAGGAAATAATCCTTGGTTTATCAAAGGTAGGCAGCCTCATAGCCTGCGTCTTGTAAAAATCAGGGTTGCGAAACGCCGCTAGGCGTTTCAGCGCGTCAAGCGCAGGGTTTGAAATGCCAGACTTTTCGATATATAACATGTTGGCGCGGACAATCTTCACCATGCTCGGAAAATCAAGTCTGGTTAGTTTGTGCGCCGACCTTTTGCCTTGCCACGGCTTTTCGCCCTCGGAATCCAGGCGCAAGTCACCAAGCTCACCTGACGGCGACAGTTGATTGATAAATGATTGTATTTCTTCCGGCGTATGTTTTTTGATGCCATACAAATACCTCCATTGATCGGCATACGCATTGAAATTCTCATCCACAAAGACACTGTTCCCCTGTTTGCGCGGCATCTTTTGGAGCGGAAGCGCGATTAAGTTGCCGAAACCGCCCTTGGGCAATATGTCTTGATTGGGGATCATTCGGTCGTAAGTTTTGAATGACAACTCATGATGTCTGTTCATGGCGTGAGTAATCAGACTGCTGCCAAATTTCCGCGCTGTAGCTGTGGGAATGTGGTCGGTAAAGAATACCCAAAAGTGAATCCCGTTTCCGGAACGGGAACGCTCAACCGCCATGCTTATGTCTTTCTCAGCGCAAACCTCCCGGATAGCGGTGACATCGCGCCGTAAATCCTCCGGGCTGTAATCTTTGCCGTCGAAGTCGAACGCCAAGAAGCGACAGGTTTCATCGGGAAACATCGGATATATGCCGACTGTCAACCGCCCTTTGAGATGCTCTTCAACCACATCCTGGTCATACCGAACAAAATTCTGATTAGGACATTCCCCGCATTTCATCTTGCCGTCACCGCCTTTAGGACAAAGCGGCGACCATTGGTTAAGACAGACAGGCACATATCCGGCGGAACCTTTTTTGGCGTTCTCCCAGCGTTTTGCAAAGACATCGTCGCGTCCAGCGAACAATGACATAAACAGTTCCACTTTTTCGGTTGGCGTACTGTAATCATGGATACCTATCGGCGGCTTCAGTGCGATCTCGTCGCCAATGTGGGTAAATCGGTTGACGTGCAGTCCATCCAACTCAACAATTTTATTCCACATCTCTGCCGGGCACACCCAAAGCTCGCCGTCGCCATCCAATGCCCGATAAACCACCACCTCCTCCAGCGTTTCACTGTTGGTAGCGGTGCCAATAACCTCATATTCCTTTCCTTTGAAGCGGACGTATTTACCGGCTTTGATACACATAGCAAAACATCTCGCGATTTCTTCCCCCAGGGTGTTTAGGATCATGAACTGGTCAAACTTTGGATTCAGCATACACGTGATCAGTCGAATGTCAAGGGGCGCGGGCTTGGCCAGGATTGCGGAGGATCCCCGTAAAGACATCAATTGGGTTGCACCGCATCGCGGGCGCTGGTCGGCGGGTCTTGCCCGAATTCCTCTTCAAGCCTCGTGGTATCCGCGTTCTATGGGCCGACGCGGTCCCCGACCTGAAACGAGTAGTTTCCCATGCCGGGCGGTGCTCGGCACCTTCGGACATCAAAATATTGGCCTGGCGCACCACACCTCGAGATCGCATCGTCAGGCTAGCACCCTGTCTCCCCACGGAGTTCTCTGTGCGATTACGAATGCGAGGAACAGTTTGTGGGCTCCTCGCTGTTTAATATGGGTAAAGGCTTAGGCCAGATTGAGCTGCGGTAGGGACAGCTTGCCGGCTAGCAAATAGATCATCGTAATGAAATGGTGGATATTGCGATAGCCGCGAGCGCGGGCCTTTGCCGCTTGCACCAGACTATTGATGCCTTCCAATACGGCATTGGTCTTCCGAGTGACGACATAGTGCAGCACACCGGCCCAGTGCGCTTTAATAGTTTTGGCGGCTTGCCGAATAGGTTCCAGGCGACTGTGCGTGGCCCAAACATACCAGCGGCGGAAAAAAGCTTCCGCTTCCTCAACCGGTTGATCCCAAAACGCTTTGAGCGTTTCCTTGATGGCATAGGCGCGCGCCGTTTTGAGATTCGCGGCCCGGAGGGTGGCTAACTGGGCCGCACTATTCGCACGGAGCGTCTCCGGATTGCGGAGCCAGAGATACCGGGTGCCCTTTAATTCCGGCCGGTCCTTTTGTTCTTGGCGTCGGACGCTGTCGACCGCCTCCCCAACCAGCTTCATGACGTGGAACTTATCGAACGTGATCTCCGCCCCAGGAAACTGCTCGGTAACCCCTTTGATGAAGGCCGGCGACATATCCATGGTCACCTCTGCCACCGCGGCCGGATCGCCCCCGTGCGCGGCGAGGTCCTCGGCAAACCGCTCGACCGTCGTCGCATCCTTCCCGGGCGTGGCAAACACGACCGCCGCCTGGGCGGTGTCCACAAACAGGGTCACGTAATGGTGGCCGCGGCGGGCTGCCGTTTCGTCCATCCCCACTGCGGTCACGGTGGCCAAAGACCGCTCGTCCCGGGCGGCCTGCACGTAATGTTCGAGCACCCGCCACAGGCGGGTATCCCATTCTCCGAGCACTTCGCTCGCGGCCCGGACGGGCATCTGCTGCATCAAGGTCAGGGCAAAGGCTTCGAAGAGCAAAGTGAAGCCCATCCCCGGGCGGGCCCAGGGCACGGCGACGGTTTTCACGCCACAGTCGGGGCACTGCACGCGGGGCTGGCGGGCCTGCAGATAACAGGCATATTGAAAGAAATTCAGATGCCGCCATTGCCGCGTTTCGGTGTCGTGCACGGGACAATCGGGCCGGGCACACTGGGGACAGGCCCACCGCGAGCCGCGGGGGAAATCGAGCGTGAGGTGGAGTTCGTTCTGGTCGAGCTGCAAAGCAATCTCCGTCACGGTCCACGGCGGTTGCAAGCCCAAGGCCAGGGTGAACAACGCGGTCGGAGTGATCGGGGTTTCGGGCGGTTGCGACGTCGTCATGGTAGTAATCTGCTCCTTGGGCCGGCCGGTTATGACCGTTAATTTGGGGCACCCATCCCCGAAGGCAAGGCCGCCGCCAGGCGCCGTAGGGAAGCCT
>JAJZXC010000095.1 GCA_021846365.1 Bacillota bacterium | reverse complement strand
ACCGTGCCTACATAGGCGGCCGTTTGACCAGCCGTCGGGGATTTTCTGCAAATGTCCCCTCAACGGATGAGCCAGACAGATTAAGGGCAGACTGAAAAGGGTTCCCCGGTGCGAAACCCAATCAGTCTGCCCTTTGTCGCCGATTATCCAGCTTGCACATCGAGACCGTCGCTGGGCAATCAGGAAAGTTCAGGATAGCGGTTGGAGTCCGGCCCACCTTCTCAAATTTCATGCTCAGGCTGGCTCGTCACTCGAGCCCTTTTTCTTACCGTGATAATGGCCGAAATTCGGACCGCCGCGGTCGTTCGTCGATCTACCCGGAAGTTGCGAGCCCGACGATACCTGCGGCGACAGCGATTAACGTTCGCGCAAGCATACTGTCTCCGCCAATTGTTCAGGATAACTCGAAGATCGGGATAATCGCCGTGGCTGGAGGTGATCGTATCCGCCATCCCATTGAGTCAAAACGGGCCTCCCCAACCGGGTCCAACCCATGGACAGTGGTGGGCGTCTTTTCCCTGATTATGTTTGTCTTGGGCAGCGACCTCAACATTGTTGCTCCCCTGGTACCGCCCATCGCGCGCAGCTTTCACGTCAGCTCGGGCGACGTCGGCTGGTTGGTCACGGTCTTCGCCGGCGGTTATGCGTTGGCTTCTCCGTTAGCCGGCTGGCTCGGCGACCAGCTGGGCAATATGTTCAAGATCTTGCTTGGGGGGTTGGGCGCGTTTGCAGTCTTCGACACCCTCACCGGTCTGGCGCCGACGTATCCCATACTCGTGCTCGCCCGAGTGTTTACCGGAATGAACACGGGAGCGATCAGTCCGCTGGCGTATGCTCTGGTGGCCGACATGATCCCCCCGGCCAGCCGCGTTCGCGCCATGTCCTTGGTCTCGATGGGATTTTCTCTATCCACCGTCGCCGGCGTGCCGCTGGGCCTCCTGTTAGCCCGCGAGTTCGGCTGGCGCGGCACCATGATCTCCCTTGCCGTCGCCCTGGTCGTCGCCGGCACCGCCTTGAAAGCCGTCTGGCGACCGCCGCCGTCGGCTTGGGGTCGCGTGCCCGCCCATCGCCGCACACATAATACGCGCACTTTAGTTCGCCTAACCTGGCCTTCCCTCTCGGCCAGCCTGCTGGCATTTTTCGCCGTCGGCATGCTTTACACATATCTGCCGGCATTCCTAGAAACTCGAGGCATTCGCCATTCGACCGAATTGCTCTATATTCTCGGCGGGTACGGGGCCGCCAATTTGGTCGGCAACTATACGCTGGGCCGTCTCGGCGACCGGCGCGGGTCCGTATTCGCGGTGCGCGTGGCAGAAATTGCCGAAGCAGTGGCGATCACTGGCATGGGGCTTAGCGCTGCCCTGCTTCCGGTGTGGACCGAAATTCTGTGGAGCTGGGCATTTGCCTTTACCCAGGCTTACATTCCCGATCTCAAGGCATTGGCTGCCGCCGTCCCGGGCCGCATTCGGGCTAGCAGTTTGGCCTGGAATAATACCGCGATGTATGTCGGGATGATGATCGGATCAGGTGTCGGCGCGCGTCTCTTCTGTCCTCCCAGGTTTTGGCTGTTGGCGGCAATAGCCGCGGCGGCCATCCTGCTGGGCTATGGACTCATGGCGCACCGACGGTCGCAACCATTTCCCGAGGATTAATCCGGATGCCGCCCGTTGTCCCGACCGTGATCCACTGCTCTACAATCCCTCGGCAGGTATCTGCCAACCTTCGCGCGATTGTCTGTTCCCTCAACCATATTCCCCATTGCATCACATATACCCTGTGGGGTATTATCGAAGTGGGCTTCTACGCCAATTCAAGGAGGTTGCTATGACGGATCCACAGCAGTGGCGTGCATGGTGTGAGAAGGCCGCCAATGGTCAACTTGTGATTTTGGATGTTCGCAGCCAGGCGGCTTATGACCTGGGTCACCTTCCCCTGGCCTACGCCTTTCCCTGGTCGAATGGATTTGAACGTCAGTTGTCGGCGGCTTTGGGGGGCTCCAAGCCACCCATCGGCATCTTCGGCGACCAGACCAATGCCCCGTCGGCTAAAACCGCCCTCGACCATTTGGGCCTATTTGCGGAAGGGGTGTGGGATGGGGGGATGGAACCCTGGCTAGCCCAAAACCTGCCCGTCGTCCGCGACATCAGCGTCGGCGAGCTCTACCAGCGGCGGGAGCGCTTCGTGGTGGTTGACATCCGCGAGCCTTACGAACACGCCACCGGTGTCGTGCCGGGGGCCATGCTGCTGCCCATGGGTCATATGTCCCAGCGCCTTCGGGAACTGGACCGCCATCGCGATTACGCGCTGATCTGCCGTTCCGGCAGCCGCAGCCTCAACATGACCGCCTGGCTTGCTTTGCAGGGATTTCGCGTCCACAACGTACTCAACGGGATGAACGCATGGATGGCGGCGGGTTATCCGCTGGAGCGTCCGCAATCATAAACTGGAGGATTGCCGGGATGATGAAAAAGCGCATTTTGATTATCGGCGGCGTGGCTGGAGGCGCGAGTGCGGCCACCCGTGCTCGACGCCTGGATGAACACGCCGAGATTACCATGCTGGAAAAGGGTCCTTACGTCTCGTTTGCCAACTGTGGGCTCCCGTATTACGTGGGCCGGGAAATCGAGTCTATCGACGATTTATTGTTGGAAACACCCCAAAGCTTCGACGATCGTTTTGGCGTGCAGGTGCTGACACAACAAGAAGTTACCCGCGTCGATACCTCGACCCGGCGGGTGGAGAGCATCTCCAGGGAAACTGGGCAATCTCTGTGGCACCAATATGACGAGGTGATTTTGGCCCCCGGTGCGCAAACTCTGTCCGCGAACCTTCCCGGCCAAGACGGCTCGCACGTATTTCAAATGCGTACGGTTCCCGACGCTGCCCGTCTGCGGGCGTTCATCGAATCCCGTCCCACCCGTCACGCTACCGTGCTGGGAGCCGGGTTCATCGGCTTGGAGATGGCGGAAGTGCTGACCCGGCGGGGCATCTCGGTGACCTTGGTGGACCGTGCCGCCCAACTCTTGCCTCCCGTCGACGCCGATGTGGCCCAATATTTTCTCGACCGTCTGGACGACAGCAGGGTATCAGTACGCCTCGCGGACACAATCTCCGCGATTGAGCCCACCCGGGTCCATTTGGCGTCCGGCACTACACTCCCCACCGACCTGGTGATCATGGCCCTCGGGGTGCGCCCAGACGTCATCCTGGCCCAACAAATGAGCCTGCGCCTGGGAACGACCGGGGCGGTAGCCGTAGACGCGCGCATGGCCACCTCGGTGCCGCACGTATACGCCGCCGGGGATGCGGTCGAAAAGCGCGACCTAGTCACCGGAAACGCCGCCTGGTGGCCGTTGGCCGGGATCGCGAACAAAGAAGGCCGGGTGGCCGGCACCAACGCCGCTGGCGGCGCGGCCGAATTTCGGGGTGCGCTGGGCACGGCCATCGTCCGCGTCGACCCGTACACCCTCGCCGTCACCGGATTGACCGAAAAATCGGCCGGACGCCAACTGGTCCCCTACCAGCTCATCTATACGGTGAAGGGTGACCACGCGAGCTATTATCCGCACGCCCAAGACCTGTTCATCAAGATCCTCTTCCATCCGGAGACGGGGCGGGTTTTAGGGGCTCAAATTGTCGGCCAGGCCGGGGTCGACAAACGGATCGACGTGCTGGCCACCGCCATCTCGGCCCGCATGACGGTAGACGATCTGGGCGAACTCGACCTCGCCTACGCACCCCCGTTCGCGGCCGCCAAAGACGCGGTGGTGATTACCGGCATGGCAGCCGAAAATACGCGCCGTGGACTGGTTAAACCGCTCACCCCGAGCCAATTGAAGCAATGGCTGGGCGAAGGCCTGATCCCTCCCGTGCTGTTGGACGTCCGTGATGCCGATGAAGTCGGCGCCACCGGCGGTATTGGAGACTTTTTGCACATCCCTCTGGATGGAATGCGCCGGCAATGGGATCGCCTCCCCCCGACCGCCGACCGCCCGCTGGTGGTCTATTGCCGGAGCGGTCACCGCAGTTATGTAGCCGCCCGCATGCTGGCTCAACGCGGATACCCCCAGGTATATAATCTGGTGGGCGGATTTACCGCTTGGCAAGCCTATCGCTCGGCGTCTTGATGCATTCGCGCGATCAGCTGCCAGGGGTCCCTTGATGGGCCCCTGGGTTCGTTTCCCGCCCTGGCATCCGGTCCGGCACCGCGCTCGAGCGCTCTAAGCTCTTGCCAGCGATCATTCCTGTTTCGAGCTTTGTCCTCCCAAAATCAGGACTGAATTTCGAATAGATTTGACGTATAGGTTAGGATGGGGATGATGATCGCTGGCCATCGGCGGGGACATCAAGCCCGGCCAGGACTGTAACCTAGTCAGTATGCATGGCGTTATGCGTAGTGTAACCACTAAGCGACATGGAGGTAACGGATTGATGCGAGTTCTCGGACGGCGTCTCATGGTGTGGCTTTTGCTGGCCATAGCCCTTATTCTCGGCATTGGGTACATAGTCTACGCGGCGGGCGGGGGAGCCGCCGCTCCCCGGCAACGTCCAGCCTCACATCCACGGTCGACCATCGCGCACAAGTTTCACCGCCGCCTTTCCCGACACCGCCCTTCCCGCCCCATCCTACACCTGGCGCGGCCCAGCGTAACACATCCGCTGACCATCCTGTCCATCGGCGATTCGCTGGGAGAGGATCTGGGCTATGGACTGAGGGATATCTTGGGCTCACACCGAAATATCCGCCTGATACGAGCCGCCGTCGGCTCTACCGGTCTGGTGAATACGGCCTACTACAATTGGCCGCTTAAACTGAAGGCGGAATTGGCTACCTACCATCCCCAGTTGGTGGTGGTATTGATGGGCGGCAACGACGCCCTCAGCTTCAACCAAAATGGGCACTTCGTCAAGTTCGGTTCATCGCTCTGGCGCCGCGACTACGGAGCCCGGGTGGCCACCATGATGAACGTAGCCACGCGCGCGGGAGCACGGATGATTTGGGTGGGACTGCCGATTATGGGCCCCAAGTCAGTGTTGCCCAATTCGTCCATGAAGGCGCTAAATTCAGTCTACCAAGCCCAAGCCCAGCGTCATCCGGGGGTGATCTACCTCTCTGGCTGGAAAGTTTTTCAAGGTCCTGACGGGCAGTACGTCGAGTACCTCAAAAACCGCACGGGCATGAGCCAAATCGTCCGCGACAGCGATGGCGTACATATTGCCCCGCCGGCTGGCCAAGAGTTAATCGCGACCGCGGTGATCGGTGCCTTGGACCGCGCCACCGGTCTCCGCATCTGCCCCTCCAACGACATTTGGCACCGCTATCTCCCGCCCTTTTGTCAAGCCTCCAAGCCAATCCCCTGACGCCACCGCTGCGATGCTTTGGCTGTCGGCTCCGGGGCGCAGTCGGCGCTCGCCTAGGTTTTCGCCCGCCACGCCGTTCCTCGGAGCGGACTGGCGGCGGCCAAGGCCTGGATCAGCTGCTCACGCTCCAAGTCGGCGACATAGCAGGGCGTTCCCGGTTGCTGGCGCCATGACTGGTCGATCCCGCCGGCGTCCACCGGGTCGAAGCCCAACTCATCGATCAGCCGCATGACTGCCGCCTTTTTTTCCCACTCGTCACCCGCCACCGGCAACGCAATCCTTCCCGGGGTTCCGGGCGATTTTCCTTTTTCGAGCAAGTGCTGAGCGCGAATCGTGTTAAAAGCCTTGACCACGGAACGGCCCAACTGTCGTTCGACCCAGCGACTTTCCGGTATGCCATTATGTTCGATCTCGACGATCTTTCCATCGCGCTCCGGGTAGTAGTTGTTGGTGTCAATGATCACGGCGCGCTGAGGCGTTTCAGCAAAGAGCCCCGAAGGCAGCTGAGCGACGTTTTTCAAGGGAATAGTGACCACCACCACGTCTTTGCCCCGCGCCGCCTGTTGTACCGTGACGGCTCGGGTCCCCGTCTCGCCAGCCAATCCGGCCAACGTCTCCGGTCCCCGTGAATTGGCCACCTCGACCTCATGGCCAAGTCGGGCTAAGCGCCGGGTCAGCGTTCCGCCAATCATGCCGGCGCCAATGATGCCAATCTTCATTGCGTATCTCCTCTCCCCGCGGTGGGGGGTTCGCGTTTCACCCCGTATGCGGCGGAGCTAAGCCGCTAAGAACCTACCGCAACAGAATTCGGCAAAAACAGACCCTACCGCAACGCTCCGACCGTGGGCACGGCGTCTACCGCCGGCCGAGACGGACCTACGAGGGAGAGGGACGCTCATAGTGCAGCGAGCCGATGGTCTCCCCATTAAAGACAATTTCGACGTTAATGACGGCACTCTGCGCCAACATGGCGGACACGCTGCAATATCGTTCTTGACTGAGTTGAACGGCCCGCACCACCTTATCGCTGGCGGCCTCCTCACCCTCGATTCGGTACACCAGATCAATTTCCCGGTACACCTTGGGATGCTCTGACCTTCTCGTGGCGTTGATTTCGATGTCGAAGGCCGTGTATGCCACCCGCATTTTATTGAGAATGGACACCACATCCATACCCGTACAACCGCCCAGCGCCACCAAGACCAACTCCATGGGGCGTACGCCGCGGTTCTCACCGCCCACTTCGCCGGCCGCATCCATCATCACACGGTGACCGGAGTCCGTCGTGCCTTCAAACGCCATAGGTCCGCGAAAAGAGACCTTGGTCATATAGATCCCCCCTTCAAAACCCGAGGCCAGTGCCGTTTCAGGCCACTCGGCCACGTTGAGACCTCCGCAGCAACCTGTCCGGCTAATATTATACCGCCTCGGGGTCGTGCGCTTCGCCGATGGCCAGACCGCAGATGGCGTATCGAGCGGCAAGCGTCTTTCATGGTTTGCCTGCCCTCCCTAGTGGTACAATACCTCACGTTACTAGGGTGCAGCTAACAAGAGGAGGAGCTGGATGCCGAAACGTCGCAGACGATGGTCCAAACGCGGCAAAATTCAACTCCTGTCGCTATTCGTCGTGGCCGTCGGCGGGTATGTCTTGTTTACGTCGCGGCCCGCCCAAGCCCCCCACCACCCCCGGCCACCGCACACCACTCGCACTCGCTTGCCCTGGCGTTCCTCTCGGCTCAATCAGGTTTTGCCCGGAGACGTGCTGATCGCTGATTCTTACAATCATCGCATTCTCATCGTGAACGCCCAAAAGCGCATCGTGTGGCAGTTCCCCCAGCCGGGACACCGGCCCAACCATCCCTTCGCCCGGCCCGACGACGCGTTCTTCGGGCCCCACTTTGATGAAATCGTCACCAATGAAGAAGACTACCAGGTCGTCAGCATCATCAACCTCCGCCAGCGGCGCATCGTCTGGCAGTACGGACATTTCGGCAAGGCGGGCAGCGACCACGGCTATCTGGATTACCCCGATGACGCCTTCCTCTACTGGCGCAACGGCCATGGCCTGATCGCGGTGGCCGACATTCGCAATGATCGCATCCTGACCATCAATCGCGCCACCCATCAGATCGTGCGCCAGTACGGGCAGACCCGCGTCGACGTAGCCAATCCCCCGGTCAGCTACGCCGCGCCCAACGGCGACTTTCCCGCGCCCCACGGCGGCATGCTGGTTACTCAAATCGGAGGACAAGACGTGGTCCGCCTTAATCATCAGGGGCACGTGCTGTGGAAGCTGCGGCTGCCATATTTTTATCCCTCGGATGCCAACCTAACTCCGCACGGTAACGTCATCGTCGCGTTTTATACCAACCCCGGCCGCATTATCAAGATCAGTCGAGGCGGCAAGATTTTATGGCAATATCATTTCGCCAGTGGCCCGCGAGCGCTCAACAAACCATCCCTGGCCATGCAACTGCCCAACGGCAACATCCTGGCCACCGACGATCATAACGACCGCGTCGTGGTGATCAATCCCAAAACCAAGCGCATCGTGTGGCAGTACGGCCATCGCGGTGTGCCGGGCAAGGCCCCCGGCTATTTGAACGTTCCCGATGGCGCCGACTGGCTGCCGGCGGGCATTACCCCAGGAGCCAAGAATCCCGTTGGCCATCACTTGTGGAGTTATCCCGGCAACGGCTACTAGCGCCGCGTCGGCTTCATTGTAGCCGCTGTTGCGGGGAGGCGCGCCCGTTGGCTGCGGACGCCCCCCTTGGTCAACGGTCATATCCGTTGCAGTAGGCTCTGGGTTCGGGCCCGGCGCAACGGGGCCGCCAGACGTTCCAGGCGTTGGTTGGCGTAGGCGAAAAACTGCTGGAACGAGGCGCAGAAATAGTCGGCGGCATGCTCGGGCTGATCGTCCCATTGTCGGTTGCGCGGACAACCACCTCGGCAGTGGGCAAGCCACTGGCAACGCTGGCAGCTTTCCGGCAGATCCGGCTTCAGGTCGGCAAAGCGATGATATACCTCACTGTTAAACGCATCAGCCAAGGCCATGTCGGCCACATTGCCGATGCGCCATTCGTCGCCGATATAAAAATCGCAGGGATAAAGGTCGCCGTTGGATTCCACAATCAGGTGGGCAGGACAGTGTTTGCGCATGGTGCACAGGTCCGGCTGCAGGCCCACGTACGATTGCACCACGTTGTCAAAGAACCGAATCGAGGTGTCTGGATGGCCGTCACGATACCAAACGTCGAACACTTCACATAGAAAGTCGCCATACGCTTGCGGGCTGATGGCGAAAATTCCCGGATCGTCCACCGTCTGCGACTGAAACGCCATCTGGGGAATGAACTGAATCCAGCGGAACCCATGCTCCCGGTAAAACGCCATCAGTTCGCCGCCCCGGCCGACATTGTGGGGACCGACGACGGTCAAAATGTTGAAATCCGCCCCCACTTGCTCCAGCCAGCCAATGCCCCGCATCACGCGGTCGAAAGTGCCGCGGCCACCCGCATCCACGCGATGTGCGTCGTGCGCCGTCTGAGGGCCGTCTAGGCTTACGCCGACCAAGAACCGGTATTGGAGGAAAAACCGGGCCCAGGCCTGATTAATGAGCACCCCGTTGGTCTGCACGGCGTTGCTAATCGTCGTCCGCGGGCGGGCGAGCTCGCCTTCTAGGGCAACCACGCGCTGAAAGAAGGGAAGCCCCGCTAACAGCGGCTCGCCGCCCTGCCAGGCGATCGAGGCCACCGGTCCGCAGGTAGCCAGGTAGTCGCGCAAGGTTTTCTCCAAAATCGCCGGCGAGGGGGTACGAATCCCCTGCGGTCGACCCAGCACCCGGCTATAGTAACAATAGTCGCAGGCCAAATTGCAGTCTTCGGAAACCGTCTTCCACATGATGCCGTACTGCACCGTCTCGTCCTCCTCACCGTCAACCGTATGCGTTGGGCGAACATCTATCCCCATCGGCGTCGGCCGCCCGTCACCCACGTCTACTGCAAGGCTTGACCCCCGTCTCCACAGGCGGTCCCTGCCTCGGCGCCCCGCTTATTCCAGTGGCATCTCTTCCGGCCATATCCGCCGCTGACCCCCTTCCCGGGCAGGCTGATGGGGGTGAATCACCGCCTCCGGTTCCCCCGCCTCGCGCATCTTGGTCAGCAGCCGCCGGCGCAAGCGCAGGGACAGTTCGGCGTGCGAAGAAAGCCCGGCCAAGTTGGTCAATTCATAAGGGTCAGCCTGAAGATCATAGAGAAATTCCTCGACGTATTCGTCAGCCGACATCACTTGATACCCATTCAGGCCCGGAGCAGAAACGCTATATTTCCAGCGCGAGGTCCGAATCGCTCGCCCCACCTGCGATTCACTGATTTGAATCAGGACCTCGTTCGGCCAGTCGGTCAGCGAACGTTGCACCATTGGCAACAATGACCGCCCCTGCATCCCTTCCGGCACCCCGACCCCGGCCGCGTCAAGCAAGGTCGGCGCCACGTCGATCAAGCTGACCAACTCCGGCCGCCTGCCCCCGGAACGAAAGGGACCGCCGCCCAAGGCCATCGGAATCCGAATCGAACTCTCGTGACAACTCCGCTTGTACTCATCGTTGCGCGTCTTGAAATGGTTGCCGTGATCACATGTGTAGAGCACGACGGTGTCATCGGTCATGCGCAAGCTTTCGAGCGCATCCAAAATCCGGCCAAAGGCCTCGTCGAGCCGCTTGACCATGCCCAAATATCCGCCCAGGTGTTGCGCCGCGCTGCCTCCCAGGCTGGCCAAGTCAGGCGGCAGCCAGCGTCCATGGTAGGCATCACGGTACACGTCGGGCGCCGGATAGTCGTCGCGATGATTTTGATGATGCGGCTCGAGGAAGGACAAAAAGAGCAGGAAGGGGTGGCCCGCGTTGTCCGCTATATAGCGGATGGCGGCGTCGGTCAGGGCATCGACCCGGTAACCGGGCAGGTGGACGGCTTCCGAAGCCCGGTTATAGACGACGGTGCGATAGGCATCCGAAGTAAACTCCAGCGCGTTGGCCGCCAACCAATATTCATAGCCCCCCCGCTGCTCGGCGGGCACGGGTTCCTTGCCAGCCAAATGCCACTTGCCTATGTATCCGGTTCGGTAGCCGGCCGCCCGCAAGTGGTCGGCCAGCGTGGTCGCCGACGCGGGCAGCGGCACCCCGTTGCGAAAACAGCCGGTGGTGGTTGGGTATAGCCCGGTTTGCACCGCCGAGCGGGCCGGACCACAAACCGGCTGGCAGGTAAAAGCGTGCTCAAAGAGCGTTCCCCGCCCGGCGAAGCGGTCAAGATTTGGGGTAAGCCCGAGCGGGTTGCCATAGGTCCCTACGGTATCCCAGCGTTGCTGGTCGGTAAAAAACACCACGATGTTAGGGGAAGAGCTCGCCACCGCGTAAACCTCCAATCGTTTTCCGGGGACGCCGCCATCCGAATTCAATGTTGGTTCGGCAAGTCCGTGGATCCCTCATTGCGAGCGGTGCAGGTTGTCCCTCGGGCAAGCCGGTAGCCACTGCTGAAGTCGGTCACCACCTAGTCCGGGCGACGCCAAGCCCCCGACTTTAGTTCCCACTCTACCATCATTTCATCGCCTCGGCCAACAGAGAAACAACATTTTGCAGTATTCCCCGCCCTGTTTCGCCTTGTCGTACGCCTCCCGGCTTGGGCATTGCACAAAGTGAAATCTCCCTCGCCCAGGCAGGAACTACCATCCTTTGGGCGAATTCTGACTCTGGTATAAGGAAATGCAGGTGATTTACGCGCTGACGCGGTCTATCCCTGGCGCTCCGTGCGGGTTCATCCGTAAGAAAGTCTCCTTGAGAAAGTCTTCCGTAAGGTGATGGGCTAAGGCCGTGAACCGCTCTCGCGGTGAGGCCTGGGCCTTTTGGGCGATGCGTTCCAATCCTGCGGACAATTGGCTTCCTCCTCCGTGTGAGGCAATTGGCTGGGCTGGTTCGCTGAAACTGTGGGCGGCCTTCCCCATGTACGTGGCTCTCCCACGCTCGGAGTACTATGCCACCCTCCGACTCCTCCCGATGCATGGGCCGCCCTTCGCTCTAGCCTATCGGATTCGGCCTACGCTCACGCGACACCGGGAGGCCTCCCGTGTTCCGACGATAGGGATTTCCGCCATGCCGTGCTCTAAGACCCCGCCGAGGTCACCGCGTCCTTGCCAAAGCGGACGCTTGTGGTAGCCTGCCGGGACTGCAACCCCGTCGGCCCTCGGATAATGAAGTCACGAGGCTGAATCGCTGCACCCTTGCGGGTACGGCCCGGTCGTCGCACTGTCTACGCTTCGCAACCGTCCTCGCGCCTCGCGAACGGTTCCGCAAGACTCGCTTCGCCGTGGGGGGCAAACCCTTCGGCGACGGGAATTGCACCAGCTCTGAAGCATGACCATAGAATTCCAACAGTGGTAATGATTTCGGGATCCATTAAAAATATTTCATCGCAAAAGAGCTGGACAGGACGTATTTCGCCATGTCACAATTAACCTGGAAGGATCTGACATTTGGCTCGCCGCTCGTGCCGACCGAAGGCCGTGTGCCGAAGCAGTCGAGTCGTGC
>JAJZXC010000094.1 GCA_021846365.1 Bacillota bacterium | reverse complement strand
CCTTAACCTGACGGCATTGGGGCTAACCCTTCGGCGACGGGAATTGCACTCGCTCTGTATCGTCAGCTTTTCACGGCGCACCGCAGGTTGGCTTGGGCTTTGGCCCGACCCCGCTTGACGGACCTCAGGCCCCGACCCGACACCGCTACCGCCTCTTCGCCGCCAGAGACCATGCCAAGATGAATCACCCCGATATCCAGCCCTCCGGCTTTAGCGGATTCAGGCAAAACGGGTTCAGCAAGTTCTTGTGTGATGGTCAAGTAGAGTTCACCAAAGCCCAACTCCGCTTGCACCACCCGCCCGGTGGGCATCGCCTCCGGAAGATGCACCCGAATGGGTTCACGGCCGCGGGGCAAGAGCAGATGCTGGCCTTGAATTTTGAGAGCTTGGCCCTTAAAAATGGGGTTACAGTATCGACGGAACCGATAGGGGTACCGCGCTCGTTTGTCCCCATTCTCTCGCTTCGTGTGGACCCCGTCGATGGTGGCACAGAACTTCTCGATAAGCGCTTGGACGGTCTGTGAGTGGAGCGGAAGCCGTCGTCTAAAATGGGCTTTCAGTTGGGTTTCGGTCGGCCACGGCCAATGCCGCCGACGACAGAAACGGTGAATCTTGACCAAACGCGTCCATAGATCGCCAGCGGTTCGGCGAGCTTCAGACGCTTTTTCCCATTTTGTCTGGGAAAGGGAATATGCACTTGGTCTATGGCAAATACAAGCGATTATAAAACCGGTAGGCATTGTGTTTTCGCCCTGCACGTGCACTGCGTCTTTGTGGCGAAGTATCGGCGGTTGGTCCTTACGAAGGAGATCTGGGAAAACTTGCGGACGATCTTTTCCGCCGTGTGCCAAGGTTTCGAGACCACGTATTCTCGTCCATAGAACCTTTACAGCCGCTTCGGCATTTGTTATTATTCGGTCAGTGCTCAATGAACGGGAAGAGTCGGATAGATCTTCAGCGAGTCGGTGGGAGTGGAACCCGACGATCTGTCCGTGCCCGATTCCACCCGGGAGAGTATCGACGACGAGTCGATCGCATTCCAGCGTTACGGAATCAAGTGGATGGGGTTCCCATCAAATAGGGTGGCACCGCGGTTCTAAGACCGTCCCTAACAAATTAGGGACGTTATTTTTATTTTTTGACCAAATTTAGGAGGCTTTGTCATGCTGTTTCCGCCCGATATTCTTCTGCCAGGGCCCACCCCCATACCCGAAGCGGTTCAGCGCGCCATGCTGACCTCGATGTCAGACCATCGTGGCGCCGCTTTCGAACCCGTTCATCATCGCGTGTTGGACAAGTTGCACGAAATCTTTCATCTAAATCCGCACCACGGTGCCATCGCGGTCCTGCCTGCCAGTGGTACCGGGGCGCTGGAAGCCGTCTGTCAAAATTTCTTGAATCCCGGCGACAGGGTGCTGGCGGTCAGCACTGGACTCTTCGGCCAGCGCTTCGCCGAATCCGCCCAAAATATGGGGGTCGAGGTCGACCGTTTGGACTTCCCGTGGGGCACCGCCTTTGCTCCTGAAAAAATTCTGACCAGGGTCGACCAGACGGCCTACCGCGCACTGCTGGTCACCCACAATGAAACCTCGACCGGGGTCACCAATCCGGTGGATCGGCTCGCCGCCAGCCTTGGAAAGCTCAACGACGCTCCTTTGCTTCTAGTCGACAGCATAAGCGGTGTCCCCTCCCTTCCCCTCTTTCTTGATCAACCCGGTATCGACGTAATCATCGCCGCCTCTCAAAAAGGGTTTATGTGCCCTCCCGGACTAGGCTTGATCGCTGCTGGTCCGCGGGCGTTGGAACGCTTGCTGACCGACCGTCCCGGACGCTTTTACTTCAACCTGGCGCCTTACTTCCACCGACACTTCCCTTACACGCCAGCCGTTTCCCTCTGGTACGGGCTCGACGCCGCTCTCGATCTGTTGCTGGCCGAAGGGGAGACCGCCCGCTTCGCGCGCCACCGGCTGCTGGGGGCCATGACCCGCCGCTTTGGCGAAGTCACCGGGTTTACCCCATTGGCCCAAGCTGGCTTTGAATCCCCCACCGTCACCAGCCTCAAAGTGCCGGAACCGACCAAGCCGCCAGCCGTTCGCCAGGCAACAGCCCGACTCGGTCTGCAAATCGCCGGGGGGCTTGGCCCATGGGCCGACAAGGCGATTCGCATTGGCCATGTGGGTGCCGTTACCCCGCAAATGCTTTTTGCCGGTCTCGGTCTCTTCGCCCATCAAGCGGACCAGGCTCAGGCCGCGTTGGCCGAAACCTTTGCCGTCTGGCATCAATCCCTGTCCTAAGCGGTGGTTGCGATCGGTCTTTCACCAGCCCTTAGGCTAATGCCACCTTTATCTCTCTTAAAGATGCCTACTTACCAACTCTAACTTTGTGGAGGGATCGTTCGTGAAACCGAAAATTCTGGTCACCGAGGCTTTGGGACCCGAGGGCCTAGCCTATTTGCAGGAGCACGCCGAGGTCACCGCATACCGCCTACTCCCGCCTGAGCAACTTCCTCAAATCCTTAGCGATTTCGACGCCCTGATTATTCGCAGCGCCCATCGCATCACCCGCGATTTGATCACCAACCGCCCTCGCTTGAAAGTCGTCGCCCGGGCAGGATCAGGTGTGGACAACGTCGACCTCGACGCTTGCACCGAACTCGGCATTGCCGTCGTCAATGCCCCCGGAGCCAATGCTGTTGCCGCCGCTGAGCACACCTTTGGCCTGCTGCTGGCCGTCATGCGCAATATTCGTCTGGGTGACCTGCATGTGCGCCAAGGCGGCTGGGATCGGCAGGCACATCTCGGCGAAGAGCTGCACAGCCGGCGGCTAGGAATCATCGGCCTCGGCCGCGTGGGGCGAAACGTCGCCCGTCTGGCCCACGCCTTTCGGATGGAAGTCTATGCCTACGACCCGTATATCGGTGAAGACATCTTCCAAGCCCACGCTGCTATCCGCAAGGCTACTCTGGAGGAATTGTTGGCGGTGGCCGACGTGCTGACTATTCACACCCCTAAGACGGGTCCTCGGCTGACCGAACCATTGCTAAGGCTACTGCCCAAGGGCGCGTTCGTAGTCAACGCTGCCCGCGGCGGGCTGTATGACGAGGATGCCGTCGTCCGCCTGATGCAACAGGGCCACATCGCGGGATTTGGCTGCGACGTCTTCCCCAAGGAGCCTCCCGACCCCGAGGCGCCTCTGTTCAAACTGCCTCGGGTGGTGGTTACTCCCCACTTGGGCGGCTCAACCCACGAAGCGCTGGCCAACGTGGGTGTCATGACCGCCAAAGGCGTGATCGAGACACTCAATGGCATCACTCCCCCCAACCTGGTCAACGTGCCCATACCGCCCTTAGAGGTTCCCGAGTTGACGGCGCTCGACCGGATGTGCAACACCCTCGGCCGAGTCTTCAGTGCACTCAATCCCGTTTTCGGAGCACGCCTGGTAGTGACTCCCGGCCGCCGGGTGCCCGCCGAGGCGCTGCCCTGGATCCGCCAAAGCCTGCTGGCAGGAGTGCTGCAAGACCGCGTCGACGAGCGGGTGAACACGGTCAATGCATTAATCCAGGCCAAGGAACAGGGGCTCGTGCTTACCATCGACAATGATGCCAAAGCGGCCGATACGCTCTCGCTGAACTTGCGCTGGGAAGGTCAGCCCGAGAGCCAGACCGAATTTGAGTGGCAGCAAAACGGTGCCAGTGCCTTGCATTTGCGCCGCATCAACGACATTGGCTTTGACCTGGGCTGGCCGGAGGTGGCCTTGGTAACCCGCCATCAAGACACCCCCGGCATCGTTGGCCAAATTGGGACCCTGCTGGGCGAATTTGGCGTGAACATCGGCAATCTCCATCTTGGTCGACGCACCCTGGGTAGCGAGGCCATTATGGTCATGGCCTTGGACACCCCTCCCAGTGACAAACTCCGGGAAGCCTTGCTGCAAATCCCGGGAATTTCATCGGTGTATTGGTTTTAGAGTTCAGCCAGGCTCTTTCCTGCCCATATCGGTTCTGTTAGACTGAAGAAAATTTCAGCGTGGGGCACAACGTTCGGGGGGACGCACATTGGTCGGCATTATTGAACGGTATCGGCATCTATGGAATTTGGGACCATTAGATGAGTCCAATCTCGTCACCCTAGGCGAAGGACAAACTCCTTTGATTCGCGTGCGGACTCCCTGGGCCGACGGAGCAGGCCCGCAGGTGTTCGGCAAACTGGAAGGATGCAACCCCACCGGATCATTTAAAGACCGCGGAATGACGCTGGCGGTGACCATGGCCAAGCAGGCGGGCAAGACGGCGGCGTTATGTGCCTCTACCGGCAACACGGCGGCATCGGCCGCCGCCTACGCGGCCCGCGCCGGCCTCAAGGCGGTCGTCGTCATCCCTGGTGGCAAGGTGGCTCCCGGCAAGTTACTGCAGGTACGCGCCTTCGGTGCCCTGCTGCTCGAAGTTGAGGGTGCCTTTGATATAGCCTTGGAGCGGCTCAGGAACGCCATCGCCGAGCGGTCCCGGTGGGAGTTGGTCAATTCCGTCAATCCCTGGCGCATTTTGGGTCAGGAGTCGGCAGCGTATGAGGTCGTTGAACAGTTGGGTCGGGTTCCCGATCTCTTTTTATTGCCAGTGGGCAATGCAGGGAATATCACCGCCTATTATCGCGGCTTCAAGCGCCTCGGACTAATCCCCCCCCGATTTATCGGGTGTCAAGCCGAAGGCGCTGCCAGCATGGTGGAAGATCGCGATATCGAGAATCCGGAAACCGTGGCCACTGCCATTCGCATCGGCAAACCGGTCAGTCGGTCGTTTGCCAAAGAGGCGGTGACCGCCACGCAGGGCCGGTTCGTCGCCGTGTCCGACCAGGCCATCCTCGCTGCGCAAGCGGAACTTGCCCACCAGGGCATTTTCGTCGAACCCGCCTCGGCCACGCCTTACGCGGTGCTCTTGCGCTTGTGGCAGCTCGGGGAGCTGCCCTCGGCCCAAACCGCGGTTTTGGTCTTTACCGGCAACGGCCTGAAAGACAGCGATACCGCCCAGCGCGTGTTTCCGACTCAAAAGACGGCCTGGGACGGGTCGACGGCCGCCTTGGACAATGCTTTGACAGCTGACGAGGTCCTGCCATGATCTCCGTGCGGGTACCGGCCACATCGGCCAATCTCGGCCCTGGTTACGATACCTTGGGCTTGGCCGTAAACCTGTGGCTTACCGTCCACTGGCAGGCCTACCCACGCACCGAAGTCGAGGTTTGCGGCGAAGGCGCCGACCTGTTGCCGCACGACTCGAGTAACCTTATTTATCGCGCGGCGGCCAACATCTATCAGGAACTGACAGACCGACCACTTCCCTCAGGCCGCCTGTTGATTGAAAGTGAGATTCCGGTCATTCGCGGTCTGGGTTCGAGCGCGGCCGCCGTTGTGGCCGCGGTGCAATTGGCGTTTTTGCTGGCTGAGCGCGAACTGACCGTAGACGAGTGTCTGCGCCGGGCAACCCAGGTCGAACAGCACATGGACAACGTGGCCCCCGCCATCGTGGGCGGTGCCACCCTAGTATTTTCCGACCACAACGTTCCGCGTTACCGCCGCTTTGACCCCCCACCTTTCCCTTTGGTGCTGGCCGTCCCCGATTACCTGATCGCCACCGATGCGGCACGGCGGGCGTTGCCGGCTACCGTTGCCCGCCAGGATGCCGTCTTTAACCTGCAGCGGCTCGCACTCTGGATCTATTCCCTGTCATGCCAACAGTGGGACGTTCTCGGCCTGGCGGGCGAAGACCGCCTTCATCAGAGCGCGCGCAGCGCACTCCTCCCCGGGTTCACCGAGGTGGTCCAAACCGCCTTGCTCCACGGTGCCCTGTTTAGCGCTCTTTCGGGTTCCGGCTCCACCGTGCTGGCCATGTGCCCGCAGGGCAAAGAAGCGGCCGTGGGCGGCCAAATGCAAGAAGCCTTCGCCCGTCACGGCATAGCCTCTCGCATTGTGCATACCACGGCCTCTCCCCGGGGCGCCTTGGACTCCTTTCCGGTGTCCTGTTAACATCTGCGCCTGCGGTCCAAGCCGAACGACTCCATACTTAGGAGTCCAGCCCGGATCGACCTCCTCCTTTGGCGTCGGATCTGCATACTCGCGACTTACGATGAGGTCTCCGCAGACGCCGAGCCGGCCTAGCGTCGTTCATGGGCACGGTCTAGCGCAAATCCGATGAGTTGGCGCACCAACTTGCGGTAGGATACCCCGCTCGCATTCCATAGCAGGGGATACATACTGAAGGGTGTGAATCCGGGTAAGGTGTTCACCTCGTTTACCCATAGCTTCCCCAAATCCTCGGCCCAAAAGAAATCCACCCGGGCGAGACCAGCGCAGTCTAGGGCGCGAAACGCCGCTAGGGCCAACGCCCGCATCTCTTCCCCCGTGTCCGCGGGAATTTCGGCCGGCACGGTGAGCAGTGTGCTTCCGTCCACATACTTGGCGTCGTAGTCGTAAAACTCGTGACCGCGAACCACCACCTCGCCGACCACTGAAGCCTGGGGGTCCTCCAATCCCAAAATACCGACTTCAAATTCCCGGGCCCGAACGCCCTGCTCCACGACAATCCGCCGGTCGTAGCGCGCGGCCAGCGTCAACCCCGTGCGAAGTTCTTGCCCGTCGGCGGCTTTGGAAATGCCGACACTCGACCCCAAATTGGCTGGTTTGACAAACATCGGATAGGCCAGCTCCCCCTCCAGTTCTGCCACCACCAGGTCTGGGGCTCGTTCCACGGCTCGCCGGGTGACCGCGTGATAGGCCACCTGCGGCAGCCTGTGAGCCCCCAGCACCGTCTTCATCGCAATCTTGTCCATGCCGAGGGCAGATCCCAGCACGCCGGAACCAACATAGGGCACGTCAGCCAGTTCCAAGAGCCCCTGCACCGTCCCGTCTTCACCCATTGGGCCGTGCAAGACCGGAATCACCACGTCAACCATTTGCTGTAACCTCTCCGGCACAAATGGCTCCAGCTCCACGGAAACGAGTTCCGAGGCCCGTTGCGGTTCGGCCTCCGCCAGGACATCGTTTTCCTCCCCGCTGAGCAGGGACATCGCCCGCCTCCCCGCCATCCACCTCCCGTTGCGATTAATAGCTATCGGGATCACGTCATAGGGCTCCTCGGCCAGGGCCTTGAAGATAGCCCGGGCCGACATCACGGATACCAAATGTTCCTCTGATTGGCCGCCAAATAAGACGCCAACTCGCAGTCGCTCCAACTGTCGCCCGTCCTCCTTTCGTTCAGTGCCTTGCCCCGCCCGGAGTTGCGGGCAGATTCGCCCACTGGCGATGCTACGGCTGCCTTCCCCACCACCCGCCCTCGCCGCGGACGGCCAAGACTTCGCTGCCCGTCCAGCGGCCAATCGGGACCGCCTCACCACGCACCGAGACCACTCCCGTCTCGGCCAGCATCCCCTTCAATTCGGGCGCCCAGCAAAGCCGCCCATCGGCTTGGCGAAGCAGAACCGGGCCCAAAATTCTTGGGTGCCAATAGACTATGCGGTCTTTCGCTTGGCATGCGACTAGGCCGGCAATGGATGATGGGCCGGCAATCCAAGCCATCGGGTCATCCTGCCACGGCCATCCGTTCCACCAGGTCAGGCACGGGTCAAGACTCCAGACGGCCCCGATCCCGAAGGCGCGGACTGCTTGACCGGCGCTCCACACCGCCCGGTGAGAATATGCCCAGACCCCTCCCTGGTGGTTAAAGACCAACAAGGCCAGGTCATCGGGCCGGATTTGCACTACCGGTTTGATCGAGGCGGCTCGTGCTTCGCCGACCGCGCCTGGCGGCGAGGCCGTCATCCGACGAAGCCTCCCTCGTCTTCCCACCGCCAACACTAGTCCCGCCGACCAGGCCAGCACTCGGTCTTTCCAGTCCGCCGGCGTCTCCAGAACGCCCTGGCGGTCGGCTAGACCCATCAGCCATCGCGTCCGTCGGTTCCAGTCGTCGGCGTCCTTGTCGCCGAATCGGCCCAACCATTGATGGGGCACCGTCGGATAGGTCACTGGCGCCGCCCCCCTTCTCTTGGCTAAGTTTGCCGCCGGATGAAAATTCCCGCGCCACGACACCGAATAGAGTTATATCATAATGCAAGGACGGTGCGGTAGCGAACCGCCACCGGGTGTTTGTTCGGTCGCCCGAGATAGCTAGGAGGCACCTGCCTGAAGGAGAACGCTGCCCGGACGACGATACCAACGCGGAGTATCCCCGCCCGGGCAAGGATTCGTGGCTAGCCATGTGAAAGGGGGAAGCGCGACACCACTGGTCGCCAAAACATCATGACTCAACCCAAAACCGTTCGCGAACTGTTCCAGCTCAAGGGGCAACGACCCCAGGTATGGATTACAGCCTATGACTTTACCCAGGCAGAACTCGCCGCGTCGGCGGCGGTAGATGCCATATTGGTGGGTGACTCGCTCGGCATGACCATGCTCGGTTATTCAACCACCTTGCCGGTAACCGTGGAGGACATGGTTTACCACAGCCGAGTGGTGCGCCGCGCCGCCCGCGACACCGTGCTGATTGTCGATTTACCCTTTCTCAGCTACCGCGATCCCACCACCGCCCTGCTCAGTGCCGGCCGCATCGTCCAGGAAGCGGCCGCAGACGCGGTCAAACTGGAGGGGGGGGCGCGGACCGTCCCCGTCGTAGAACACTTGGTTGCCGAAGGCATTCCCGTCATCGGTCATCTTGGTCTCACTCCCCAGAGTGTTCATCGGATGGGAGGCTACCGGGTGCAGGCGCGCACCGCCGACACCATCCAGACCCTGGTGGCGGATGCAAGCCAGCTCGCCGCAGCCGGGATCAGTGCGCTCGTCTTGGAAGGCATCCCGGACCGGGTGGCCGCTTATGTTACGCAATCCGTCGCCGTCCCTACCATCGGCATTGGGGCGGGCTCAGCCACCGACGGACAGGTGCTCGTCTTTCATGACTGCGTTGGCCTCTCGGCTCGCACCCCGAAATTCGTGACTCCCTTTGCCCAAGCCCGGGAGGCCCTGCTGGAAGGAATCCGTAAATACCGCGAGGCGGTGATCGGGGGAGCCTTTCCCGATGCGCAGCATAGCTACCACGTGTCCGACCAAGAATGGGACCGTTTCGTTCACCGACAACCGTCCTAGTTCCCCCCCGGAGAGTTTGCGGTTCCGCGCGATTTCCGAAGCGGGTAGCAGGGCTGATGGTCGCGCCGAAGGCCAAATGTGCTAGCATGGAGAAGGTCTCGTCCGGCCAGGAGTGCTCCGGCAGAACCGATCGCAAGCGCCGGGCGCGGTTGCCGATTAAAATAGCTTTTAGCGGACGGGCGCGGACACTCTTTCCGGTCTAGAAAAGAAGCAAGGACTCGTCCGCGAGCCGCCGTCGGCGCATGATGCAGAAAGGGGGATGGCGACCCCGCTTATTGGACTCCCAGTGGTCGCCAGACATTGGATAATGGCAGGTTCTGAACACAAATCGGTTGTCACCCGCAAGATGGAGGATGGCCGCACGATTCATTATTATGGGCAACCGGCAGGGGATTCTCCAAATCCTCCGGTAGTTGTCATCACCGGCGGGCTCGGTTACATAGGACAGTCGCTGGCCTACTATTTGTCTCGCCGCGGTCAAACAGTGGCAATCGTCGACCGCCGCAATATTGCCAGCCAGTTACACGATATCACCGTAATCCGCGGTTCGGTGGGCGAGAGTGAAGTATGGGAATGGATTCGGGCACATTTTCAGATCCAGACGGTATACCACTGCGCGGGGCTGATTTCGGTGTCCGAATCGGTCACCGAACCGGCCCCCTATTTTGGCGAAAACGTCGTAGAAGCGGTGCGAATGCTCGACCACCTGCGCCTAGGCGGCCCGGTGCCAGTGGTGTTTTCTTCGTCGGCGGCGGTCTACGGAACCCCAACCTCGGTGCCCATTGAGGAGTCGGCGGAAAAACGGCCGATGTCCCCCTATGGCGTCACCAAGTGGCAATTTGAACAGATTTTGGAGGCGTATGGCGCCGCATATCACTTGCCGTGGGTAGCCTTGCGCTATTTCAATGCGGCGGGCCAACTGGGCCCGGTGCGAGAAATGCACCAGCCGGAAACCCATGTGCTTCCCCTCATGGCGCAAGCGATTCGGCAAGGCGCCTCACCCGTCGTGTTCGGAGCCGATTATCCCACCCCCGACGGATCGGCGATTCGAGACTACGTGCACATTGCCGACCTGGTCGAGGCTCATCGGCTGGCGGCGGAATATCTGCTAACCGGGGGAGCCCCGGGCGCCTTCAACTTGGGGTCGGGAACAGGAACTTCCGTGCTGGAACTCGTCGAGGCATTCGGTCGCGTAACTGGACGGCCCGTGCGACCAGAAGTGCGCGGACGACGGCCCGGCGACCCTCCCCGCCTGGTCGCCGCCATCCGTCGCGCGGCCGAAGTCCTTGGCTGGAGACCGCAATCTTCCCATCCCGTGGACGCGATGGTGCAAGCTGCCTGGCAGGCAAGTGAGGCAAAGACGGCCAATGCCTGAAATTCGCCGAGATCCCATTAGCGGAGAATGGATCAGCCTCTCAGGCGACCGTCAAACGCGGCCCCTGACCGTGTCCGGGCATCTCCTGGCGTGCCCATTTTGCCCGGGACCCACGACTGAGGTTGGTCTGCATGCGTTTCAAACCGCCGTCTTTGACAATCGCTTTCCAGCCTTCGACCGGCCTGGGGCGAGTGAGATTGTCGTGTATTCCCCGGACCACTGGGCCGATTTGAGCACGCTCAGCCGTGATCATCTGGGAGCGGTATGGTCCGCCTGGCATCACCGCACGCAGGCCTTGGGTGGGCGGCCCGACGTGGCCCAAGTTTTCATCTTCGAAAATCGCGGAACGAAAGTGGGAGCCAGCATTGCGCACCCTCACGGGCAGATTTACGGCTATCCGTTCGTCCCCCCTCGTATGCAACGGGAAGGGGAGACTTGGCCCGACCCCTGTCCGCTGTGCCGCGACGACAGCCCCAAGCTGGTCGAGCGCACCCTGCTGGCGACTCCCGATTGGCGGCTAGTAGCTCCTTGGGCCGCCCGCATGCCATTTCAACTGACGCTATATCCCCGTGCCCATCATTCCGACATCACTACCGTAGATTACCAGTCGGGCCGGGATGCGATGGGAATTTTGCAGGTGGTCTACGCACTATATGACCGCTGGTTCGGGCACAAGACCGCCTTGGTCATGGCCCTATACCAGGCACCAAGCCACTTATTTGGACGCGAGCGTTATCATCTGCGCTTCGACTGCTTGCCCATCGAGCGGGGTCCGGAAAAAATCAAATATCTCGCCGGCTCGGAGTTAGCCATGGGGGCATTTGTCGGCGACATGCTCCCCGAACAAGTCGCCGCCAGTCTCCGCCCTCTGATGCAGACGGCGAAAGGCGAGCTGTAAATCGGTCGCCCCGGCCTAAAAGCCGGGGTCTTGCGCCCGATTCTGGTAAGCCCAACGATGCCAAAAGCCGCCCATCGCTAAGAACGCCATCCCCATGACCGGAACGCCGGTCCAGCCCCAAGCCGGCCAAGCCACGCTGGCCCTACCCCGGCCGCCCCGCCGATAAAGTACCAGACCATATAAACGGTGGGATGCAGCCTAAATTTGTGGAAACGCTCTTATGTGTGTATATAAAATTGCTTATCTGCTGAATTGCGCGGATGCAGCAGGATGTCGGCAGAATCACCCCTACGGAGAAAATGTCGAAAGGACATGCTGACGCCAACCCGGATGATCGACGTATTATTGCCATTCTTCAGACTGCGTGCGAAGACCCCCCTCCACGCCTCGACGCCCGCTAGGCCACCTCCGAAGCCTCTGTGGGCGGCACGTTCGGAGCGCCGGGCGCGCGACCGCGTTCCGCGGCATAAGGCTTCCCGGCCCAGAAGGCCCGCCATCGCTCCCGGCCCGATCGGTAGAGCGCTCGCAACGTGCCGATGCTTTGGATACCGCCCGG
>JAJZXC010000093.1 GCA_021846365.1 Bacillota bacterium | reverse complement strand
GGGGACGTTAGCCGGCAAAAACAGAGTCAAGCTCGATTCCGGTTTGCGCTCAACAGATATTGAAACCCCTTGCAGCACAAGGGGTTTCGTCACTTACTCGCTTTTCCCGCTGAAACTTCATCCAGCCCGCCGCGGCCGAGCCGGGGTAACCCGCAAGAGTAGATGAAAGGAAGGTATCCAATCTCCAGGGTGGTCGCGGTTGTAGGTCAACTGCGGCAGCAGATACGGGTTGGGCAGAGTCTGTCGGCCCTTCCAGATTGACGGATACAGGTCGATGAAATGCACACCTGGCCTACCCGTGGCCCGCAACTGAATTTGCAGGTCGCCTTGCGAGTTGAAGGCGCACCCAAACCCGACGAACCCGTTATCATAGTCCACGCTGTAGATGTTGTCATAATAAGTCCAGCCTCCGCCCAGGAGCGTAATCGTAACCAGTGAGCCTTCGGGTGCGGGATTGGGCGTGACCGCAACGAGCTTGGGGAAGATCCTAAATTGGGTGGTGGCGACGAGTTTGCCATCACTCGTCAACGTTATGCGATGGGCTGGTCCTCCCAAATCCGGGGGCACCTTTGCAACTCGACGGAAGGTTCCCTGGGTCGTAGTGGTAACCGTCCCCATGGTTCTCAGCAGAGTTCCGTATCCCCTGCCGCTGACGTGACTCCCCTTGGTTGTCCACCAGGTTAGGGTGTAACGGTGAACTGGCGCAAGCCCGTGCCCGATCAGCGTGTATGACGCCCCCACCACCCCGCTCGCCGGCGAAGCCACCAGCTTGCCACCCGTTGCGGCATTCAGCCGGGGCAGCGCATCGCTAACCGTGCGGGGGGTGGCCGCGAGGACGGTTACCGGAAACGAGAAGGTCGGCATGAAAGCGAACGGAGACTGCTGGATATTCAGATACGGAGCACCTTCGGTTCCGTTGTAAATCACGATTTGGTGGGGCCCGACGCCTTCCGCCCGCACGGCGAAGTGCGCCGTCCCCTGGGTGCTGACCGCAGTCACGTTGCCTGTCAGGCGATTGTCGTAGGTGACCGGAAACTGCGAAAAGTAGGGCTGGTACCCAACGCCCCGCATGGTGAATTCGAAGAATCCTCCCTCCGGCACACGCGACGCGGCTAACTTAAGCGAGGGGATAACCGTTGCCGAGGTGACCGCTGCCAACCTTCCTGCGGGGAGTTCAACTCCAAGCAGATGCTGTCCCCCGTAACCGGAAGGAATGGTGAAGCGAAGGGTAAGGCTTCCCTGCGGTGTGGTCTTGGCTCGGGTCAAGACTCGGACGCCATATGTGTAATGGGCCCCGATAAATGTCGGCCCGTCGACCTGCCAAGCACCATGCACGGTCTGCCAGAGCACGGCGACGTTGCTACCAGCGGGCAGACCCGAAGCAATCAGGGTGTCAGCCTGACCCACGGTCGGATAGGCATCCGACAAAGACAGCGAGCCGGGCTGGGCAATCAGCCTATTCCAGATTGAGGCATCCGCGGCAGCCACCTTGGTTGGCAGCGCCGACCCCATCCCCAAGCCGCTGCTGAGTAGTGCCAGAGTGGCCGCGGTTGCCATCCCAACCGAGAGACGAGCCATCGACTCTATCCCTCCAGTCCCAGCCAAATTGGAGTCGACGATACCAGATTGCCCAATGAATCGTGGCCTTTAACCTCGATCTCATACAGACCCTGGGGCAGCCCGGAAGCCAGCAATGTGGTGCCCACCCACGTCTTGGTCGTCGCATCATAGCGAAGGTTGATGGTCAGCGCTGCCTTCAGCCCTCCGCCGGGAGTAGTCGCGCCAGCAAGACCAAGTTGGGCTTTCACCACCCCATGGGTGAGCGGGATGGCTTTGAAACTCTTGCCAGCGGGCACGTCCTGGTCAATGGCGGCCACCAGCTTCAGGGTTGAGCCCACGGTGATTAGGCTGGCCACCTTGCCGCCTGCTGTAGCGGTCACCTTGGCGTTGTAGGTGAAAGGGACGATGGTGGGCAGGGTTGTTGGAGTTGGAAACGGATAAAATGTGCCATGCACACCGTTGTGCGGATTGAGGGCGGTAATCGTGTAAGACAATGTCCCCAGTTTGGCGTTCATCGGCACCAGCCAGGTGGCCACCCAGTACATCGGCTTTCCCGGCAATGGATGGTGGATATCCATCATCCGCAGTTGCATGCCGTTGGAGAGATGCACTACCACTTTGTCGCTCGGAGCGGCGGGCTTGCCCGCCGGGGTGCGAACCTGAGCCCGAAATACAATCAGGCTGCCGCGGGGATATTGCCCGGTGAGGATGCAGCCCTGTGTGGCCGATACTGAATCTCCGCTCACAATGAGCGTCTCCGACTTTACCGTCGTATTGGCTGCGCTATGCCAGCCGGCACTGAGGCCGACCGCCGCCATGGTCATGACGGTGGTGAACGCCGCCAGGGTGTTGAGCTTAGTCATTGCGATGTCCCCCATCTTGGGATCTACACCTGATCACGATCTCCTGCTTTAAGACCCAGGGGTTGGGCGGGAGCCCCAGTTTCGGGAACGATCGAGCCCTTTCTTCCCCTGTTGTCTGATCATTGCGCCGGAACCGATCCCAAATCGATCCCAAACATGGCATAATGTGTAACCTCATCCGAGGTTTAGGCCACCCGGCACAGGTCTTGGGGGCGAACCGCAATCCTTACCTGGCCCAGGGCAAGGCGGGGATGAGGCGGCGCGGACCGAGAACAGCCGACGGCCTTCAAGCCGTCCCCCCCAAAAAAAGAGAGGAAGATGAGGCAACGGCCAGGGTCACCATTGTCTCGGACGCCGAGGCTCGCCATCGTTGATGCCGTCGCACCCATCTTGCACCACGAGGGACGGGCCCACCCGGCAGGGGAATTCGCGCGCACAGCAGAAAGTTGAAGCGACGGTCAGAGGCGGGTCTTGCCATCTAGAGGCCAAAAGAGGCTCCCAGGCCAGACGGGGCAAGCGCTGGGGTCGCCACCGACACCAACCTGGGGTGGTTTAGCAGAGTGATTCGCTCATTGACCGGGGCCGAGATTAAGCCTGGTCGGCTTCTGGCCTCGATTGACCGTCTATGTAGGCAGCCAGATATGAATGGTCGCGGCCGCCATGGCCTTGAGCGACCAGCGCGTTAAACATCGCGTGGATCAAGGCGGACACGGGCAGGGCGGTGCTTTGGGCATCGGCTTCGGCCAGCGCGATAGTCAAGTCTTTACGGTGCAAGGCCACCCGGAAACCAGGGTCAAAACGGTTGTCCAAAAGCCGCTGACCGTGCACATCAAGCACCCGGCTCTGAGCGAATCCCCCCAAGAGAACCTCCCGCAGGTCGGCGAGTTCAATCCCCGATCGCCGAGCGAGGGCAAAAGCTTCACCGATGGCTTCGATGGTCAGGGCAACAATGATTTGATTGCAGGCCTTGGTGACTTGGCCCGCCCCGGCTTGGCCCATCCATTTGATCTGCCCACCGAGCACGCGAAACACTGGCAGAGCCCGCTCGAAGTCCGCGCGGTTGCCCCCCGCCATGATTGACAGGCTGCCGGCGCGGGCCCCCAGATCTCCACCCGAAACAGGGGCATCAAGACAACTGGCCCCCACTTCGGCGCCGCGCTGGGCGATCCGGCGCGCCAAGGCCGGGCTCACGGTCGACATGTCAACCAGCAGGTGGCCCGCTCGAGCACCGGCAAACACCCCGTGGGAACCAAAGTATACCGTCTCGACATCCGGCGTATCGGGCAGCATGGTGATCACGATATCACTGGCTCTGGCGAGATCTGCCGACGTACTGGCGGGCGTAGCGCCCATTTCCGCCAGCGCCCGCACCGCGGCTTGGCTGCGGTTATGGATCATCAGGGGGTACCCCGCCGCCAGCAAGTTTTCTGCCATCGGCCGGCCCATGACTCCGAGCCCAATAAAACCGATGACCGGACGAACTGTCTTTTCAGTAGCCATGTTCATGCACATCCTCTCCCCATCATGCATTTATCGCAATTATTCTTCGCGATCTCCCTCATGATCTCTCGCTCCCCCTGCAATCACCGATCCGGCCGGTGGTGATCCAGGTACTCTCGCCACCAGCGCAGACTTTCTTGCTCACCGCCCACAGGGAGATACTCGAGGCCGATGTAACCGGAATATCCCTGCTCCTCGAAGGCGCGCCAGAGGTTGGCAAAGTTAATTTCCCCGGTGCCGGGTTGGTGTCTGCCGGGGTTGTCGGCGACTTGAAGGTGGCCGATGTAATCCTTCGCCCGCTGAAAGGTGGCAATCAATTCGCCCCGGGTTCGCTGCTGATGATAGACGTCATATTGCAGCTTGACGTTGGGCCTTTCACTTTGGGCAATCAGGCGTAGCACATGATCAGCCGTATTCAGAAAGAAGCCGGGGATGTCGAAAGGGTTGACCGGCTCAATCAGCAAGGTCCTGCCCTCAGCGGCCAACGCGTCGGCCGCATAGCGCACGCGCTCTAGCAAGGTCTCAGAGGCAAGGGCCGGGTCGAGGCTCGGCGGACGGATCCCGGCCAAGCAATTGAGACGGCGACAGTCGAGCTCGCGGGCGTACAGCAAGGCCTTGTCTAGCCCACGTTTGAATTCGTCGGCTCGATCCGGCAACACCGCAATCCCGCGCTCTCCGCTATCCACATCACCCGCCGGCAGGTTGAACAACACTACCTCCAGCTGATGGTGCCGAATGGTCGCCGAGAGACGTTCGAGCGGTTCTCGGTACGGAAACATAAACTCGACCGCCGAAAAGCCCGCTGCCCGGGCCCGCGCCAACCGTTCATCAAACGGGCTCTGTGCATACCACATGGTCAGATTGGCCGCGAACTTTAACCCGCCGGCCGCCTCCCCGTCCCGCATCCCCACTACCGACCCCACTTCCCCGCAATCGGCCATTTGCTTCGATGATACCATGACGGTGGTGTCAAAAGCTGCCTAAACCGGCGTTGTGCGTCTGACCTTTTTCTCCTTGCGCAGAGAGAAGAGGAGTTTTTGGCGTATCCTCCTAATCGGCGTACCTCAACCGGCAAGCACTACCCTCATGATCAACTGCAGAAACATCCCCCCACCGGCGCGCTACCCTGCCGTCACTGGCGGCAAGATAGACCCGCGCGGCCGCGCGGGCTTTGGTTCATCCTTGCGCTTTGAAGGATATGAAAATGGCTCCGCTCCACGTGCGATACTGTTCATCGTGCCGACCAAGTCCGCATCGGCAACCTAGTTGTGGTTTGCACCTGTGACCACGCACACCAAAGCAACCGGTCATGCGAACACAAGAGGTGTGCTTAACACGCAAGCTGGCTTTGTCGGGGTTCGGGTGGGCAGTGCGGGCAGACTTGAGACGGGTAGGCTCGATTGCGTTCCACCGTCAGCATCCACTCGGCAAACGCGAGGTCGCGCACCCGTTTCACCATCTGTCCGCGTAGCCAGTAGGCCAGCTGGTGGTTTTTCCTCCCCGACCGGCTCATCTTTTCGGTGGTCGGCGGTTCCGCGAAGATTTGAACAACGACCACCTTGGCTTCGGGTTGCAGCGCTAAATCGACGATTTGGCGGGCAACCTGCCGCGTGGCATTCTGACGACACCCGAGCCTAGATCACGCAACGGCTTCCGAATCCAACTTGGCGTTGGCTGAGGAGCCGCCTAATCTCATCGCAGCGACCATATCCGATGGGGGTTCGTTCTGATTGAATTGTTCTTGCGAGTTCCCTAAAGTCGCCAGGTCTTTAGCGCGACCCCCAGAATCCTTGCCGATGGATAAGTGGTCTTTTATATCTATATTTTACCATTGCAGGGCGTAATAGAGAGGATCAGTTTAGGTCGCCGTTGTAGGCCTCACCGACGCCCCGCTGGTTCCGAGACCAATTGACGGAAGTCCCCGTTGCCCTCAGGTGGGTGAATTGTTTGGCGTTCGACACCGTTGTTTTCAGGCATTCGACAACTTAGAGCGGTGGGCAAGGACAACGATGATATCCTTCACTCAACCGATTTGTATTAAGGATTTGTGTTAAATGTTTAACTATGCTAGTATGCCGATGTTTCCGATACGGGTTGTAAGACCAGAAATCGACCGCGGACACTGCCAGACGTGTACTCAGGTCGGACCAAGTTGTTTAGTCCATCCCCCCGTTTGGCAGTTCGACTGCGGATGGCCGCCAGAGGTGGGCGTGATTCCCTTATTGATGAGGGAAAGGCAACGGCTCGAAATAACCGCCGCTGCGGGCGGGGACCAAGGCTATTAGCCGTCGTCAACCGCCAGTCACCCCGGCCTAATTCACGCCGTCGTTTGAGCTTTGCTATATCCAAAGGAGGTTTATCGAATGCAGAGATCCGGGCTTACCCTTACCATTTCCGCCGTGATCGCAGGCTTGGCCGGAGCCAGCTTAGGCCTGGCTCCAGCGCCGAAAGGGCGATCGGTATTGCAAATTGTGCCCTCGCCGACCTCGGGAGCGTACACGGAGAATTTTAACCCCTTCTCCACCAGCGCCTTGCCGTTCACCGCGGGAGCCATTTATCAGACGCTCTTTTACTTCAATCAGGTGGGTCCGCAGGTATACCCCGTCCTAGGTACGCATTACCACTGGAGCAACGGCAACACCACGCTCACCGTCGACCTCCGCCACGGAGTCAAATGGTCCAACGGCATGCCCTTTACGTCCAAGGATGTGGTCTTCACCTTCAACCTGTTGAAGCGCTTCCCTGCCCTTGACACCAACGCCGTCTGGAATCACTTGAAGTCGGTGTCGGCTGCTGGTACCTACCAGGTCGTTTTTCGCTTCCTTAGCGCCGATGTCCCCTTCGGCTGGTACGTCCTGGGACAAACATACATCGTGCCGCAAGCGGTCTGGAAGAAGTTTTCCAATCCCAAGGCGGTAACCAATACGCATCCGGTGGGTACCGGTGCTTACACCCTGGGTCGCTTTTCTCCCCAAGCCTACTTCTTAAAGGCCAATCCGCGTTACTGGGGCGGCAAGCCCAAGATTGCCACCCTTGAGTTCCCCGAGTTCAACTCCAACAGCAGTGCCTCCGTGGCCTTGGCCTCGGGAAAAACCGGGTGGGCGGGCTTATTCGTTCCCAACGTGCAACATATTTTTGTCAGCAAACAGCCGGCCACCAACCATTACTGGTATCCAGCAACCAATCTGGTCATGCTATTCACCAACCTGAAAAATCCTCTCCTATCCCAGTTGCCCGTCCGCCGCGCCATCAGTCTCGCCATCAATCGGCAGGAGTTGTACCGGGTGGGCGAATACGGATACGAGACGGTGGCCAGTCCAACCGGCCTGGTGCTCCCCGCCAATCGGACCTGGATGAATCCACACCTGCCGAAAAATCTCCAGCACTTTCAATATAATCCTCAGGCGGCCGTGAAACTCTTGGAACATGCGGGATTTCACCGGAGAAACGGCAAGTTCTTCACCAAGGCGGGCAAACCTCTTTCCCTGGTGATGAACGTCAACGCCGGGGCCAGCGACTGGGCGGAGGACGCCTCAATCATCGCCCGCAATTTGGGGTCGATCGGCATTCACGTGACCTTACATCCCCTGACCGGCAGCTATTATCCGGACCTCTTAACCGGACATTACCAGATGGCAATCTGGTGGGGAGGCAATCCAACCGGGCCCAGCCCCTACTACCTCTACCAAAGCATGTTGGCGCCAAAGTCAGCCAACAACTTTGAACATTGGCACAATACGACCACCACGAAAGCCCTGCAGGCGTTTGCCGCCACCCGTAACCCCGCCCGCCAGCACGCGGCGGTGGCGAAAATCCAGCAGGTCTTCGCCGGTCAGCTGCCGTCTATTCCACTGCTCAACGGCGTTGCCTGGTACGAATACAACTCCAGTCACGTGGTGGGCTGGCCCACCGCCAAGAATCCCTACGCGGTGCCTGCTCCTTGGTCTTACCCGGCCAACGAAGTCATCCTTTCCCATCTGCGGCTGAAATAGGGAAGAGAGCCGGGGGTGATCGGCCACCCCCGGACTCCGGCCTCACCGTAGACAAGTGCCATACGCGGAACGAAGGAAGGAAGCCAGCCGATGAAGTATGTTATCAACCGAGTGGGGTTTCTCTTGATATCGCTGTGGGCGGCGGCCACGATTAACTTCTTCCTGCCGCGCATGATGCCGGGGAATCCCGTTGACGCCCTCATCGCCCGTTTTCAGGGCCGGATTAGCGGCTCCGCACTACACGCTATTGAGCTGCAGTTTGGCGTCACCCATCGGCCGCTCTGGTTCCAGTATTTGGTGTACCTCAGCCATATTTTGCACGGCAATTTCGGGGTGTCGCTAACCTATTACCCGGCGTCGGTGATGACCGTGATTGGGAACAGCCTACCTTGGACCTTGGGCCTGGCGGGACTCTCCACTATCATCAGCGTCGCCCTGGGACTAGCCCTGGGCATTTATTCGGCGTGGCATCGCAAACGCCGGGCGGTCAACCTCTTGCCCACCCTGAGCACCTTCACCGCCGCCATTCCCTACTTTTGGCTGGCGATGATCTTTGTCTACTTCCTGGGCTACCTGTTGGGATGGTTCCCCACTGACCACGCGTACACATCGTCGCTGACGCCGGGGATTCACGGACCCTTTATTTTGAGCGTGCTCCATCATGGGATCTTGCCCGCCTGTACCATCGTCATCAGCTCGCTAGGCGGCTGGCTGATGAATATGCGGAACAACATGGTTCAGGTCTTGGGCGAGGATTATATTCTGTTCGCTCAGGCCAAGGGAGTGCCGGACCGCGATTTGATGCTTCGGTATGCGGCGCGAAACGCCATCTTGCCGAGCGCGACCAGCTTTGCCATGTCGATCGGTTTCGTCGTCGGCGGCACCTTGCTGACCGAGATCGTGTTTTCGTATCCCGGTGTCGGCTACCAACTCTTCACCGCCATTGAGAACTCCGATTATCCCCTTATGCAGGGACTGTTTCTGATGATTGCGGTATCCGTCCTGTTGGCCAATTTTATCGTCGAAATGCTCTATGGACGCCTTGATCCGCGAGTACGTCGAAGTGGGGTGGGGTCATGATTACGTCAGTTGTCCGTTCTGCCTCACCGGCGCGACGGGGACGCACGTCCGCCCTGGGTCAGTTTTTCAGTGAGCCCAAGGCGCGCATCGGATTTGCCATTTTTGTCTTTTTCGTCTTGATCGCGGTGCTTGCCCCCCTGATCACTCCCTATAACCCGCAGAGCACGCTGTTCATTCCCTTGCAGGCTCCAGACGCTCGCCATTGGCTGGGCACCACCGGCAACGGGCAGGACGTGCTGGCGCAGTTCGTCTACGGAGCCCGCACCTCGCTGACCGTCGGCATCCTGGCCGGTATCACCGCCACCGCCATCGCGGTCGTGATGGGCATGCTGCCCGCCTATCGAGGAGGCACCTTCGACCTCGTCGTCTCCACCTTTACCAACATCATCCTGGTCGTCCCCGGCTTGCCTTTGCTGTTGGTTATCGGCGCGTACATCCACCAGACCGGCTCACTGGTAATCGCCATCGTGATTGGGATGACCGGCTGGGCCTGGCAAGCGCGCGTGCTGCGCTCGCAGACCCTTAGCCTGGTCTCGCGCGACTATGTGGTCGCCGCCCGCCTGGCCGGGGCACCCGACCGGCACATTATTGTCCACGAAATCTTGCCCAACATGCTCTCGCTGGTGGTGGCCGGGCTCATGTACAGTTGTCTTTACGGGATCCTGGCGGAAGCCAGCTTGGAGTTCCTCGGCCTGGGCAATATCAATGCCACCAGCTGGGGTACCATGCTCTATTGGGCGACGCAAGGAGCCGCGCTGCTCAACGGTGCGTGGTGGTGGTTCGTTCCCCCCGGCCTCTCGATTGCCCTGGTGGGGATGGGGTTTTCGCTGATGAATTTTGCGGTGGACTCCCTGGCCAATCCCCGGCTACGCGAAAATTCCTAGGCCGATCGCCTGGAAAGGAGTACCGCTATGGCGTCGAACGCATTGGAGCTCGACGATTTAACGGTGACCTATATCAGCCGGACGCGGCGCGTCGCCGCCGTCCGCAACGTCAATCTCACCGTGAAACACCATGAAATCGTCGGATTGGTAGGCGAATCGGGATCGGGTAAGTCAACCTTGGCTTTTGCCGTCATGCGTCTGCTGACTAATGCCCAGGTCACCGGCCGGGTCAGCGTTGGGGGTCAAGATATCCTGAGCTTGGATCCCGAAGCGCTGCGACGATTTCGCTGGAACACCATTTCGATGGCGTTTCAGAGTGCGATGAACGCACTCAATCCGGTGATGCCGGTATGGCGGCAAATCGCCGACACGCTGAAATATCATCAGCCCCATCTCAGCGATGCTGAGGTGCGCCAGCGGATCAAGGAATTGGCGGACTTGGTGCGCATTGATCCGGCCCGGTTGCAAAGCTATCCGCACGAACTTTCCGGCGGAATGCGCCAACGCGTGGTCATTGCGATTGCCATTGCCTTGCACCCGAGCGTGGTTATCATGGACGAGCCGACGACGGCACTCGACGTGGTCGTGCAGCGCAGCCTGCTCGAGAACATCACTGCGATCCAAGAACAAACCGGGTTTTCGATCATATTCATCAGCCACGACCTCAGTTTGGTCACCGAACTCGCCGACCGCATCGCCATAATGTACGCGGGACGCATAGTCGAACTGACCCCCGCCGCCACGGCCGTTCAGCCCGACACCCGGCACCATCCCTACACCCAAGGTCTGCTGGCCGCCATTCCGCGGTTAAGCGATGAAACGGTAGTCATCCGGGGTATCCCCGGCAATCCTCCCGACATGGCTCACCTTCCCTCGGGATGCCCGTTCGCACCCCGGTGTCCGCAGCGGATGGACCGGTGCCAGGACGAAGAACCCGCCTTGCGTGCAGCGGAAATAGGGCAAATAGCGTGTCACTTATTTGATTGATCACTCGCTGGAGTAAGAGAAAGGAGCCGGTATGAGCGAACCCGTCGAACTATTACGCGCCGAAGATCTCGTCGTTCGTTTTCCGGCCGGCGGCCGCAGACGCTGGATCGTTCCCGTGGACCATCTGAGCCTGACCATCGGTCAAGGCGAAAGCGTTGGCGTCGTCGGAGAATCGGGAAGCGGGAAAACAACGTTGGGCCGCACTCTCGTACGCATCCTGGAGCCTGCCGTCGGCCACCTGCAGTGGCAGAACCAGGATGTCGCCCACATCCGGGGTAGGGCCCTGCGCCATTATCACGCCGCGGTCCAAATGGTGTTTCAGGATCCGTTTGCCTCCCTCAATCCCGCCCGCACCCTATTCGACCAAGTGGCCCTCCCCATTCGCTACCACCGGGGGCTTAGCGGAACCCAGCAAGCCGAACGGGTCGAGTCCTTGCTGGAGCAGGTCGGTCTCTACCCGGCCCGCGATCTGCGCGAAAAATACCCCCACGAACTCTCCGGCGGCCAACGCCAGCGGGTGGCGATTGCCCGCGCACTGGCCGCCAAGCCCCGTCTAGTCGTCGCCGATGAGCCCGTATCCATGCTAGACGTGTCTATCCGCGCCGGGATTCTGCAGTTGCTGACCGAACTCAAAGAGCAGCTTGCCCTATCGTTCGTCTTCATTACCCACGACCTCGCTTCGGCACGGTACTTCAGCGCCCGTATCGCCGTGATGTACGCCGGGCGCCTGGTCGAGATGGCGGCGGCGGCCGACATCATACGCCGTCCGCTGCACCCTTATACCCGGCTCTTGATGGCAGCTTCGCCCGGATCCGGAATGAAAGGGCCGCTGCCGGAAACCAGCCAAAGCTCGCCCGACCTCACCGCCCAGCGCCGGGGTTGCCCGTTTGCCCCCCGCTGTCCCTTGGTGATGGAACGATGCCGCGAGGAAGCAATCGATTTTCGCTGGCTGGCAGACCAACACGGCGTCGCTTGTCTGCGCGACGGGGAATAACCGGGTGAGGCCCAACATCTACTGGGTTGCCCGCGTTCTGCCGGCGGGCCGCAGGCCTTTCTTTCTTCCTTCCTTCCTTCCTTCCTTCCTTCCTTCCTTCCTTCCTTCCCTCGCGTCTTCGGGTCCCTCCGCAGATTGCGCAGATGTCGGCTCCGCGACGTCGAGATGTTCTGCGGTATGAGGAGGGCAGTCGGCAGCAATTTGATGGACCTGTTGCAGTC
>JAJZXC010000092.1 GCA_021846365.1 Bacillota bacterium | reverse complement strand
CCGTAATACTGCTTTATAAGCTTGGTCCGTCAATATAACCCACATTTGGCGGGCTATCACCATCCCACCCGTAGTTCACAAGAACGTGAGTCTGCACATTCACTTTCCCGGACAATCGGCTGACCCAAGCCGATTTTTCGGTCAACGTTGCGGACACACGAATAAGGCGAACCACAATGCGGCCGTGGTTATCGCAAAGCGGGGTATCAAAAAGCTTCTTTCCGGCGATCCGCTTACTAAATCTCACAAAACAACGCGCATTTTTCGGAAACTAAGGCCGGAACGGTCCGAAGTCACGCCTGGGGAGATTGCACAAGACGCCGCAGGCCCAGAGTCTCCGGCGCAGCGGTCGGCGAACCAGGAAGCGAAGGGGCTCACCCCGGTGACCCTCGGAAACACCCGAAGGGGTGAAACCCCCGCCTCGGGCGTAGCCAGGCGATGGGGGAGTTCATTGGACTCAGGGGGCGTCTCCCGTCCCTAGGTACGCCGCTAACCCAGCGTCACCATCTTCCCTGGTGCCGTCAGACGTTCGGTGCGCCAGGTCGCGTACTCTGTTCAGATAGCTGGCCCCGGTGGTCCACATTTCTGGTCGGCCTCGCACGTCAACTGGTTTAGGGCTTACACATGGCTCAAGCTTGAATCGCACGCACTACAATGGAATTTGGGCATTTCTTCCCCATTGCCAAAAGTTAATTCGTAGACGATGATAACCAGCGAGACATCATCGATTGAATCACCTGGCAGTCATGCCGACAAGCTGAACCGTACTTGTCCATGCAACTTTGACGCGGATGACCGACCGCTTAGAATCTGTGCGTCGGCCGGATGGTTTGATATGATGAGTACGAGAGAAACGACAATTTATGCCAGGCTGCACCATTGGGCCAGAGGAGAAAGAGGTCTTAGATCGAATGAAACCCGAACCCGAGCACCGAGGATTTACCACCCGCGCCATCCATGTCGGGCAAGAGGCCGATCCTTCTACCGGAGCCACGATTGTTCCCCTGTACTTGACGTCCACCTATACCCAGACGGGGTTGAGTCAACATCGCGGCTACGAATACGGACGCGCCGATAATCCTACCCGGCGGGCGTTGGAGGCCGCCTTGGCGGCGCTGGAAAACGGTCGCCACGCCGTAACCTTCGGTTCTGGCATGGCTGCCATCGATGCCGTGGTGCGGATGTTGAAACCGGACGACCACGTAGTGGCGGGCGAAGACTTGTACGGCGGAGCCTATCGACTGTTCGAGCAGGTCTACCGCGAGCACGGGGTGCTCGCCGATTATGCCAATCTTTCCGCTCCCGAAGTCCTGTCGACGGTGGTCAGCCCCCTGAGCAGGCTCCTGTGGTTGGAAACTCCCACCAATCCCCTGCTCAAGGTCGCCGATATTGCGGCGCTGGCCGAGATTGCACACCGCCACCAGATGTGGGTTGCGGTGGACAATACATTCGCTACGCCCTACTTGCAAAATCCATTGGACCTCGGTGCCGATGTGGTTGTCCATTCGATGACGAAATACCTCGGCGGACATTCGGACGTGCTGGGAGGAGTGGTGATCACCAATGACGACGGCATTGCTCAGAGCTTGAAATTTCTGCAGAACACGGTAGGTTCCATTTTGGGCGCCTTCGAAGCGTGGTTGATCTTGCGCGGTATCAAGACGCTCGGTATCCGCATGGAACGTCACCAGGAAAATGCCGTCGCGATTCGCGGATTTCTTGAGCAGCATCCGGCCGTGGAGCGGGTCTATTATCCGGGTTCGACCGACCCCTATCAGGCGTCGGTGGTTGCTCGCCAAATGCGCGGTCCAGGCGCGATGCTCTCGTTCGAACTTCGGTCTCAATCAGGGCAAGACCCCCTGAAGCGGGTTCAATCGGTGTTTTCGCGGCTGCGGCTGTTTTCGCTGGCCGAGAGTCTCGGTGGGGTGGAATCTTTGGTCGGGCATCCGGCCACCATGAGCCACGCTTCGCTTCCTCCCCACTTGCGCAGGGAGCGGGGCATCTCTGACCGCTTGATTCGACTTTCGGTGGGAATTGAGGAGGCCGACGACCTGATCGGCGACCTTGAGGAGGCCTTGCGATAACCGATGGCGGGCAAGCGCGACCCGTGGATGGTACTTGGGGTGCCCAGCGCCAGCTCCCCGGAAATGGTGCGCAAGGCCTATTTGGCGCTGGTGCGGGTACACCATCCAGATCGCTATCCCCCGGGGTCGCGGGAAGCACGGATACACGAAGAACGGATGAAGGAAATCACCGAGGCGTACCAGGCTATACTTCACCTGCGGACAACCCCGGCTGGCTCTTCGACCCGAACTCGAGCCAGACCCCGGCCTGTGCGGACGACAACCCGGGTACGCTGGGGGAACGCCCAGAGCTTGCACTGCGTTGCCCACGGCCGTTGGGCGGTGATCTTCTGTCGAGTCTGCGACGAGCCCTTGTGTTCCCGCTGCGATCCGGCGCTCACCGGGTATTGCCGGCTGCACCGGCGGGATGGATAGTAAGGGGGGGAAGGCTTGGAACCAGCCGAAGGGTTACTCGATGAGGCCACCCACCGGGTGGTGCAGCGCGTGTTGCAGGAAGTCTTCGGGCTAGCCGAATTCCGGCCCTCGCAGCGGGAAATTATCAGCACCTTGCTGAGCGGGCAGTCCGTAGTGGGCATTTTGCCCACCGGAGCCGGAAAGTCCCTCTGCTACCAATTGCCGAGTCAAGTGCTGGGAGGCCTTACCGTCGTGGTTTCGCCTCTCATCGCGCTAATGCGGGACCAAGTGACGAATTTGAGGCAAATAGGCATCCGGGCCCAAGCGCTGCATTACCATCAAACCCATCGCGAGCAGGAACTTACCTTGGACGATGTTCGCAACCGCCGCCTCGCGTTGCTCTATGTCTCCCCCGAACGCCTCCGCCATCCTCGCCTCAGCCGCGCACTAGAGACTGCCACCGTATCCTTGCTGGTGGTGGACGAGGCTCATCTTATCTCCCAATGGGGGCATGACTTCCGTCCCGACTACCAAGCTATTCGCGAGTTTCGCTCCAGGGTGGGCAACCCTCCCGTTCTAGCGGTGACGGCGACCGCTACGCCCCGAGTTCAACAGGATATGATTCAGGCTTTGGCCCTCGAGCCGGGACGGTTTCGGACGGTGGAGGCTTCCGTGGACCGTCCCAATGTCTTTCTCAGTGTGGAACGGGTCGCCGATGAAGCGGCCAAACGGGCGGCGGTGGCAGGTTGGGTGGTCGGGGCGGCGGGGGCTGTCTTGGTGTATGGCGATAGCCGGGCGCGAGTAGAAACGTGGGCCAGGTGGCTAGGCGTAAAACTCCGGGAGGCGGTGTTGGCTTACCACGCAGGGATGTCGGCCGCCCGCCGGCGGGACGTGGAGAGCCGGTTTCTGGCCGGCCAAGCACGCATCGTCGTCGCCACCAGCGCGTTTGGCATGGGCATTGACCGCTCGGACATCCGCTTGGTTGTTCATGTCGGCATCCCTGAATCGGTCGACGCCTATTATCAGGAGGTTGGACGAGCGGGCCGGGATGGTGAGCCGAGCCAGGCGGCATTGGTTTGGCAGCGGGATGACCTGCGCCGTAGACAATGGCGGATCGACCGGGACGCCCCGCGACCGGGGCAGGTGGCCGAGGTGCTCGAGCGCCTCCAAGATGCGCTCGCACCAGGCGTTAAGCGTCCGTGGGCCTGGGATCCAGAAGATAGAGACGTGGCCATGATCTTGGGTCTGCTGGAAGAGATGGGTTATCTCATAATCGGGGAAAAGCGCGTGGGCAACGCCACCATTGGCCGCCTGCAATGTCCTTGGCCGCAGAGCCTGCAAACCCTGTTATGGCAGCGGGTGAGCAGTCAATACGCCCAGCGTCGCACTCGGTTTCGACTGATGCGGGAGTATCTGGAGTCCAGCCAAGCCTGCCGGCGGGATTCGTTGCTGAGGTATTTTGGTCAGGACATGGGCGGGCTCAGGCCGCTCGACTGCTGTGACCGTTGTCGACAAACCGATCAAATCGCCGCATCGGCTGACCGCCCGTGTTGGCAGGACTTGCTGGCCGCGCTCAAAGACTGGCGGAGAGAAGCGGCGCGTGCCGCCGGGATGCCCGCCTATCTGATTTTGCACGACCGGGTGTTAGAGGAGATTTCGCGCCGCCGACCGGCAGACGCCGAGGCGCTTTCGGCGTGCCGGGGCATCGGCCCGGCCAAGTTGAGGCAGTTCGGAGCCGCCATTTTGGGGGTGGTGGCAGAGTATGCCCATGCTTCGCAACCGTTGGGCTTGGCCAAGCAGGAGGAGGACGGCTCAGAGCGCGGCCAAGCCTTCCGCTGTTTTTCGGATCACGTGGCGTTGTCGCGGGTGCTCCAGCAGGTTCGCCGGAGCCCTTCGACCGTTCTCTCCTACCTTGAGGAGTGGATGCAACAGGCTCCGGTAGACGTGGTCCGTCCCTACGCTCTGAGCGTGGTAGCACCGGAGCGTTATCGCCTGATCCGAGCGGCGCTTATGATTGAGGGCGGGGACCGTCTTAAGCCGCTGATGGATCGCCTAAACGGCCAGGTTAGCTATCAAGACCTTCGCATCGCACGAGCTTTATGGAGGCGGGAAGATAAGGACGGTGACGCGCAGGCGACCGGCGGGTTCGGTCGACGCAGAGATGGAGCGCAGGCGGAAACTCAGGGGTGAAGCAGGGCGAGAGGAGGGCAATCACCGTGCGGAAGATCGTGTTGACCGGTCCCGGGCACATTGTGGAGATGTCCGATGGGGAGGATAGAGAAGCTCTCGGTGCCGGGCAGGTAGTGGTTGAAGTGCGCCGGGTGGGGCTTTGTGGTACTGACTATCATGCTTTTCGGGGCGAGCAACCGCTCTTCGACTACCCCCGCGTGCTGGGCCACGAGCTGGCTGGGCGCGTGGTGGCAAGGGGCGAGGATGTCGATCTGCCGCTAGGGGTGGCGGTGGCGGTCATTCCCTATGTGGCTTGCGGACAGTGCCGGGCTTGCCGGCAGGGTAGGAGCAATTGTTGCCGTCGATTGTCGGTAATGGGCGTGCACCGTGACGGCGGGCTGGCGTCATGCCTGACGGTCGATGTCGAACACATTTTTTATCCCCCCCAACCCGGGGGCCCCCAGTGGGACAGTCTGGCCGGAATCGAGCCTCTGGCGGTCGGTCTGCACGCCGTTGATCGGGCCGGAATCGGCCACCACGACCAGGTGGTGGTGGTAGGGGCCGGACCCATTGGCCTGGCAGCGCTGGCTGGGGCTCGCCATCGAGGGGCCAGCGTTTATCTGCTGGAGCGTGACCCGGCGCGGCGGGCATTTGCCGGCCATTGGGTGCCGGGAACGCATCTGATTGATTCCGACTCACCCTTGCGAGATCTGCAGAGAGCGCTGGGGGACGACTTGGCCAGTGTGGTGGTGGATTGCACGGGCAGCGGTACGGCCATGGAACAGTCGCTCTGGTGGGCGGGAGCGGGAGGACGGGTGGTCTTCGTCGGAATCACCGAGGGAATGGTAGCCATCGACGATCCGCTCTTTCATCAGCGAGAACTCACCTTACTAGCCAGCCGAAACGCGAGCCGACGGGATTTTGAGGCCGCCTGGGAGTTAATTCAAACGCGTGCCGCCGACGTGTCGGGCTGGGTGCTACGGCGGTATGCGCTCTCCGCCGAGGGATTGCAGCAGGCCTTCGCCGACTGGGGGACGGGAGAGCGCGAAGGGAGGGGCGTCAAGATCATGCTCGAAGCCAACTAAGGCGGCCGAACGCGGCGATCTCGGGGCGGACTGGGTATTACGCCGATCCGCTTAGGATTGGCAAAACCCATAAGATTGAGCAGGATGATAATACTTCGCGGCGACTTGCACACCCTGGCTCGCGCACACGGCCGCCGGGGCTCCGGTCGACAGCACCTCGCGTCAATAGGTGTACACCCAACGCTATGAGGTAGATTAGCTGTGCGCACGGCGCACTTCCCCCTCAAGCCGCCTTCGCCGCCCACCGAGTGACCGTGGCCCCGGCTGCTCAGTTGCACGTCAGCACCCAAACTGGCTATCGCGGTTATAGTCGCTGTTCACCGGGGCAGGCGGTGAACAGCGAGGATTGAGGATCCGACCGGCAGAACGCTTGGGCCTAGGCGCCTCCACAGTTTCGGTCGGCAAACGCGCAACCGTGGCTTTCCAACCCACGCCCCGGTCGCGGCAAGCTGCTAGGCGAGTGCGGGAGGACGCTTGCTGGGGCGGGGCCCGAAATCGGGGACACTGGGCTTGGCCGTATCCAACAGGCGGATGGCTTCCTCGACCGCCCGTTCTAGCTGTGCGTCGTCGCGACCAGCAAGCGCGTCCTGGGGTGTATTGTCCACCCAAATATCCGGGTCGGTCCCATAGTTTTCGACCTTGAACCCTACGTCGTGAAACCAAAAGGCGAATTCCGGCTGAGTTACCACGCTGCCATCCACCAAGGACAGCCGGGGGTTGATGCCGATGACGCCGCCCCAGGTTCGGGTTCCCAGCAAAGGCCCGATCTTCATCATCTTGAAGGCATGGCAGAAAATGTCGCCATCGGAACCCGCATATTCGTTGGTCAGGGCGACCACAGGTCCCAACACGGCATCTTCGGGATACGAAATGGGTTGACCGTGGCGGGGGATGTCGTAGCCGAGGCGCCTTCGCGCCAGGTGTTCCAGGATCAACTCGGAGACGTGGCCGCCGCCGTTGAAGCGTACGTCCACGATCAGACCGTCGCGGGTGTTTTCGGTTAGGTAGGAACGGAAAAACTCCGCATATCCCCGTGGCCCCATGTCCGGAATGTGCACGTAGCCGACGCGTCCCTGGGTCTGCCGCCAAACGTAGCGCCGGTTTTGTTCGACCCATTGGCGGTAGTAGACGTCCAAGGTCTGGGTGAGCGTCTTGACCACGACTTCGGTGGGAATCGCTTGTGCGTGGCGGAGAACACTCAGCGCAACAGGTTGCCCAGCCAGCTTGACTAAGAGCGCCTGCGGTGGAAGATCCGGTCCCACCGGCTGACCATTGACCTGCTGAATGACGTCACCCGGCTCCAGGGCCACCCCCGGCGCATTAAGCGGAGAATCATGGTCCTCGCGCCACGAGTCGCCGCGGGCGATGTGCGTCAACCGATATCCATTGTTTGGTGCGTCGTAGACTGCCTGCATGGCGAGATGGCCCAGTCGCTGGGTAGGCTCCGGACGGTAGTCGCCCCCCATTTCATAGGCATGGGAGGTGGCCAGTTCACCTTGCATTTCCCATATCAAGTCGGAAAACTCACTGCGCGTGCCGCAACGGGGCAAGAGCGCTTGGTAACGCTTATAGACGCCTTCCCAGTCAACCTGGGACATGTCTGCCGACCAGAAATTCTCTCGCATCAAGCGCCAGGCGTCGCGCAGCATTTGACTCCACTCGGCCAAGCGGTCCACGCTGAGGACGACCCGATCCAAGCTCACCAAGCCCGATTCCCGGCCCGGTTCCCGCTTCTTGTCGTCGACCTTTTCGCCCCCCTTGGCGACCCTGAGGGTTTGGCCCTCGCGGATGAGGGTGGTGGTGCAATCGGGGGAAAGCACGAAGCTGGTCACGGGATGAGCGAGGACTTCCTCCTTTTGGGCCTTGAGATCGTACATTTTTAGGATGGCCCGCGCCTTCGGCGCGTCGGAGAAGAAGCTCTGGTCCAGGCTGCCTTCAGGTTCGACGACGGTATATAGGAGACGGCCCCCGGGGAGGGCGGAGAGTTCTTGATAACGGCCTTCCGCTACCGGAATGGCCAGCACGCGCTGAGCGATGTTCTCGACATCGATCACCATCGCTGCCGGTTCGGATGCGGCGGGCTGATTCTCATCGTCGCCGTCGCCGGGTTCGGCAGAGACTTCCGCCGTTTCCGACTTGTCGTGGGCAAAATGCGGCGGTGTCACCGATGAAGGGTCGACAAATGGGGAAGGAGTGGTTTTGGCCAACGGAATGAGATACGGACGGACGCCCTTGGGGAACCCCAGATCGAAGCGCATATTGTCATAGACGGGGTTAAACACGCGGTAGGACAGAAAATAGAGATACTTGCCGTCGGGATCGAAAACCGGATTGAAGTCTGTCAGAGGCGGGGCCGTCACCGGATGGCGACCACCGCTGGCGATCTCGTACAGGTAGATAGCAGATCGCCTGGGCCCCTGCGGCAAACTGTAGGCCAGCCAACGATGATCGGGAGAGAAGTTAAATCCCAACACCGGACCGTATTCCGATTGGTCGATGCGCTCGGCCGACCACTCTTTAAGGTTGACTAGCCAGAGTTCCATCCGGTGGTTGGCTACCGCCGCCCATTTGCCATCGCCGGATATGGCCATGCGGCCCGCGCGGCCTAAGTCTTGGTTGAGCCGGCTGCGCTCCGCACTGCGGACGGCGATACGTTCGAGGCTTTCTTCACCACCTTCGTCGCTGATGGCGACGAGGTGTTCGCCGTCCGGCAACCATTTGGCCAGGCGATAGCGCACGCCTTGGGTGACTCCAACTGGCCGAACCGGCCCGTCAAACGCATTTAGGGCAAATAGCTTACCCCGTCCGGTCAGCAGGAGTCCTTCCTTGGCGACTGGATTTGGCTGGTATTCGGTCCAAAATTTGCCAAAAGCAGGATACAGTCGTTCGCGTTGGGTAAATGGGCTCAGATATTCGACATCCACGCGTTGTTCGCGCCCGTTTTCGGGGTCGAAGCAGTAAATGTCGGCACCGAGGTGAAAGACGATATGACGGCCGTCGGTGCTGGCGTTGCGCAGATAGTATTCCTGGTGATGGGTGAGGCGTTGCACGTCTGAGCCTTGGGGAGTCATCGAATAGAGATTGCCTACGCCTTCGGCGTCTGAGACGAAATAAATCCGTTCACCAAGCCACATCGGATTGGCAAAGTTACCGTCCAAACCTTCGAAGCGGGTAAAGTGCCCGTCGCCAGTGGGGTCAATCCATAAATAACCGCGGGTGCCGCCGCGATACCGCTTCCAACGGGCGGGATCTGCCGTGTTGCGCCCCAGCACCATACCGTGTTGAGGTCCAAAGGCGATGGAATTGGCCCGGCCGTACGGCATGCGCTGAGGGCGCTCTCCCAACAAGGTCACCGTATAGAGCTCCATCCAGTTGCGAAAGGGCTGGTCGGCGTTGGAGGCAAAGATGATGGCGCTCCCGTCCTGAGTCCAGCCTACGACCGTGGTGGTAGCGCCCAAGTAGGTTAACCGGCGGACAGGCCCCCCCTCGCTGGCTATCACATACACTTCCTGATCTCCGGTTTCCCGACCGGTAAAAGCGATCCAGCGGCCGTCGGGCGAAAATTGGGGGCGGCTGGCTTCGGCCAGTCCCACGGTTAGCCGACGCGCCATTCCGCCCATCCGGGAGACTTCCCACAGGTCATCTTCACTTACAAACACTATCCGGTCCCGGTACACCGTCGGGTATCGGTAATAGCCGGCAGATGCTTGCATGACATCCCTCCTAGAGACTTTTATGAGCAATGAGCAAACCCTGTTCCCCACGGTCGAGGCTGGCTGAGCTTATACTGTGAGCCGGGTCGCGGCCAGCATTGCACACACCTCTGGGAGGCGGCCACTAGCGCTTGGCGAGGGCGGCTCGTCGGCCGTGGTTGGAAAGTGCGACCCGCTATCCGCTCATCCCGCGACCAGTCCTTTCGAGTATAGCGAAACGCCCCTCGCCACGGCAAATTCTCTCTTCGACACGACACTCGCCCCCTCGATTGAGGGATGCTAAAATACAAGAACATGGTCGCAATTGTCGAGGAGGCGTTCGGGTGAACGACCGATTCTTGAAAGCTTGCCGCGGGGAGCCCACGGATACGGTAGCGGTGTGGTTCATGCGTCAAGCCGGCCGGTATCAAGCTGAGTACCGAACCCTTCGGCGACGGTACCAACTGCTCGACTTGGTCCAAGACCCCGACCTGTGTTGTCAGGTAACGGCGCTTCCGGTCGAACAACTTGGGGTTGACGCCGCCATTTTGTTTTCCGACATTATGGTGCCGCTAGGGCCCATGGGGGTCAACTACCGCATTCAAGAAGGGGTGGGACCGGTCCTGGCCCATCCGTTGCGTACCGCCGATGACATTGCCCGACTCGTCCCGCTCCACGCTCAAAGAGGTCTCGACTTCGTGCCCGCGGCCATCGAAAAGATTTGTCGAAGGCTCACCGTGCCATTGATCGGGTTTTCCGGCGCGCCCTTCACGCTGGCCAGTTATCTGGTCGAAGGCGGCCCTTCTCGGCAATACCTGGCCACCAAACGAATGTTGTGGGGTGAACCTAAACTGTGGGGGCGGTTGATGGACCGCTTGAGCGAGATGGTGGTGGCCTACACAACTCTGCAGGTACATGCCGGAGCCCACGCCATCCAACTGTTTGACAGTTGGGCGGGAGCATTGTCGCGGCAAGATTTTGACCGCGCAGTTAAGCCGTATCTGATCGGCATTTATGAGACCCTGGCCGCCCTTGGTGTGCCGCTGCTCTATTTTGCGGTCGGTGCCGGGCATCTTATCGATAGTTTGGCCGACCTGCCGCTGGACGTAATCGGGGTAGATTGGCGACATCCGCTCGGCGAGGTGCGCCGGCGAGCTGGGCAGCGCACGTTGCAAGGGAACCTCGATCCCGCGGTTTTACTCGCTCCCTGGGAAACAATTGAGGACAGCGCGACGGAAGTGCTGGGCCAAGGCAAGGGAGGAGGACACATTTTCAATTTGGGCCACGGTGTGCTGCCCGACACGGATCCGGGGACCTTGCGGCGGCTGGTCGAATTTGTGCATCAGCAGGGGGGATAGCCACAACCGCCGATTCGCCCACAACGCGTTGGTAACTTGGATAACGAAGGAGTTGGCGGGATGCCAATAGCCCAAGCCGTGTTGCTGATGGCTCACGGCGCCGCCCAAGGCATGGATGACCTGGAACGGTACTATACGCATATCCGCGGTGGACGCCCGCCGCAGCCGGAACAACTGGCGGAATTGGCTGACCGGTATCGGGCCATCGGCGGGCACTCGCCTTTTTTGTCCATCACTGAACGCACCGCCCGTGCGCTGGAAACGGTGTTGAGCGCGCGTCAAGGGAAGCCGTTTAAGGTGTATTTGGGCCTGAAACATTCTCCTCCGTTTATTGAGGATGCGGTTCGTGCGCTGGTTGCGGACGGCATCGAACGTGTCTACGGTTTGGTGTTGGCTCCCCATTTTTCGGAGCTGAGTGTGGGCCAGTATTTGGCCACCGCCCAAGCCGGGCTGAACCGCGTCCCCGGCTCGCCCGCCTGGATCCCCATCCGCTCGTGGCATCTTCAACCCCCGTTGGTTAGATTACTGGCCAGACGCACGCGAGTCGGGCTCCAAACGTTTTCCGCCTGGGAGCGGGGGGCGTTAACCATTCTTTTTACGGCCCACAGCCTGCCGGCGCGAATCTTGGCCAGTGGCGATCCCTATCCGGACCAGGTGCGCGAGACCGGCGAGGCGGTGATGAAGCAGGTTCCGGGAAACGTTGCTTATGAATTTGCCTGGCAGAGCCGAGGCCGAACCAACGAAGTTTGGCTGGGTCCGGATATCTTGGAACGGCTGCCCGAGTTGTCTGCCCGTGGCACCCGGGCGGTGCTAGTCGTTCCGCTGGGGTTTGTCTCCGACCACCTGGAAATCCAATATGATCTCGACCAGCAGGCGAAGACTTTGGCCCGAGAGATGAACTTGGGGTGGGCGCGGACGCCGATGCCAAACGCCGACCCGGAGTTAGTACAGGCGCTGGTGGAATCAATTGTCGCCGCCGACGGGGCTGGGGCCGAGGTCCGCTGACATGAGTATTCAACGCGTGGCCATAATCGGCGGGGGCATCTCGGGGCTGACCGCCGCCTATCACCTCGATGCCTTAGCGCGCCGGGGTCACCTCGAGGTGCATGTCTTCGAGGCCGAGCCGCGGGCCGGCGGTGTGATTGTGACCGATACCGGGCACGGCGCAATTCTCGAAGGCGGGCCCGATAGGTTTGAACATAATGCCCGCGCATTCCCCTTCTTAGGCGATAGCCAAGAGGCGGTCAAGCGGGCGGCGGCCTCTTGGCCGCTTTGCGGGGTTTTTCTTTCGTCCCTTGGGCCTCGACATAGCGTTTCACCG
>JAJZXC010000091.1 GCA_021846365.1 Bacillota bacterium | reverse complement strand
GGCTTACTGCCGTTCCAATTCTTGGACGCGGTGCGTCAGTTGCTCTACCTGTTGGGTGAATCGGTCTACCCGGTCTCACAATTCAAACGCCAGATCGACGACCCGTCCGGGTCGATCGCGCACAATTCCAGTAGCTCTTGTCGTGACCAGGGAGCAGGTGCGACATTAACGCCATCCCCATCCTAAGATTTTCATACTTAGTTTAGACGGATGGCAAAAGGTTGTCCCGCATTATTTTTCGAGGGAGGTGAGTAGTTACCATTTGTTAATGATAGAGTACTATCCTTACGTTGTTGAAGGGACTCGTCATGAAGATCAACCGGGATGACAAGCAAAGGAGGATGGCGATGAGCCTGTGGGAGGATATGGGGTGTTCTGGAAAACGCGTATTGATATTGCACCACGACGACCTGGGCATAACCGTTGCCCAAAACCATGCCTATCGCCGGCTGGGATTTCCCACCGGTTCCGTGATGGTGCCATCCGGTTGGGCCATGGCGTTGGGGTCCGATTCTACGACGGACTTGGGCGTGCACGTCACCTTGACGTCGGAATGGGCGGCGCCCCGACTTAGGCCGCTGACGGGAGGAGCCAGTTTAGTGGACGCGGCCGGATTCTTCTGGTCCAGCGTGCCGGAAGTTTGGCAGCATGCGGATATAGAAGAGGCGGGCCGCGAAATCGAGGCGCAGATCGATTCCCTGGCGGCCTGGGGGGTGGAGGTTACCCATTTGGATAGCCATATGGGTGCCGGATTGCGGCCGGATATCGCTGGGCGCTTGGTTGAAATTGCGCGCCGACGAGCTCTGCCGGTGACCATGCCGGAAAATATCGACGACCTTGCCCTGCCCGACGTGTTCCGGGATCCCCTGCTCAACATCATGCGTGATGCCGGCATGCCCAGGCTTACGATTGTCAACACCTACGACGCTCCGGCCGCCGACCGGAGGACGTGGTATATCGACACCCTGAGCCAGTTGCGGCCTGGGGTGTATCACCTCTTGCATCATGCTCAGGTGCCGACCACAGAGGGGCGGCAACTCGGGGATTGGGAAAAACGACAAGCCGATCTGGAGGCGCTGTCGGATCCCGGTGTGCGCCGCGTGCTGGGGGAATTCCTTCCCTTGACCTACGCTGAGGTGCGCAAGGCCTACCGACAGTATCACCCTTGAGTGGGCGCGGTTTACGCTACCAGTCGCAACTCGGGTCACATTAAAGAATGCCCCCCCAGGGGGGGAGTGATGTGCGCACGAGCTATCGGTGGTGCCTGCCACAAGCCCCCCAGGCTAAAAGTGTCCCCGTGATTGGGCGGACTGGATGCGGCCCATCCTCATAATCTCGCATCGTCGTGCAGCCGGTCTAAAGTACCTAAGGTTAGCAGACTGTGCGCAAGAGCCGCCAACCCGTCGCGACTGGTCATTGTCACCATGGTTTCCCGCTAGCGATGTGGAGCAGCCCAGAGGGTCTCTACACGCCTAAGAAGGGCGATTTCATTCTGACCGGGGTTTAGGATATGATGTGGATATGATGGTCAATGGATTGCGGCGAGGTTCCTCGGCTGAGCGGACTGCATGTCTTCCCCGAAGTCAGTGATGGCAAGTGAAGATGACTCAAGAGATCGAGTATGGTTACGGCAGGATTGGCAATGATTGCGCCTGTTTGTCCGTCGCGCAATCCGCGGACGGGCTTGGCTGACCGAGAGGCAGGCGCAGTCAGCACGATAACCCGCAGCGAAAGCCAAACCGTCCGGGCCCAACGGGGGAGACGCCGAAGCTTGCGGTTTCCTGGGCCGAACTTTAGGGGGGGCGACCGAACACACGTGAGCCGATGGACCAACGCGATTCGCAAGGAAGGATGGGCGGGTGAAAAATTCGAGCCCTCCACCCGCACCGCTGCTTTGCCGGCACCAAGCCGGATGGCTTGGCTACTGATGATGGGGCTGGTGGGCACCATGGTGGCGGTCTGGCTGTTGCCGTGGAATTTTACCCCGTACGGTGCCGCGGCAGCCACCATGTTCGGCTTCGACGCCAGCCATCAGGCGGTCATTGAACGTGGATTGAATCGCCATTGGAATTCAACCTGGGTGGATCCTGGCAGGAGTCTTCGGGATCTGACCGTGGTACGCGGGCGTGTCTACGGAATTCGGCGAGCGAGCGCGCTGGTGGCTCTAAGTGCCAAGAACGGAAGGCTGGTATGGAGGCGACGGTTGTCTGGCGTGGCCAATGCCCCGCTTCTGGTTGTGGGCGGACGCGTGGTGCTCACCACGCGGGGGACGCACCCCCAGGTCGTCGCCTTCTCGGCGGCGGATGGTCGGCGACTTTGGAGTCGGCCGCTTGGGGGACCGGCGATGGCGGCCGCCAGTGGCGGAAAACTGTGGCTGGTGGGGGATGGCGGTGTGGCCAAACGGTCGCTCTACGGCGGCCGATTGCTTTGGTGGCTGCCGGTATCCGGTCTCACCAATCCGTTGCCCCCGATTATCGCTGGCCGCATGCTCTATTTCGGCGGAGAGAACCGGGGACGGTGGTACCGGCTCAATCTTGCCGAACGCCGCCTGACCTGGACCCTTTCCTTGCCGGCCATGGTGCGCTCCGGCGTTGCCGCGGCGGGAGGAAAGACCATCTATATTCCCGGGGTGACCCGTCAGCCCGGCGGAGAGATGTTCAGTTTGGTGGCCGTCTCCGAGGCCGACGGCAGCGTGCTCTGGCGACGAACCCTGGGGGCGGTCGGCTCGGCCACCGGAGTGGGACTGCCGGTGTTGGTCGGACCCGCGTGCTACCTAGCGAATCCGGGGACCGAACTGGTGTACGCCGTGCGGCGGACCAGCGGCCGGCTGTTGTGGCAAGATGTGTTGAATCGGGCCACGCTGGCTACCGTTCCCCTCGACGTGGCCGGTCAGCTCGTGGTGGGAGACCGACAGGGGCGTCTGTGGGATCTGAGGGCATCCAGCGGGCAGGTGGTCTCCGCGTTGCGTCTGCCAGGAGCAGGGTTTCCGGTGCAGATGCCCTTTATCGCCGGCAAGACGTTGTACGCGAGCACGTTCGGGGCGAACGGCGGCCTCTTAGCACTTCAATTGGGAAGGGTGGTCCCCTCGTTGGCCCGGGGCTATCCGATCCCGATCGCGTTCTGATGCGGGGGTCCAGCTACTTTCGGCGGTTAGGACGCAAATTTGGTTGGTCGGTGGTTTCAAAAGGAATTCGATGGCTCGATGTCCAATGTGCGCTGGAGCGTTGCGGCGGTGCCGCTACCACGCGAAACGAGGATTGTCCATGGCTGCGGTAACATCTCAGGCGCGATATGTCGGACTGGCCATGTCAGGCGTGTTTGGCGTCTTAATGACTTTGGGGCTCGAGGTCGGTCCTCGCGTGCCCCAGGCCGCAGTGTGGATGGGGGCCCGGATGGCCAGCACGGTGGCTCGGCGACTCACACCGGTGCCAACCAGCACGCCCTGGAACGGGGTGGTCTACCTGAAGTCACCAAACTTGGCCGCGCTGGAGGCTCAGGCGCGGGCGGTGTCTGATCCCGCTTCGCGTCAATACCACCATTTTTGGACACGATCTCAAATCCTGCGAAAGTTTGCTCCCGGGACCCAGGAGGTGGCCGCGGCCCGCGACAGTCTCCGGCGAGAGGGGTTCCACGTGGGTCCGGTCACCGGCCTTGGCCTGGGGATTCGCGTCTCTGGCAGCGTGGGCTTGATCGACCGGGTGTGGGCCGCCCGTCTCAAGCGGACTGCATCGGGCAGGAGTGTCGAGACCCGTCCGGTGCTGTTGCGGGGACCTCTCGCCCAGTCGGTGGCGTATATCAGCAATTTGTCCCCACGGAAAGATCCCACGGCGCCGGTAGTGCGCCAATTGACGCCGAGTGTGGCCACGCTTAGCGTGCAAAATACGCACCACAATATTTCGTTGACCGCCGAGGGACCGATCCGCGTGCCCTGCGGTCAAAACATCCTGCTCTCGCTATCGGCCGTCGATCCGACCACGCATCAACCTTTGAAGGGATGGAATATCGCCGCCAACCCCAGCTTCAACGCCAATTTATCCAGTTATCAGGTGGGCGACTTGAACGGCTCGCTGGCATTGAATCAAGCTGGCAAGGACACCCTCGTGCTCTCTTCCTCGTCACCGTATCAAGGCGTGTGGCAGATTTCGTTGAGCCATGGCAACAGCACCTACACGGCTACCGTGAGCGGACTGGCTTGGACGGGATCCACCGTGGTGAGCAACAACTTGAGCCCAGCCCAGGTGAACGCGGCCTATCACGCCAACGCCCTGGTCAACGCGGCCAGCCGAGCAGGGGGCATGCGAATCGGCATTTTTGCCGATTCGCGGCCCACGCTGTCCGACATGACTCTGTTTGAAAAACGCTTTCACCTGCCGCCGTCGGCGGTTCACGTCATTCCGGTTGACGGCGGAGAAGCCAAAGTCGTCCCCGGATGGCACAGCGAGTTAATGCTGGACATGGAGCGGGCGGTGTCGTCCGCGCCGGGGGCGACGTTGGACTTGTACACCGTGCCGCCCAAGGGGTCGATTACCGACACGGTGGCGGCCGCTGTCAACCAAAACGTGGACCAAGTGTACAGCATCAGCGCCGTGGAACCAGAAACCTCGATTTCTTCCGCGCGGGTGAAGGTGTGGGACGCGCTTTTGGCTGAAGGCACCTTGCAAGGGATGACCTTTGTTGCCGGTTCGGGCGATTCCGGCCCGTTTGCCGCTCCACACAGCAACCGGCCGATTCCCAACTGGCCCGCCTCCAGCGCCTGGGTCACTGCGGTGGGGGGGACGCAGTTGGGACTAAATCCCCGCACTTCGGCCATTGCGAGTCAGTGGGCATGGGGTCCCGACGGATTGTGGGAGAACCAGATTGATGGCTCGGGGGGAGGATACAGCAAGATCCAGCCCGTTCCCTGGTGGCAAAAGGGGATTGTGCCAACGTCAGCCCCCGGTCGCGGGGTGCCCGATATCGCATTCCTGGGAGCCGCGCCCTATTATGCTACGGTAAACAACGGGGTGTGGGAGGGTATGGCGGGCACCAGCGCGTCGGCACCGACCTGGGCAGGCTGGGTGGCCGATCTGGCCGTGCTGGACGGCCGCCAGGGTTGGATGAATCCCACCTTGTATGCCACCTACCGGGCCGATGCGGCCGCCTTTGAACCGGTGACCCACGGACAGAATTCGGTATACCAGGCGGGGCCGGGTTGGAATCCTTTAACCGGTTTAGGTTCGGTAGTGGTGGATCGTTTTTGGGAGGATGACCGGGTGCAGAGCGTAAACCTGGCGCTATCCCGTCCGGCGACAAGCCATGTCAAAACGGCCGCCGTTCAGGTGAGCTTGCTTAATGGCCGTGGCAAGCCAGCCACGCTGGCTGGACTCAGCGTGCAGCTTGCGGTTAGCGGGGGGCGCTCAGTCTCGGTGGACGGCGGCCCGAGTGGGACAGGGGCCTCGGCGACCACCAACGTGCGCGGTCAAGCGGTGTTTCACCTTGCCTCCCGCCAACCGGGACGCTTTGCCGTCCGCGTCCGCGTGCTGGCCGACGGCCGAACCCTGGCTGTGAGCCGGCCTTTGTCTGTCCGCTGGACGTCGTCCTCCACTACGAAGCCGCCATTTATGACGCGCCTTTCCGCCACGACTGCGCAATTGGCGGATAAGGCGGCCCGGATGCTGTTTCCAACCGGGGTGCAAAGCCACACGGCGGTGATTCTGGCTCCCAGCCTTACCCCGAAACTGGCCCTGGCCGCGGTCACCCTGGCTAAAGCGGAAGAGGCTCCGGTGTTGTTCACCAGCAGTTCGGGGGCACTGCCGACCACGACCATTGGGACCATGCGGACGCTTCAAATTAAGCACGTGATTGCCATCGGTCAGATGAGTGCGAAGGGACTCGGCCTTCCTACCGGAATTTCGCTGTCGGAGCAAGTCTGGTCGCCCACCGCGGCGGACACCTTTGTCCGCGTGGCCGAGCAAACGCTGGTTCGGGAGAAGAGCCAGCGCCTGGTTGTCGTGTCGGGCACGGCTTCTGTCTTCACCCGGCTGGCGGCGGTTAATCTGGCCATCGGCCGCCGGGCGGGGCTGCTCATGCTGCCGGCGGGCCCGGTCGCCGGCAGCGCCAGTCACTTGCTGAACTCGGCCCATTCGGTGGTGTTGGTTGGGCGCTTGCCTTCTGCCTCCAAGGTGCGGCGCCGACCGACAGGGACGGTGGTGGGCAGCACGGACGTGAAGACTTTGCTGGCGTCCGACGCGGCGCGGGGATCGACGAGCAACCTGGTGATATTTAACGCCAATGCGGCCAATGAAACGGCGCTGGGCGTAATCGCCGCGGAGGTGGCGGCCAACATTCCAAGCGCGTTGATCCCGGTGGAACGAACGGGGATTCCGCCCGCGGCGTCAACCTATCTGGGGGGAATTGCTTCGGCTCGCCTGAACAACCTGGTGGTGTTGGGTGAAAGTAGCCGGGTGGGCGGTCAAATAGAAAGCAAGCTTCGGCACTAACGCATTAACAAATGACGGGCCAGCCTGCGCCGCGGGCCGAGGATCCAACCAGGGAAAACGGCTGGGCCTCGCCGAGGCTTTGCCGGCGAGAAGAAAAGGGCGTCCCTCACCAGTGGACGCCCTTATTGGAAGCCTGATTCGTTTGCACTTAGGGTGGGGTGATCCCCATCGCCTTAGCCGCCGCCTGCACGACGGCATTAGAAATGATGCCCGACCCGGCAACTACGTCGGCTTGGCCGATTCGGCCGCGCTCGTCGGCCAGCCACGCGCTTTCCTGAGGGGTGAGCTTTCCCTTGTTGGGAACCAGCAGCAGGGGGGCGGCGGTTGCCCCGGCCAGGGAGGCAGCCAAGGCGTCGTTGACGTCTGAGGCGGTGGCCAGATAGACTCGGTGGGTTGAGAAGCGTTGACCGAAGTATTGCAGCGCGGCGATGTTGGTTCCGTATACCTGGCTGCTGGTGGTTGACGCCGGAACTCGGATCCCCCGAACGTGCAGCGCGCTGAGTTGACGCGAGACGCCGCTTGGAATCGCGGAGAGACTCCCAATGACGTACGCGGTTTGGATCTGAAGCTGCTTGAGCGCTGCCACGGTGGAGGGGGTGAGCGGGGCCTGCGCATTTTGGCCGTTGGCGAACAGAACCGGCCAGCCTTGGCTGGCAGCCACCGTGGCCGCGGTCAGCGCATCGCTGAAGTTGGTGCCGCCCGCGATCATCGCTACCTTGCTCCCGTTGTTGAGCGCCAGCGCAATTCGGGCCGCCGAACTAAACCGGCTGTGCCCATAATATCGGGTAACTGAGTAGCCGGCATTGGTTAAGGCTTGGGAAATATTGGTTGAAATTACCCCTGGCCCCCCCAGTAAGACGACTCGGCTGGCGCCCAGGCGGGCAATCTCCTGCGCCGTAAGCGGGGTGAGCCGGCTAGGTGCCGTCAGCAAAATGGGGGCTCCCAGCATCTTGGCCAACGGTGAGGCGGCCAAGATGTCCGAATAATCACCGAGGGCGCCCAGAATGACCGTCCCCGCTCGGCCATACTGCAGGTTGGCCAGTCGGTTGGCGGTTTCAAAGGGAGTGCTGCCGGCCAATCTTTGCACCTGCGGCCCGGCCACCGTCACCATGGCGCTAGCCACCGTTTGCCCGCTGGGATCCATGATGGTCACCGAATGGCTGCCGGTGGTGGTCGGGGTGACCGTGAAGACGGCTTGTCCGTTGCCGTTGGTGGTTGCTGTCTGGCCCAGCAAGCGCACGGGCAGGTTGGCGACGGGAAAGCCTCCGCCTTGCGTCACGGTGACGACTTCGGTGGACTTTACGCCGGCATACAAGGTCGCGTGCGACAGTTTGACCACCAGATTCGGATTGGTGGCGACGTTGGTGCCGTTGGTCAAGGCCGAGAAGTAGCGGGGGTCGGCTTCGCCCATGGCCCAAAGGGAAACCCCGGCGAGTCCGGAAGACTGCGCCAGAGTGGCATGGCCCAGGTTGGCGGCAGCGTCCTCAAACCAAATCGTGGCTGGCACGCCGGGCGCAAAGGCGCCCGGATGCTGTTGAGCAACCTTGGCCAACGCGCTTGCGGTCGCTGAACCGTAGACTCCAGGCGAGTCGCCATTGACGCCAAAATCGGCCTGAAACGCCTTGACCGCGGCTTGGGTCTGAGGGCCGAAGTTCCCGTCTAGGGATAACGGCAGGGGCGGCGGAGCGTCGGCGTTTTGGCCGCCCAACTTGGCTGGATGGGCCAGCACCTGGCTTAGCCCATATTGCAGGGCAACCACGTTGCCGCCCGTCTCTCCGTATTGCAGGGTTGCTCCGGGGGCCTTGAAGGCCAGCCGCAAATGAGCAAAATCTTCTCCTGCGGTGGGATCATATTGCGGCGTCACGTGGTGTGATGCCAGCAACTTTTGGATCTGAGGATAGTAGAGGCTGGGACCGGTGCCAAAGCCGGTGGATCCGTACCAGAGTTGACCGTAACCGGGAATGCCGAGCAACACATGGTTGAGGTCGCCGACCGGCCCATTGGTGCCGTTCGGCCCATGCAAAAGGTAGTCGATGATGCCCTTTACGTGGGTCAGCGAGGAGACCGGACCGGGGTTGAAGGACAGGGAATAATCCATGACCACCATGTAGTTGGCAATCTGGCTGAGATCCGTGTAATTGTAGACGCTGTCCACATAGCCGCTGACCGCATGCCCATTGAGGTTCGTGTAGGGAGCCCAGTCAGGATACACGTCGATGACCAAAAGACGTCCCGGGCCTAACGCGGCGCGCAACTTTTGGGCAAAGACGGTGACGTAGTTGGCCGAACCGGAGGGCAACCCCTCAAAATCGAGGTTGACACCGTTCAAATGATATTTGGTGACGGCGGCCATAATTTGCTGCACCATTAAATCTTGGCCGGTGGAGGTGGCCAGCGGTCCAAGGTTGGTGTTGAAGGCGCGTCCGAACATGGGCACCACCTGCAAGCCGTGAGACTGCATCTCCGCCACCAGGTTGGCAATCTTGCCGGACGGGCCGCCCACGCTGCCGTTGCCGTTTACCCAAAACCAGTGTGGGGAGATGAGATTGAGGGCCTGTCCCATGGTCGATTGATAGGTGAGGTACCGGGACATATTGCCAGGCGGATACCAATAGGCCAAACTTTGCAGCCCATAGGGTTGGTAGGGGCCCACCACGGCAAGACTGGTTAAAGGTAATGGAAAGGACTTGGTCGGCGGCAAATTGTTGGGCAGGGTAGCGTCGCCGAATGGATACAATTTGCCTTGCGCGGTGGCAATATAGTAGCCGGCACCGTCCGGCGTGGACTGGATGCTGACGGGAACCTGGCCCGTCAGCGCGACCACCCGCCGAAGATTGCCGAAGCTTTGTGCGCCATTGACGGCTGCCACGCTGCCGTTTCGCCCCAGCACCCAAAATCCGCCGCTGGGGTCAGCGGCGACGGAGACCGCGGGATGAACGTTGGTGTGCCAAGTTCCGGCGACGGCGCCCTCGCCGGTAACCGTGCCACCGCGGTTGAGCACGTAATAGCCGGATGCCAGCGGATCCGCCGAAATGGCCGCATAGGTGCCGGCGGGCAGATTGTACACCGCATGCGACATCGTGCTGGAGGCGGTGGTGCTCAAGGCGGAGACTTGTCCGCTTTGACTCAAAAGCCAACCCTGGTTGCCGGTGGGACTGATGGCCATGCCAACCACCGGGGCGGGGGGAGACACCAGCGCGTGCATGGGCTTGGCGTCGCCGTAAGAACTTACGGTGCCGTTGTGATCGAGCACCCAATAGCCAAAGCCGTCAGGCGTGGCTTGCACCGCCACCGCTCCCGAGGTCGGTGCGGGACCCGGGTAGGTAGCCGCCCCAGCGAGCGGGGTCACCGCTCCACCGCCGCTTAAAAGCAAGAGTCCGCGCGGGGCCACCGATACCGGAACCCCGCTTGAGGTGCCGTTATCCGCCTGTACGGTGAGGGTTCCGGAGGTGGCATCGCGGGGAATCACGACGGTGACCTTACTGGTGGACCAACTTTGGACTGGCAGTGCAGTCGACCCCAGCATCACTTTGTCATTGATGTCGGGAGCCGATACCGACCAGTCGAAGCCGCTGCCATAAATCGTCAACGTGCCTCCGCTTTGTACGGTGCTGGAAGAAAGCGCCGAAATTTGCGGAGGTGTGCCTTGCGCGTAGGCTACGGGACCGGGCCCGACGAGAACGCATGATTCAAGGGATCCTGCGGCCAGAAGGGCAACCAGTCGACCTACCCACGGGGACAGGCGATACGGCGAAAATTGCATGACTTAACTCCTTGTGACTAGGTTCGACGCGGCAACCAACAATCCGTCAAAATATATTCGAGATCGGTTGGCAAATCCCTGCCTATAATGGTACAGGTTTCCGCAACGACAAAAAACCTCGGTTTTCAGGAAGTTTTTATCTGGTTCAGGAGGAATTTACTATCGCGCGTCGTATATCCATTAGAGATGGGGGGGAGTTTGTCCGCATCATGAGTGGTCGGTAGACCTTGACCCCGCTGAAATAGATCTCATGGCAGGAGGTTAGGGGAAAGGTACCGACGGGCGTCTTTGGGGGAAGACACCCAGTCCCGGCATAACATAGCGCGTTAATTAGAGGTTGGCTGGAAGAGGAGCTTGTGCCGGTGACCGCGAACAGATGGAAACGCAGTCGACACTGCATTTTCTCGGCAAGACATGGTGCGTGAACTGCTGCTATCAATTTGAACCGAAGGTTCAAGGGAGGGAATTACCCTGAACAAATCGAAGAAATTGGTCTCACTGGCTTCTGCGGGATCGATGGTTGCCATGATGGCATTTGCCTTTGCGCCGATGGCACCCGCGATGGCGCAAACCACCAGTTCGAGTACCAGCTCTACCACGCTCCCCACTGGGGTCAGCAATCTTGCTGGAACCGATGAATTTTTGACGGCCAATGCGATTGCCAACGCTGAGTACCCGAAGGGGACCTCGACGGCAGTTCTGGCTTGTGGTCTGCAAGCAAACTGGATTGACTCCTTGACCGCGGCACCGTTGGCCAAGGCCTTAAAGGCTCCGATCCTGTTGACGCAAGACGCCAGCACGGTCGGGACCGAAACCATGAACGAATTGAAGACGCTCGGCGTAACCAAGGTCTATTTGGTCGGCATCGTGGCCAATTCGACCAATGCGCCCAAGATCGAATCGCAATTGGGCAGCGGTGTCAGCGTCACCACCATCCACGGCAGCAACCGCTATCAGACGGCCGGCCAGGTCGCTGGCGCGCTTGCCCGTCTGGAAGGTGTGACCACCTTCCCCAAGGTTTTTGTGGCCTCCGGTGAAAACGCCCACTTGGTGGACGCGCTGGCCGCCGACCCGGTCGCGGCCCAGATGGGGGCGCCGATTTTGCTCGTCCCCAACACCGGCGACAAGACTTCGTACAGCACGCAGGAAAACGATCTGCTGAATGCCGCCAGCACGGCCTACCTCATCGGACGGGCGCACCAGTACTCGTTTAACGGCCTGCCGTCGTCCGTGAGTCCGGTTACGGTCTACGGCAGCACGCGGGCCAGCACCGCGGCCGCGATTGACCAACAGTTCGCTCCGAGCTCCGGCTACAGCAGCCTCTTCATCGCCAACGGAGTGGACACCCACTTGGTTGACGCTTTGACTGCCGGACCGTTGATCGCGGCGGACAAAGCGGCTCTGGCTGAGGTCTACAGCGGCACGGTTCCCTCCAGCACCACGTCGCTCTTGAAGAGTTCGCTGGTTTCCGGTGTGACCACGATGACGGTGGTAGGCGGCCCGGGATCGATTCCCTCGCAGCTCTACGACACCTCCTCGGCCCCGCTGACCAGCCTAGTGACCAATCTCGGGGTGACCCCGAAGATTAGCGTAGCCAACGCCAGCATTGGCACCGGCGCCGCCGACACCCTGACCTTGAGCGGGGTGCCTTCCAACGCGACCGTCAACTGGTCGGTGACCAGCAGCAACAGCGCCACCGGCTTGGTGTCCGGCCACGCCGACACGGCCACCTTTGTCGGCACCGCACCCGGCAGCTATGCCGTGCAGGCCTCGGTCAACGGCCTCACCGCCAGCGCCACGGTCACCGTCTTCGGCCAGGCGTCGGCGGTCAAGCTCAGCCCGGCTTCGTCGACGGTGGTTGCCG
>JAJZXC010000090.1 GCA_021846365.1 Bacillota bacterium | reverse complement strand
CCGTTCTTGTTCCACTTGCCAATCCTTCGCATCCATCAAACCTCACTCCTTTTCGAGAAAAAAATCGAGCAAAAACATTTGAGAAAAGCTTGCCGACACAGTAAGATTAAAGTATAAAATGCGGTTGTTATTTCCATCTAATCAGACGAAGTCGTAAAGCGTATTATATCGTTGTGCCTGTTTTTGTGCAACAAATAGAACCTGGTAAAAAGAGCCAGGTTTTTCTTGATTTCCCGCACGGTTAGTCACATCAAAAATCTGGCGCTTGCACAACGACTGGTATCGATGCCGACGGCTGGCCACTTGGGTAGCCGATGCGTGCATGAAGGAAGGCTTGTCTGGTCGCAGTCAGGTGGGATTACTGCCAAGGGCAAAGCATCATACCGTAAGTTGGTCCATTTAGTCAGCTCTTTAAACGGACCAAGCCGCGATGCTTGCACTTCCCAGGGTCCTCCGGGCTCCCCGATGTCAGCCCACCCAAAGCGCCCGCTCGACGGCTGGCAGGACGGCACTCCAAGGACTTGCCCCCCCGCTCGCGCACTAGACCCCGCCAGCCATCTTAGATGGATTACAAGGAGGACTTCCAGTCGTCGGGGCGGTGCCTCGAAACCACGCCGACGATGCGCCACACCGGCAAACTGCCCAATAATCGGCTGTCCATGCTGGACGGACGGTTATCGCCTTGGACCCAGACGTGCCCGTCCGGAACCCGCCTCGGCGCCACGTCCACGGAATCGGGATCGGCTACATAGGTTTTGGTGTCGTCGGCCACCGCGACTATTCGTTTAATCCAATATATGGGATCGGTGTCGCGATGGCCATCGTCCTCCATGGGAGCCTGAAAAATGACGATTTGCCCGCGTTGATAGAGGTAATCGGCCCGCATGAAGGTGATCCAAACCAACTTGCCCTCTTTCAGTGTAGGCCACATTGGGTTGTCTCGCACGGGCGTCGACACGATCGGCAATCCCGGTAGGTGTCTCGGCTGGTTGTTCGCCACACCCTCATCCCCCTCAACGCCGATGTCAGCAGTCTGCCTGGTTGATAGCGCCGATATCGATAACGCCGCTTTGCCTTGCAGTAACCTCGGCCGGAAAGTGCAGACCTACTCCCCTATCGGCATACATCAGAGATGAAACATTCGGTTTCGGTAGGGCCCTCGGAGGCAAGTCACAAATATATCGTACCGCTATGGTTCATGAGACGCTGGCTTTGGTACACTTTCAATGTCTTGCTCGCTCAGACCGGTGAACTGGATGATGTTGTCGATCGGCTCACCTGATGCCAGCGGGTGGCATGCGACCGGGGCTATCCCTTCAGCCCGGCCTTAGGTCAGACCTTCTTCGGTCGCCCTGGATATGGCCGAATTATAGTCGCGGATGCCTTTTTGACGGGCTTCATAGAGGAGTCGGATTTGGGCGTCTGAACTAAGATAATCGAGGACTGTCATCGTTTTTCCATCAGTCACGGCATCCCCTTTCATCGCGTTAAGCAACGTCGTGGTTGCTCTCATCACCGAATAATTCGCTTGAAGACGAAATCGACCGACGAATCCAGCAAGGTATCCGGCACAAATGCTCACCCCGCTAAGCAGTATAATAGCAAATCTTCAGATAGCTGTGTAGGGGGTGTTTACGCCACGTGGCCAGCTCTACGGCAAATTGATTGGAGCGGCACCGGCGCGGTCGTCATTGCGCGCTACACTAAAACCATCGAACGCCAGAATGATCCCAAGGCATGGGTAGACCAGAAACATGTTGGCTCTTTCCAGGATTCCCGACCAACCGGGGCTGCTCAGCCGTAGCCCAGGCGGCTCAGCATGCGAACGCAGCCTCCCCCGTTCAGGCTTGGCCGGTCGACCTGAAGGTCGACCACCGCTGCCGTCTTGTCGGCACTCGCGGTACACCATCCGACATCTTAGGTTTTGGCAGGCTTTCTTTCTCAGACTACGCGCCCGGGCCGCTCGGGCAGCGGCCAAAAAAGGACGGCAAGTGCCGTTCACCGACTCCTCGATGCGGTTCGCCTCGAGGTGAAAGCGGGACACGTCCCGTGTGGTGCACGCTGAGGTAGTGGCGGTGCCTACCCCGATCTTTCTGTCGAAATCATTGATTTTGGTCGTTGAGGCGGTTGGTCATGCTGGGAGACACCATGAGCAGGCATCGATCGGTTGCCGACGCAGTCGGCAACGCTGCTATCCTGGTCCTTTGTTTGGGTTAGCCGCCTTTCTTCTGCCCAACCGAACGGTTGGCCGATCGACCTGCCCACCACCCGCCGATGGTGTTCGGCGATTGGCCGCATCCAAGAGAACCCCTGCCAGGCAAACGTTGGTGATGTGCGGCACATGATGGGGCGGAAACCGTCCCCAGCCGGGTGCCGCGTCCCCGAGAATAAGGCGGGGGCGCGGCATGAAGGTTCGACCACAGGCATCTATCCGGCCCGGGTGGTGAAAACCACCTTGAGGGTGACTGCGCTTTGGTTCCCGTTTTGATATCCGGTGTAGGGCTCTTGGGTGACCGACTGGATGGGGCCCAGGCCGACCCCCATACGGGCCGCGATCGCCGTGGCTTCGCGGGTGGCCGCGGAGAGTGCGGCATCAATCCCGCTGGTACTGGCGTTGGGCGGCTGAGACTGACTTTGAGGGCTGACATAGACGTTGTCGTTGCCGTTACCGGAATGGTGGGTAAATGCGGACAAGGCATTCACCACCGCGAGAAAGACGCTTTGCGTGTTTTGGGCGGGCACCGTGATCATAACGTTATCGTTGGCATTTGCGCCGCCGGCGAATTTACCCGGCACGCCCTGATTGTTCCAGAAAAATCCCTGGTTGTTCTGACTGATGGCGCTGGCCGGGACGCCGAGTTTGGTGGCCGCTTGGGTGACCGCTTGGATCTCGCTATTCAGCGCGGCCAGGGACGACGACAGCGACTGATGCCCCGCCGTCGACAAATTGATCGATATCTGATTGACGCCAGTGGTCGACGACGACCCCAATCCGTTGCCCATCACCGTGATGGTGCGTTGGCTGGTGGTGGTGGCGGCGGGGCGCGAAGTAAACCTGGCCCCCAGCAGAAAGAGCGCGGCGGCGATCACCGTACCGGCTGCTCCACCGACCCAAAGAATTCCCCGTTGCATCAAAATCCCTTCCTTTTTTCCGTCGTTAACTTCTCTGCCGTTAACAGGCGTGCTCCCCGTCCTCGGCGTCCTGGCGCTACACTCTGGCCATCCGCCTTCCCGGCCGACGCGCGGTTGAGGTTGGATCAATAAGAACAACGCCGCTGGGGAGAGAAAGGTTACCGGGTTGCGGTTAAAACCCGCGCAAATTTTTTCTCATCCCCGCCCGTCCTGCGACCAAGCACAGAAGAATACTTCCGGCAGCGCCAAACCAACAAGCCCCCCGCTTGCGGACGCGGGCGTCGCGGAGTGGGGGGCTCAACTGGGGCCAATAGAGGTGGCGGTTTACATCTTAATGGCGCCGTTGGTGATTCCGGCTACGAAATAGCGCATCAAAAACAGGAAGAGGACCGCAATCGGGATCGACGCCATGGTAAACGCAGCCAACTGCAAGTTGAAGGCGTTCACCGAGGGGGCCAGGGGCGGGGGTTGGAAATTGGCGATGGCCATCGCCACCGTCGCGTGGTTGGAGCTCAGAATCAGCGATGGCAGAATGTAGTCGCTCCACAGGCCGACAATGTTGAGCAGGGCGAGGGTGACCACGATGGGTACCGAGAGCGGGACGACGATCTTCAAAAAGGACTGCAATTCACCCGCCCCGTCGATGCGGGCGGCGTCGAAGAGGTCGCCCGGGATAGAGCGCACGAAGGTCCTTAAAATAAAGACGCAAAAAGCTTGCCCGCCCGCAATGTAGGGAAGGATGAGGCCCCACAGCGAATTGAGCAGATTCAAGGCCTTGATCTCGAGAAAGAGCGGAATCAGGGTCAGAAAACCGGGCACCAACAGCAGACCAAAAATAACGTAGAACAGCACTTCCCGCTCGGGGAATTCCAGTCGGGCAAAGGCGTAGGCGGAGAGCAGGGCGAACGCCAACATGGCGGCCACGCTGACCGAGACCACAAATCCCGACCGCCAATAGGCGCTAGCGGTGGCCTGAAAGGCCAGGGAAAAATTCTGCAACAGGGGATGCAATGGAAACGAAAATGGTGAGGCGGCGGTTTGCACTCCGCTCTTAAATGCGTTGAACACCATGAAAATCATCGGATACAAGGTCAACGCGGCCAAAATCAGCAAGATGATGTGGGTGGTCAACGACGGAGTCCGTTTTTGGACCATGGTACTTTTCCCCTCCCTTCTGTTTCGGTCAGCTTTCCGACTGGAAATAGCGCATGTTGAGCAAGGCCAGCACCATGACCACGACGAATACCATGAAGGCGATCGCCATGCCATAGCCGTACTGGTCATAGTTGATGGCCGTCTGATACATGTAAAACACCGGGGTGGTGGTCGACGTACCCGGTCCTCCGCCGGTCATCAAGAGCGGCGTCAACAGATTCTGGCTGACGCCGACGATGGAGAGCACCAAGAGCAACTTAACTTGGGACATGACCAGCGGCAGGTCCACCTTCAGGACCCGTCCCCAGCGCGTGGTGCCATCCACCGCCGCCGCATCGAACAGTTCTCCCGGGATGGCCTGCAGGCCGGCGTAATAAATCAGCAGGTTAAAGGGGGCCACCCAGGGGAATCCCATCAAGATGACCGCCCACAAGGCGTAAGCCGGGTTGGCCAACCAGGCATGGTGAATGAAGCCGAGCCCAATTAGCTTGAGCACCGCGTTTAACACGCCCGTCGGTTCGTAAATGTACTGCCAGATGAGAATGCCGACCACGGTCGGCAGGACCATGGAGATGATAAACAGGGTCCGGTAGAGATATTGCGCCCGCATGCTGCGCAATTGAAAGACGAGTTCGGCCACAATAAACGGCGGCACCAAGGCCAGGGGAATCCCGACCACCGTCCATAAGGCAACGTGGCCGATGGACTGCAAAAAGACCGGATCCTGAAAGGCTTGGGTGAAGTTGGAAAATCCGATCCAGGTGGGGGGATTAAATCCGTCCCAACTGGTGAAGGCACCGATGAGGGCACGGACGGCCGGATAATAGCTAAAGGAGAGAATAAAGATAAAGGTGGGAGCCAAAAAGGCGTAGGCGATCAACCGCGTTCGCCACACGGCGCGACGGTGGAGATCAGCGCGGGAGACGGTGTCCTCGGTTGACGGCTTGACAGCTAACCGGTCTGCTAACATCGGTGCCTCCTTCGAACCTGACGGGAAAAGGGCCGATGCCGGCTACCTTTTCCCGTCGACAAAGAAAACCATGGTTGCCTGTAAGCGATGTGGGCGTGGGGTGAATCGCCACGCCTAGGGAATGTGCGGATGATTGGTCCCGATATACTGATTGACCGCCTGCTGCACAATACTGTTGTATTGCTGTTTGGCCGCCGAAAAACTGATGTGGCCAGATACGTACTCTTGAAACAGGTTGAAAATGCGCGTGTGGGCTTCCGAGGTGACGTCTGAAAATCCGAACACCGAGGCGTATTTCGCGCCTTTGGGAAGGGCCGACCCGCGTTCTGAGGGCAAAGGTTTGGTCCCTTGCATGGTGGGCACAAACTCCCCCAAGTTATTGACGATGGTTTGGTCGTTCTTGGGGGCGGTGAAAAAGCGCACCCAATCCAGTACCGCTTTGAACTTAGCCGGGGTCATCGACCGGTCTGCGCGACGGGTGGCGATGGCATACTGAAAAGCCGCCGAAGGGCCGCCCACGTCGGCCGCGCTGTTGATCTTGGTGGCGTAGGGAAAGCTCTTGGGCAGCGCCGCGGCCGGAAAGGAGAACGATCCGATAGGGAACTTGGCGCCAGCTATCGCCGTCTCGTTGGGCAGCCACGAGCCTTGGTAGACCATGGCCACCTTATGGGCGGCGAAGAGTTTCTGCCCGTTTTGCTCGCCGGTGGGCTGATTAAGGACGGGAATGTCGGTCACGTTGGGATCCCAGTAGTGGTAGAGCGCTTTGACCAGCGGCCACCAAGCGGTCAGGCGGGGATTCTTGGCCGGGTTCAAGATGCCCTTTTCATAGCCGATGACCTCGCCCAGCGCGGTGACCGCATACTTGGACTTGGACCACACCTCCAATTGGTGAATGGTCTTGGGCCCCAGGTCGTTGCCCAGAAAGAGCCGCGACCACCAACTATAATAAGGAATGTCGGCTCCGGGTTGAATATGGTGCGCCTGCAATTTCTTGGCGTCGGCCAGCAGAGCGGACCAGGTCTTGGGCGGGGCCGAAATCCCGGCCTTGGCGAACAGATTCTTGTTATAGTAGAACGCCGTACCCACCCAGTCGCCGTCCACTTCATAGATGGCACCGTTTGGAGCGCTGATTTGCCCCAGCACCCGGGAACTCATGGTGTCTTTCCACGCCTTGTTGCCAGCGACGTATGGATTTGGCTGATTGAGGTAAGGCTTCAGGTTGACCACGATGCCCTTGGGCCACACCGAGTTGAAGTCGATGTACTGGCCCCAAACCACATCGGGCAGTTTGGCGGCTGCCGCGTCGACCTCGACCGCCTGTACGTCGTTGGACTCCATGGCCGTCGGGTAGATGAACTTGATGTGAATACCCGGGTACATCTTTTCGAATTGCTTGGCTACGTTCTCGAATGCTTTCAGCTTGGGACTTCCCGGCGGCAGCTTAATGCCTGCAATCGCGGGCGTATAAGCTTGCGCATACGTGGTAATGGTGCCTTTGAAAGTAAGCTTCGGAATCCTGGGCGCATGGTGCTGAGCGGCCGGGCGTACGGCGCTCCAGCCACTGAGGCTCATGATGAAGGCCAATCCAACCGAGGTACTTACCAATGAAGTACTACGAATTGCACCCATCTATCGAACCCTCCTTAATATCGTACGAAGAAGGCGAGCACTTTGGATCCGATGAAAAGTCCAAGTCGGCATGTCCCCGACCAAGCGCTCCCGGAGCGATGTCGCGTTTCCCACCACCCACCACGCCCCGAAAACAGCCCACAAGTCGGCCCACGATGATCAAAAAACCCATCGTTTCAAGACGAGCAATATCAAGTTCCCCCGACCACAGAACTTGATTTACAGTGTATGATAGTACAAGATAATATTATAAGTCAATTGTGTCAATCGATGTTTTCGAGGGCGAACTGAGTTTCAAAAAAGCGAATTTTGTACCGCTGAAATAAAACATGTATATTGACTGGCCATCACATCTCAATATAATTAGTGATGCGGATGAATTTATAGCCGTTGATTGGCAGTAAATCGTGGTAACAATGATCATTTCTTCAATTAAACAAAGAAAACAAGGCATCCAAGACAACTGGAGAGGAAGGACGATCATGCGCAGAGTTAAATGGCCGGTGGTGGCGCTCGCGGGAGCCCTGCCGTTGCTGACCATCTTTTCGGGACTCTCGTGGGCGAAGACGGCGGTTGCGACCGCAAGCTATCCAAAATTGCACTGGAAGGGCACCATCACCATGGGCGCCTGGGTGTTTACCCCGACGGCGCCGGGAAAGCCGGTGGCGGCTGGACAGACGCGTCAAACGGCGTTTCTCGCCTTAGCCCACCAATTTGAACATCTGTACCCGGGAATTCACATCAAGTTTCTCAACGCTCAGTATGGCAATAATCCCCAGTTCATCATTACCAAGGCGGCCGGCGGTCAATTGGCCGACGTATGGGACGCCGAATACGGCTTCCTCAACCAGGGCGCCATTCCCCAAGGCATCGCGGTCAATCTGGCGCCGTACTTTCGTCAGCCGAATCCCTACGTGGCGGGCAACCGCCAGTGGATGAGTTACATGAACCGCAATACCCTGGCCATTAGCCGGGCACCCAACGGCAACTACTACGAGGTGAACGGTGATTATATAGCCACCGCCTTTTACTACAACAAGGCGCTGTTCAAAAAAGCCGGCATCACCCAGATTCCGCGGACCTGGGGCCAGTTGTTAGCCGATTGTCGGCAGTTGAAAGCCCACGGCATCATTGCGGGAGCCGAACGTCCCTACTGGAGCTGGTGGGCGCGACTGTTCTTGCCCAATTATCTGGGCGTGAATGCGGTCAAGCGACTAGAGAGCTATCAGCCGCACACGCCGACGGTGACCGCTCTTGACGAGGTCATTGGCTACGAAAAGGGGATCTTGAACCCCCTCACCAATCCCCGCGTGATGGCTTGGTGGCCGGTGGCCAAGCAGCTCTTTGGCCTGTGGGACAAGAATATCGTCGACACGCCGGTGCTGGCCACTTCGGCCAGCACTCCCACCGGCTCTGGGCTGTTCAATGCCGGCGCGCACGGCAATGTGGCCATGACCTATTCCGGGTCCTGGGAACCCGGCCTGTGGACCGGAGCCCATCATCCCCTGTCCACCCTGGGCTCGTTTCCCTTGCCTTCGATCGCGCACACCAGCCGCTACGCCACCAATTTGCGCACGGCAACCAACGTCGGCGGACCCTCGGGGGGCTACCAGTGGTCAATCTCCAGCCCGCGGGCAGACAATAGCATGAAGCAACCGGGGAAGTTCCAGGCGGTGCTCGACTGGCTGCGCTTCATCTCTACGCCCAAGGCGGATCAGGCCGTGGTCAACGGCTGGAACGTTACTCTGCCGACCTTCGCAGGGTCCAAACCGACAGCCGCCAACGCCCCGCTGGTACGGTCGATGAAGCAGCCTTGGTACCCGGTGAGCGGGCTTTCGGATGTCTCCACGGCGGCCCACACGCAGATCTTCAACCTCTTCCAGGAGTACATTACGGGCCACTTGAGCTTGGCGACGGCCAAGCAGCAATACGCCAACATTCTGCAGACGACCGCGCGGGAGTATATCGCCCAGCACCATATTAAGCTGTCGCAGTACAAGTAGCGGGCAGGACGCCCAACTTCGGCGGGGAGGCGAGTGCCGTCCCCGCCCAAGCTTTTATCCCCCGGGTTTCATGCTGGCCTGATACCAGGGGTGTTTGGCGCTAAAGGCGACGTCTTGGGAGGAGCGGATAAGGTGGCAACGGGATGATGGCGATGGAAGCCGCAGGCCCCCGACGAGGGCATTGGATATGGTATGCGCCGATGCAGGAGTTGATCGGGGAGGACCCGAAGACACAGCGCGCCTATTTGCGCCGGACGTTTTCCGTAATGGGATCCAACCCCCGCCTGGAGGTGCGCGTGTCGGCTTCGAGCCGGTATCGCCTGTACGTCAACGGACAATCGGCGGGCGTGGGCCCGCTAAAGGGCGATCGCTCGACGCAATATTACGAAACCTACGACCTTTCGTCGCGGCTCGTGCCTGGAATTAATGTCATCGCCGCCGAGGTTGTCCATTACCCCTATACACAATGGACCTGGCAGCATAGCGGACCGTTGTCGGTGGTCAGCAAACCGGTGGGCGGGCTGTGGCTCGAAGGCACCGTGATCGAAGAGGGCCGGGAACAGCCGATCGACACCGACCACCGCTGGCGGATTTGGCTGGATAGAGCGGTGGCGGCAGAGCCGAGAACCTGGGGGCGCTGGCTGGGGCGGACGATGGAGCGGGTCGAGGCAGGCCAATTGCCCGCTGGATTTACTCTGGCGAGCTTCGATGATGCGACCTGGCCGGCGGCCGCCGTGATTGCGCCCGCGGTCAGCGCCGCCGCGATGTACGCCATCGAACAACCCTGGTGGGATCTGACGCCTCATTCGCTGCCGCCGTGCTATGAGCGGCCCATGACGCTGAAGCTTTTGGGTAAATCAGCCGGGATGCCGAGGCGGTTTGACTCCCCTGGCCGTTATACGCTGATTTTTGACGCCGGCGAACTGACCACCGGCTTTGTGGAATTGGATCTGGAAATGCCGCCCGCAAGCGAGTCCCGCTCCACGGTAACCCTGACCTACGCCGAAAGCTTCCAACAGCGCAAGGAATCCGGGCGATATGAAAAGGGCGTGCGCGATGATGCCTCGGGGGTGATCGTGGGCGACGCGGACGTCTATACGCCGGCGATCGGACGCCAGCGCTACGAACCATTTGATTTTCGCACCTTCCGCTATATTCAACTCGATGTGGACATCGAAAGCGGAGTGCTCGTGCTCCATCGTCTGGGCTACCGCGAGACCGGATATCCTTTGGCCGTGGGCAGCCAATTCAGCGCCTCGGACGCCGTCTTCGACTCCATCTGGCGGGTGAGCCTGAACACACTCAGGCGCTCGATGCACGAGACCTACGAAGACTGTCCCTATTTTGAGCAATTGCAATACGGGCTCGACGCGCGCCTCGAGAGCCTGTTTACCTATTACGTCAGTGCCGACGACCGCTTGGCCCGGCAGGCGATTCATTGTTTTCACGCCTCACTGCTGCCGATTGGTCTGGTGCAGAGTCGGGCGCCTTCGGAAGTGAACCAGGTGATTCCCGCCTTCGCTCTGCAGTGGATTTTCATGCTCGATGATCACTGGCGCTTCTTTGCCGATTCAGCCTTGGTCAAACGATATCGACCCACCGTCGACGCCGTGCTGGACTGGTTTGACCGTCAGCGCGACGGCAGTGGATTGGTCTTCGCGCCCGGCTATTGGCCCTTTATCGACTGGGTGGAGGGATGGCAGGCGGGGGTACCCGGTGCCGCTTGGGTGGAACCCCTGACCACGTTGAACGCGATGTACGCGGCGGCGCTGGGCCGGGCGGCGGCACTGATGGCCGCCACCGGCAGAGAGGACGTGGCCCGCGAGTACCGAACCCGGCACCGGGAGATGGGGGCACTCATCCGCGACCTATGTTGGGACGCCGAGCGCGGCTATTTTCGCGAAGGCCCGACGACGGATCAGTTCAGCCAGCACGCCCAAGCCTGGGCAGCGTTGGCGGAAGTTCCCCTCGATTCTCTACCGGACGCTTTCCTCTTGCGCGCGGTGGCCGACCCGGCATTGAGTCAATCCTCGTATCCCGCTCTTTTTGCCGTCCAGCAAGCCCTGAGCCAGGCGGGGGCGGGCGAAGCCTTCGCTCGCTACTGGCACTATTGGCGGGACATGTTGGATCTGCACCTCACCACTTGGCAGGAAGGTCCGGTCGAACAGCGCAGCGACTGCCACGGATGGGGGGCCCTGCCGCTTTACGTGTTCTTGGCGCATATTCTCGGGGTGCGGCCGGCGGCGCCGGGGTTTCAGCGCCTCCTCATCGCCCCTGAGCGGCACGGGCTCACCCGCGCACGGGGACGGGTGACGACACCACGGGGTATGGTTGCCGTGCGATGGGAGGTAACTTCGCAAGGGCGCTGGGACTTTGAGGCCGAAGTCCCCGTCGGCCTGCCTACTGTGGTGAGACTACCCAGCGGTGTGGTGCGGGAATATCCCGCGGGAGGAAGACTAGCGATTGCGGACCCCTAGCCAGTATGGGCGAAGCCAACCGAACCGCCGGTAACTACTGCCCGGTCTCTGGCGGCTGCCGCGGGCGGCGGTTGCACTTCGGCCTGATTTCGGCAAGCGTCTGGCCAGGGCAGTGCATGGCTCCAAGATAGGGCTACGCCAGATCGGCATCAAATCCGCCTGTCGATTTGGATTTTGAGGCGCTTAACGCACATTCGATCCGCCGCCGCGGGCGATAGAGGTCGAGAAAATCTTCGTTGGTCGCCATCGTCTCGGGTAAGTGGTGAGCACCACCGGATAGTCAGCTGCCTCCAAGGTGGCGGCCTTGGGGCGATTTGCCTCCTGGCCGACCTGCTCTTCTCCACAGCGGCTCTGGTCTACGCTGAAGGCCGGGATATCGGTCCCCTTATTGACGAATACATGAGCAGAGTTCCTGCGTCTTGACGGATAATATATACCGTAAGTTTTGAACCGCGAGCGGTATATGATTTCAACCGGGGAAGTTTAGGGAAGATGTTCCCCGGGGAACCTACTCCGCCTGCCTCTTCGAGGTCCAAGAACAGGAGGAAAACCGTTATCTGCTATAAAATCGGTGCGCAATCTGCGCCTCGACTTCTTCCTGCCCCGAAGCCGCCGGCCTCAAGCCAGCGGGTCTCGCTTCGTGTCTGACAGGCGTGACTTTCCCGTCGATCCCGCCCTTTGACGGAACCGTCGGCTTGGTTGTCGAAGCCGTCGCCACAGGTAGAGCAGTTGGGGTTGCTAGCCCTTGCAAGTTGATCGCCGCGTTGACATCCCGGTCATGGGTCACTCC
>JAJZXC010000089.1 GCA_021846365.1 Bacillota bacterium | reverse complement strand
TATCGCACGCACCAAGGGTTTCAGGGTGAGATCCCAGGCATGCTGGCGGACAAAAGCGTCCCAGGCGGCTTGAGGCCACGCCGGCAGCTCCGCCAGCCCTTGCACGATGCTCGCCGCCAGCTCGCGGTCGTTGTTGGCTGGCAGCAGCACCGGACTGGGATCGATCCCCTCGGCGCCCAGTGCCGTGGTGACCACCGGCACCCGATAGCTCAGCGCCTCCATGATTTTGGTCTTCATTCCCGCCCCCACGTAGACAGGCGCCACCGCCAGCGCCGCCCGCCCATACCAGTCGCCCAAATCGTCGACCTCGCCAATCCACTTGATCCCCGCCAGGGCCGCCGGCAGCGGGTTGGGTCCCCGGCCCACCACCCACAGCCGGGCGGCCCGATTTGCGTTTTGCACCTCGGGCCACACCCGTCTGGCAAAGTGTCGGATCCCCGCCCGGTTAGGATAATAGGCCCAGTTCCCCACTGATATCAACTGCGCCGGCTCGGGATGCCGAAAGGCAGCAGCCGGGGGCCAATAGCCGTTGGGGGCGATGACCATCTTCAGGCCATGATCGGGGTCGAGGGTTTGCCGGTCGTGCTCGGACACCACCGTCGTCGGATAGCGAGCGGCCAGCCGGCGCTCAGCCCGGAGGGCTCTGAGCGCCTCAGCCCTCCATATCCCCCCCCGCCGTCGGTAATAGAGGGCGAGCGAATCGGTCAGATCCACCACTACCCGTTCGGGCCCAAGCAGAGGATCCAGCCAGGCCGTCGCCTTGAGTTGGTAAAAGAGCACGCGATCATGCGCACCGGCCAGTTGGGTCACCTTTTGGCGCAAGCCCGCATTCATTCTCAGCGCCACCGTGGCCGGCAACTCGAGATGGCGGGCGAGCCCCGATGCGAGTTTGCTCACCCCCAAAGACAGCGCCTCGACCCCTGGGATCGGGGGTCGCTTTGGCCCTGGGCGGCCGAGCAGGGTTACCCGGTGCTCCGCCGCCAGCGTGCGCACGATGGCGTCCAGGCGGACATGGTCGCCTTGATGGGGCGGCCAGGGCCATTCATCACAAACCACGAGGACTTTCATGCCCGAAACCGTGCCCGTCTGCGGATGGGCTGGGCCAGCACCCAGGCGTAGCCATCGTGGGTGCCTTCTGCCGTGCGGCGCCAGGAGAACGCCCGCGCCCGCCTCCATCCGTTTTCGATGCAGCCGATGCGAAATTCGGCATCGGAGGCCAGACGGTCGATGGCCAGCGCGGTTGCCACATCGTCGTGAGGATCCACCAAGATCGCCGCGTCACCCGTCACTTCGGGAATCGCGGTGCGGTTGCTGGCAATCACCGGACAGCCGAGCGCCATCGCCTCCAGCACGGGCAGGCCAAACCCTTCATACTGGCTGAGGTAGATGAGGCCGAGCGCCTTTTGGTAGTAACCGACCAGGTCCCTGTCACTGATCATCGAAGACATCTTCACCGCCCCCTCAATTCCGAGAGCGCTCACCATTTGACTCGCCCGGGGGATCGCCGCCGGCTCCAGGCCCACCACCCGAAGCTCCACGTTGGCGACGGTCCGGCGGGCAAACGCGGCCAGCACCCCGGCGAGGTTCTTTCTGGGGTCCAAGGCCCCCAAGGCCAGGAAATACGGTGCCTTTTGGTAACCCGGCGACTCAGCCTGACTCTTGGCGGCAAGGCTGGTGACACGCACGCGATAGGGGTCGACCCCCAATGTCTCCACGATATCTTGGCGAGCATGCTCGGAAACCGTAAAGACGAGCTCGCTCGTCCGAATGAGGCGCTGCAGCGCGTTCATCCGGTAAAAGCGGCTCAAGTGGTGGCGCAAGGCAATCGCAGAGGGGAAATCCCGTCCGCGATGCCACTCGATGACGTCGTGTACCGTGAGCACGAGCGTCCCCGGCCAGCTCAGCGGGCCGATGTTGGCCGTGCCGTGAATCACGGTCGCCCCGTCGGCGCGGGCCGCCCGCGGCCAGGCCACCTGCTCCCAGAGGGCAAACGGCCGGGCGGACAGCAGACGCACCGGATATGCGGCGCGAAACTCGCTGACCACACCGGGATCGGCTGAAGCATCGCCGTAGAGAATGACGTCATAGCTTCGCGGAATCTCGGCCAGGGCTTGAAACACCCGGTAGACGTATTCGCCCACCCCCCGCCGGGGAGAAGTGAGTCCATAGCGGGCGTCGACGCCCACCACCGGTCGGCTCATGGCGCCTCGGCATTCCACGTGTGGGGCAAGGCCAAGAGCCCCGCGGTGTGACCGAGCGACTGGATCTGAAACGCGACCAAGGGCTGCCAGAGTTGCAACCGCCTGCCCTCCTCATTCAGCAGCGCGCCGTCGACCTCATAGCGGCCGCTCCCCAGCCAGAGCTCGGCAATGCTGAGCCTAATGGTTTGAGTGCCCGGGGGAAACCTGAGCGGCTTCCCCTCGCGCAGGCTCGACACGCCTAAGATCTCAAGACCGTCGGGGCGGCGTATGGTGAGCTCTAGATGGCCAGTCCAGGTCATTGCCGACGCATTATTCCAGCGCGTGGCGATGCTGAGCCGCGATCCGGCGGCGATGCGCTCGTGGCCGGAGCCGCTGCTTTCAATCCCCGCCTCCACCATTTCCACCGGCGCCCGCTCGCGGGTGACAGCCTTCCCCCCGCCGTCACCGTCGTCGATCGCAGACTGACCCAGCAGGCTTTCCCGGTAGGCGAGCACCACGTCGCGGGGCACCCCCTCTGCCCGCATCACCCCCTGGTTAATCCAGATGGCGCGGTCCATCAGCCGTTCGATGCTGTCCAAGCTGTGCGATACCAGGAGGATGCTGACTCCTTCGCGCTTCATGCGGAAAATTCGGTCCATGCACTTTTGCTGAAAGGCCTCGTCGCCCACGGCGAGCACCTCATCGACGATGAGGATCTCGGGATCAACCGCGGTGGCCACAGAAAATCCGAGCCGCGCCTGCATCCCGGAGGAATAATACTTTACCGGGGTGTCCATGAAGTCGGGAATCTCGGCAAAGTCGATAATACCCTCCATTTTGGCTTCAATCTCCCGCCGCCGGATACCCAAAATCGAGGCGTTGAGAAAAACATTCTCGCGGCCGGTGAAATCGGGATGAAAGCCCGCGCCCAACTCAATCAGCGCGGACACCCGACCAGAGACGTCAATCGCACCGCGCGTGGGCAGCATGGTGCGACTCAGAATCTTGAGCAAGGTGCTCTTGCCGGAACCGTTTTGACCGATGATGCCAAAGCTGAGCCCCTGGTCCATCACCAAATTGATATCCCGCAACGCCCAAAACGGCCGCACCTCTGTTCGAGGCCGGCGCCGGGGCACCATTTGCCAGAGCAGATTGCCCACGCTGTCGGCGCGGTCGTGGCGGAGCTGAAATTGTTTCCAGACGTGGTCGACGATGACGTGGGCCATGGCTACATCACCTCGGAGAAGAGCGGCTCTACGCGTTTAAAGAGCGCTAGCCCGCCAATGAACACGAGTCCCGCCCAAGCCGCCGCCGTCCACAGGAAAATCGGCTCAGTTAGGTAACCGGTGTAGATTAGGTCACGCTCCGCCTGCAAAATGCCCCCCATCGGATTCATCAGCACAATGTCCTGAATCACTGGCTTGGCCCCGACAATCGAATACATCACGGGAGCGAAGTACATCCACACCAAAATCAACAACGCAATCAGCTGATTCATGTCCCGGTAAAGCACGTTGAGCGCGGCCAGCATATAGGCGATGCCGAAGGTGAAGATAAGCTGCAGAGCCAGCAGGGGCAGCACCCAGAGCGCCGTCCAGTGCACCGGCACGTGGTAGATGAGGATAAAGACAATCAGGATCACCAGCGAGAACAAAAAGTCAATCGTACGCGCCAGCACGGCCGCCGTCGGCAGCACCACGCGCGGGAAGTAGAGCTTGGCCAAAAGCGCCGCGTTGCCGCTGATGCTGACCGTGGCCGACATCAGGCTGTTGGCGAAAAAGTTCCAAAAAGTTATCCCGGTCAGCAAGAAGACGGGATAGGGGATGGACCCCGACGTGGCGTGAAAGATAACGCCGAACACAAAGCCGTAAATAGCGGCGATGACCAGAGGATTGATCAGCGCCCAATACAGGCCGAGCAGCGACCGCTTGTACCTGGTCTCCACGTCGCGCACGGCCAGATTGCGCATGAGCTCGAGCCAGCGGGCGAGGTCGCGGAGGCGGTGCCCGACCCGCCCCGCCACCGACCGCTTTGGCACCGCCGGCTTCATCTTCAGCGCGCTCACGGTGTCACCCCCTTATTCAGCACCGACGGATGGACAACGCGAAAGACGTCCACTCCGCCGGCCTGATAGAGGACCTTTTGGGTCCGGGTCAAGCGCGCGATCCAGCCTGCCAGCAGGGTCGGCGAGGTGTTGGCGGTGGAATAGGCGGTATCCGTCACCACCACCGTACCCCGGCTGAGGGCAACCGTGCCCAGCTGGTTGGTGTCATAGAGCCGAGCCCGATTGGCAAAGTGGGGCATGATAAAGTTTTGGGCCACCACCGGCCTGTCTGTGGGGACAAGTGCCGCCGCGGCATTCAAATTCAGCGCGTTGGGCGGCGCGTTTCGCCACGTAGTCTCGTGCAGGTGGACGAGAGTCACCAGCAAAAAGGCGACAGGGATGAGCCCGCGCCAGCGAAAGATCCACCCAGACCGCCAGGTCACCCGTCGGCCGACGAAAAGCGCAGTCAAGAACAGGGCCGGAATCAGGGCGAGGCTATATTGGTCAAACGGCGACGTCTGCCCGGGGTTTCCGCTGAGCCCGTTGTATTCGACGATCAAGAGCGGTCCCACAAGCCAGCTGAGGTCGCGCAGTCGGCCTCGAAAGAGCCAAAAGCTGCCCACCGGCCCCCCCACCCAAATCAGGTACTCCCACGGCCGCAACGCCTCAAGCCAGCCGAAAAGGAGCCAGGGCTGGCGGGCCAGGGCACCCACCGCGGCCTCCGCGGTGGGTCCAAAGCCGCGGTAATAAGGGAGCCAATAGCTTTGATGCGTCCAGTGCGGGATGATCACATCGGTGCTCAGCGCGAGCCACGCCGCCGCGCCGAAGGCGGTGAGGAGACCGGCGGCGACCAGATCCCGTCGCCCCGGGCTCACCGCCAACGCGATGCCAAGGCCAATCACGGCCAGCGCCATCGCCGCCACGTCCCCGCTGACCAGCGCCCCGGTCAATACCAGTGCGTAGGCGCCCCACCGCCGGTTAAGCGCAAAGTGCACGGCGGCGAACAGAAGCGGCACCCCGATGACCACCGGATGAAAGTCGTCGAGATTGGCCGCCCACAGAACGGGATTGGCCAAATAGACCAGACCCAGGACGTGGCGGGTTGGCGGCGACATCTCAAGATCCCCGCCCAGCCGATAAATGAAGTAGTAGCCCAAGCCGAGGCAAAAGGACTGCAGCACCAAGAGAAAACCCACGCCGCCCAGGTGATACCAGGGCGCCAGCCCCCACAGGATGAACCCGCCCGACTGGGCCACTATCGGCAGGCCGGTCACGCTGGAGACGCCCAACAGGCCGTGATGCCAGATGGCCCAGAGTCCCTGGCCATAAAGCCCCAGGTCCCAGCCGGTGGCGAGCCAGGTCTGATAGCGCAGGGCGGACAGCGAGGTGAGCACCGCCGTATAGAGCAACACCCACACCCAGCGGCCCAAAAGGTCGGTGCGGACCAAAGAGCCCAATCCCAGCGCCCGGGGTTGCTGTTCCCTAGGAGCTGGCTGATTTTCTAGCACAGGCAAATGCTCGGCCATCTTACTTGACCATTCCCCACGTCACCAAGTTTTTGGCCACCGTGCCCAAGATGCCGGTTTTCGGCCACAACTTTGGTTTTCCGATCAGGGCGATAATCTCCATCCACTCGTGCCCGGTCGTGGTCAGGGTTGACGGCGTCACGGTGGCAAAGGATGCCGCTGCAGCCTTGAGATGCCCCTGCATCAGGGCGCTGAGCCCTTGCGCCAGCTGGCCGGAGCCGGTGGGCGCCGGCAGTTGCAGCGACCCGATCATGCCGGTCGGAATGCGCGCCTGCTGCTTGGCGTAGTTGGCAAAGGCCTGCCGGAGGTCGCGGGCGCTAAGCCGCGTGATACTCTGGTTGCTTTGACTGAGTCCGGCCACGGCCACGTTGTACAGTCCGCCCCAGGCCGCGCTCAAACTCGCCGTGCGCATCGGGGCGATCCGAATCGCCTGCATGAATTGGGCCAGTGCCGCCGGGTACTGCTTGGCTTGCACCAGATATCCCCCGTAGGCCGCGTGCACCGCGGCCGAGGTGGGCATCAGCGTCGCCGCCCGTTGATACGCCTGGTTGGCGGCGGGAAAGGCGACGCCGCTCTTGGGCTGAGTGGAAAGCACCGCCAGCACTTCCGCCTTAAGTTGCTCCGCGGTGCCCAGATTGGGTTGGTCTCGTAAGGCGACCTGAACGGTCTTTAGGATACTGGGGTAGGGCTGGTGCTGGGTCACCTGTTTGCTCGCCGCCTGAGCGTAGCCCTGAGCTTGGGCCAAATTAAACGTGAAAAGCGCCAATCCGCACGACACGCCCGCGGCCAGCCACACCGGCCAGAACGGTTTGACGGCGACCGCCGTCGGCTCCAGCGGGCGCACGCTGATGCCGATCAGCGCGGCCCAGACCGCGGCCAGCAACAGCTCGTCCCAGAAAAACGAAAGGTCCCAGTCGACCAGGCTATGGCCCAAGAGCGCCATCGTCAAGGCGGCGAGACTCGCCGCCACCCAGCGCTCCTCGACGGGCAGCCGGCGCGCGCGCCAGATGGCGTATCCCGCACCCGCCAACAAGGCGGCATAGCCTAGGCCGGCCAACGCCCCGCCGTCGATCCACCACTGGACCCAGCCATCGTGCACCTCGCGCGAGGTGTAGGGTAGGGTTTGAAAGGCTCGGTAACCCCCCGCCCAGCCGCCTGCGCCGTAGCCCACCAGCGGATTGGCCATCGCCATCTTCATCCCGTTGGAGACGAAGACGCCACGCTGCCAAACCGCGAGCTGGCGTCCGCTGACCTCGATGATGCGGCTATAAATGGACTCGGGCATGACGTGCACGAACCAGGGCAGCAGGTTGACAGTCCCGCCGCGCGAGATGACGGCCAGTTTGTCCACCGCGACCGGCGCCTTGGTGGGGGTGACGGTGACGGCCAAGGCCTGATTGCCCCGGCCCAGGGGAGGAATGCGAACGCTGAGAGAGGATTGCAGCGATTTCTGCAACAAGGTCGTGGGCAGGTCGTAGCGCGAGTTGGCCACCAGGGTCAGCGTCGCCGGACCGCTGGTGGTAACCCTGAGCTGGTCACCAACCAGGGGTTTTGTGGTAGAAATGGCATACGGTTTCGCCGTCGACGCCATCACCGGCTCCCCGCTCTTATGGTGCACATAGATCCCCAACCCGGCGGCCACCACCAGCCCCGCTAAGAGCGCCAGCGCCATGGTCTGCCGCTGGCTAAGCCCAAGCTTGCGCCATCCCCAGTCTCCCCCCTGCCAGACCGCCACCGCCGCCGCAGTAATCGCAAGAAAGAGCAGCGGACCCAACTGGTTAGTGGTCAGTGCGTCCCGCCAGACCAAGGTGAGCAGAACGCCGCCGACGCCGGCGCCGAAGAACTCAGCCACGATCGTCGTCCACAGGCCACGCCGGACCACCACGATTAAGCCGGCGATGAGGGCGAACGGCATCACCAAATCCGCCCCGCGGGAGAGCGAGAGGAGCAATCCCGCCCCGTTGACCATCGCCGCCCCCCGTTTTATCCATAGCTCCCAGCGGCTTTGGACCCGGACCAGCCCCAGCGCCAAGTATCCGGCGCCGAACACTGCACCCGCGGTGTCGGGATATTGAAACACCGTCGCCCAACGGTTGGGCGGAAAGATCGCGCCGGGAATGGTCAGCCAATGCGCGGTGGTCAGCGGAATCACGAACGCCAAGAGCGCTATCAAATATCCAGTGAGGGCGACAAATCGCCTGGTGTAGACGATGTCCTTAGCCATTACCAGCGCCGCCCCGGCCATGGCGACCAGCGTCCAGTGCAAAAACATGCCCTGTTCGGCAGTCCCGATATCGACCGCGTGGGTCAGGGCCAGCGTGTAACCCAGCGCCGCCGCCGCCCAGGGAATTAACGCGTAGCGGTGCGGGCGGTCCACCCAGCCGGTTAGAAAGCCGAGCCCGACCAGCACCAGCCCCGCCGTCAACAGAGCCGCATAGTTAAAAAAGAGGCCTTTCCCCCAGGCGGAAACGGCCAGCGTCGCCCAGACCGCGGCCCCGGCGTAGGCAGAGGCCCACACCGCCAAAAAGCTCCGCGATGCCGGAGACGAATGATATCCCACGGTCTTTCGCGCCCTGCCCGAAGATCCCATTTTAGCCAACAGCAACCGCTCCTTCATTTGCGTGATGGATCCTCGAACTCCGTTCGGTAGATGTCCCTGTCCACCAGCGCGAATTTAACCCCGCGAGATTTCGACATCCACCCCTAACCATGGTTCTTCGGCCGTGGATTGAGACCCGATCTCTCCTCAAATAATACACAAACCGTGTTGTTGTAACATTCTCCACAAAAAAGCTGAGTCCTCCCTGAAGCCACGAATTCCGCTGCCCTTCAGGCAGGGAATTCCATCTAGTACCGCGAATACCATTATCAATGGGTTAGGGAGTGAACGGCCATGGCATCGATTCGCACCAATCGTTCCACGATTCGCGGTTTCATGATGATTTCCGACGTGCTGGCGGTAAATATCGCCGTCTTTTTCGCGTTCTTGATCCGTTTCTTGGGCTTTCCCCCCGCCTATAACTGGCGGGCCTACTTGGGTGTCGCCCCCTGGATCTCGGTGGGGGCCATCGTGCTGCTGGGCGCCTACGACCTATATGAAATGGAATGGATTCCGGTTCGCGACCTTCGGCACAAGATCGTCCCCGTCGTCGCCCTGCTGGCCGGACTCTTAGTCGTGATGTCCTTCCTGCTGGGGGAAGTCGGGTTTCCGCGTTCCGTATTCGTCATCAGCAGTCTGCTCGAGCTGCCGCTGCTCTACCAGTCGCGACGATGGTGGCAACAGGCGCTGTTTGTCGGCCGCTCGACCCAGATCGTACTGGTATCGGTCGACCAGGCGCCGGTGATCCCGAACGGGTTGGCGGATCTTGGCCCCCATCCCTCCATAAAGGTGGTTGACGGGGCTCGCTACCAACCGGGGATGCAGGCCGACATCCTTTTGCTCGACCAGGCGCTGCCCGACACGGTCAAACTGGCCGTCTTGAACGATGCCCTCAATCGGCGCGTTCGCTGCCTATGGCGCCCTAATGTATATGACACCCTGGTCGCCCAATCTGAGCTGACCGTAATAGGGGAAACGCCATTTTTGACCGTGGATCCGCTGCCCAATCCCTGGCTCCACCGCCTGCTCAAGCGCGCCCTCGACGTTGTTTTCGCGTCCGGATTACTGGTCCTCAGCCTTCCGCTTGACCTCGTGATCGCGGCGGCTATTCTCCTCGACGACGGTCCTCCGGTGCTGTTCCGGCAGGAACGCGTCAGCGAGGGCAACCGCCGCTTTGAAATGTTGAAGTTTCGCACTCTGATCAAGGACTACGAACTCCACCACGGGGCGGGCCTCACCCTGCCCAACGCCGACGGCGTCACCCGCGTGGGGCGGGGGCTTCGCGTGAGCCATCTGGACGAGATCCCGCAACTGTGGAACGTGCTCAGAGGAGACATGTCGCTGGTGGGCCCCCGACCCGAGCGGCCCCTCTTCGTCGACCAGTTTGCCGCCGAGCTTCCTCCCTATAATCTTCGGCATCAGTTGAAGCCGGGCATCACCGGCCTCGCCCAATTGTCCGGCCATTATCTTTCCAGTCCGCAAGAAAAGCTGCAGATGGACCTTACCTACGGCCGCCGTTCCAACTTGTGGGTGGATCTCAAGATCTTATTGCAGACCGTCGGCCATTTGTGGAAGAAGTCTCATTCTGCCGGCCCCGACGACCAGCAGCCGCCCTCCCACTCGTCGCGGGGCTCAGTCTAATCCGCCGGCGCGTCGTTTATAGACCAATTGTCAGGTCGGCAGAGAATCTGGGTATTTGAACCGGCCAGCAACTCGCTACGGCCCCGTCGGTGTGCCTATACTCTATCTTGGGTACACAATGCCGGTCGTTTGGGGCTTAGAGCCAAAAGCGTTTCGATTGTCGACACTGAAAGCTGTCCAAATCGTACGATTTCTTAACGATGGGCGAAATGTTGGATCAGAAGGCGGCGGACCCCAGCAATCGCTGGAAGCCGTCGAAATACCTTCAACTGGATGGATAGTGGTTCGGTGAGGGGTAAGAGATTGGCTCCGACTTGTGCTTGGCGAACCCAGATGGCCGCCGGCCGCCCCCCCAAATCCCGCATTTTGGTCATCAGATCGCGCCAGATCGCGGAAACAAAGGACGAGTCGTTTTCAAGCTGTACCTGCAAAATGAGGCCAGAAGCGTGGTCCATCAGCAGAAACAGGCGTGGTATCACACCTGGCTCAGCACCGTCGACCATTGGCAGGTAGCACATATCGGCTTCCCAGACCGCATTGGTTTGAGGTAGAGTTCGTGTACTACGAACCATCGCTTCCGATGGCGTGGACCCTTCCGACAGATAGATCACGCGAGGCGGACTAACCCACACACTGACCCAGGGTGCCGCCGAATTTCGCCCAGGCCGTCGAAGCAGCAACCGACCATCCCTGCGCACGAGATCGTCCGGATGGTCATGGTAGGCTTCCGCCACCACCACCGATTCGTGAAGCGCCCGGGCCAGATGGCGAGCCTGGCCGGCCGTCAAAGCGGGCGACCTGCGCCCGGGACGGAAGTAGCGGAAGCTGGGCCAACGCTGCTTACCGCGGAAGGTGAGGCCCAGGCGGCGGATCATGGCGCGTTCTTCCGGGGTGAGCCCGTCGCGGTCCGAAAACCCAGCCATGAGCGCGTCGAGGTTTCCGTGCGCATCCTCGATCGCGGCCATGTCGTCCCCGCTGGACGCCATGGCGCAGTAGCCGGCATACCCGGCGTCGCCAAGATAGACGTTAAGCGCCAAGAACTCCCCCAGAGCCCCCAGCACACAACAATAGCCCGCTATCCCCGTTTCGGGATCGAGCACCCCGAATAACTGATCATCGGTCATCCACGTCCAGGGTTTGTGGTCATAAAACTCGGCGGCGGCATCAAACAGTGCTAGCCATTCCGCATCCGTCGGAGGCGTGCCGACCATCGCCTTTCATACCTCCTCTACAGTCCTCTATCGCTTGTGCGGTCGCGCAAATAGTATCAGCATATAGCACAAGGGTTGCTTCAGAGGTGGTGAACTCCGCAGTGATCCCTCTCGGGAGGCCATTCCTACCGCGTATTCCGACAGTCCTGCCAGTGGACCAGCCCTTCATCTCTGCTATGTAATGTTCTATCCGAATCGGACACGTTTTACAAGAGCTTGCGCATCGATTAGTCTGGGTTGGCGCTCCAGAATCGAAGCATCGCGACTCCACACCCACGGCTGGCTTCTCTGCGATTTCTTGGGCGAGCGAGGTCAAGATCGAAGTCTTCACCCGTATATCGCATCATCCACCTGCACCCGTTGCTGCGATAAAGATTTCCCGGCGGTTGCGGCGGAAACCCGGATGGGTACGGTTCGTCCAGATGAAGTGGCCCCCTCCCGTACAGAATTGTCTGATGAGGCTCAGCCAATTCCGGGGGTTTGCTTCGTGCTCTGAGAGCAATATTCTTGCGTGCACTGGATCTCGTTGAAAGAAATATCTTCTTTGGTGGTCATGGTGTGAACAGTCGACGGGGAGCAAAATCCTCTGGTTGGTCACCGAGAAATGATTAGGTTTACAATCGAAGCCTGCAGATCACACATCCCCAACAGCGTGGTTGACAGGTTCACAGTAGACTGCTGATCGTCTTAGATCATCAAGTGAACCGCGAGAACAGCTATCCATTTCCTTGTTCCAAGCTCCGTCGCCTGCTTTGCTGTTGCCTTGACGCCGCGGCGCTCACATTGTTGGCCGGCCGCTTTCTTGGCTATAATATTGCCAGGTGAACGACGACATGGCGGCTTCACTGAGGAAGGTAGAAAGCGCATGCCACACCCCGCATTTCGCATTGAGGATGGTCACTGGATTGCCGTGGATCATCCACGCGTGACCATGCCGGTTTCGCGGCTGGCTGCCTTGCGCGGCGTTCCATTGGCGGTGGCTCATCACCCGGAGTGGCAGTGGACCACCGACCATTGGACCATTAGTTGGCCATCGCTTAATCTTCAGATCACTGAATACCGATTACGAACCCTAATCACCCGGTGG
>JAJZXC010000088.1 GCA_021846365.1 Bacillota bacterium | reverse complement strand
GGTTCCAAAGTGGCATATCGGTGCGAGATTTGTGACAAGCATACGGTCCACGGCAACAGCGTCAGCCATTCCCATCACAAGACGCGGCGCGTCTGGAAGCCAAATATTCAGCACGTGCGGGTCAGGGTCAACGGCAAGACTCGGCGGATGTACGTGTGCACGCGGTGCCTGCGTTCGGGCCGGGTGGATCGAGCCATTTAGCGGGTTTCGGGTGCTCCCGAACGCTTTTTCGTGCGGAACTTTTGTGATCGATAGCCTCGGTCAACGGGCTCTGCGCCAGGTTAGCAGTTGATCGCCGGAAAAGCGGTAGGCATGTCGGCAAAAATTGCAGATGACTTCGGCACCCTGTTGCTCAATGAGCTGGTCCATGTCTTGGTCGGGAAGGCCTTGGACGATGGTCGCACTCCGTTCACGACTGCAGCGGCACCGAAAGCCAAAATAGTGTCGGCCATGCCAGCGAAGCGGCACCGGCACTACGCTGGCCAGAATCTCTTCCGGCGACTCTCCCGCTGCCATGCGGTGGCTGATTCCCGACAGGCGTTCAAACTTCCGCGCCACCGCCACCGCCTCCTCCCCGCCTCCCGGCAGCGCCTGCACCACCAGGCCGCCGGAAGCCGCCACTTGCCCGTCACGGCCTATTAGCACTCCGAGTGCGACCGCCGCCGGTACTTGCGCCGACTCGGCATAAAATTGCGCCAAATCTTCGCCGATTTCACCGGTAACCAGGGAGGTGCGGCTCTGCCAGACTTGCAACGCGTCAGTTTCCTGTGTCACTACCAATTCGCCGTCGCGGCCGACGGCTTGTCCCACGTTCAATTTGCCGTCTTGCCTCAGATCCAGTTCCAGGGCGGGGTTGTCCACTCGCGCCCGTACACTCTCCCCCCAGGCTTCGGCAACGACGCGTCCCACCGGCCCACCACCGTCTGCCGACAAACGTACCGTGCCGCCCTCCTTCAAATCCGCTGCGACCAGGACGGCCGCACCGATCACCCGTCCCATCGCAGCTGCGGCGAGGGGTGCCGCCCGGTGCGCCGCCTGCGCGCTCCGGGCGGACAAGGTGGTACAGGTCGCCAGCGCTCTCACCCTCCCCGACGCCACCGTGGCCCGAATCCAGTAGTCCATCGCGTTTTCCTGACCGCCCCCTTTCTTATCGCCTCTCCCGTGCCCAAAACAAAAGAAAAAACTGCAAGAACCTGCCGACCACACGCGGAACTTTCACTACTTGCACGCGCACGCCACCACGCCCCCTTCGTGCACCGCGGATTATCGCATCGACACCAAACGCCAACCGGCCCAAATCATCGCCAAACCAATCAAGATCGGCCCCAACCCCGACCACATCAGCCACAGCCCCACGCCCAAGGGCCACAACCACAAGGGAAAAATCTTAACAATTAAGATCGCGCCGGTAAGCCCCACGCCCATCCCGATCAGCCGGCGGTACAGCCGTTGCCGGGATGTGGTCCAACGCAGTCTTAGAGGTCGCACGATCTCACCTCCTACGTCATTCGTACGGGTTTCTCACTCTCTCCCAGCGTACGAAGACGAGAGGCAAAAAGTGTCTTGTCACCCCTCGTGCATTTGTTGAATTACCGAACCCGGGTCGGGACTGCCAAAAATCGCCGTGCCGGCCACCAGGACGTCGGCTCCGGCCGAGGTGACTAAAGGTGCCGTTTGCAGAGTAATCCCCCCGTCCACCTGGATCAGCGGACGTTCGCGGTCTCCGCGCAATCGTACCGCCCGTCGCACCTTATCGACCGCCCGTGGCCAAAAAGCCTGCCCGCCAAAGCCGGGGTTAACGCTCATGATCAGCACCATGTCTAGTTCGTCGACAATGTCCACCAAAGCCTCCACCGGTGTCGCGGGATTCACCGCTACCCCGGCGAGGGCACCCATTTCGTGGATCTGGCCGATTACCCGTTCTAAATGCGGACACGCCTCATAGTGTACGGTAAGGCTATCGGCTCCCGCTTCACGAAATGCTTTGACATACCGTTCTGGTTCCACCACCATCATATGCACATCAAGGGGCAGCTCAGTCGTCTTTCGAACCGCCGCCACCACCATCGGTCCTATGGTAATATTTGGCACGAATCGGCCGTCCATCACGTCCAGATGAAGCCAGTCGGCCGTCCGGTTCACCGCGACAAGTGAGTCCGCCAGCCGTCCGAAGTCCGCCGAGAGCAAGCTAGGCGCTATTCGTACCCGTCGGCCGACTTGATTGCTCTGTGCCATAATTCAGTTTGCCTCCGCGGTCAATGCTTTAGCCAATGGTTCACGATAGCCGTATAACTTCGGTAACGAATGCGGTCGATAGTCCCCTCGGCCAACGCCTGCCGCACCCCGCATCCGGGTTCCGCCAAATGTCGGCAGTCCGTAAAACGGCAACGATGGCGGGAAAACTCGGGAAACGCGAACAGGACATCCTCCACCCGCTCAATCTCCAGGGTAAGCGCGGTATAGCCAGGGGCGTCGGCCAGCCAAAAATCGCCGACCGGCCATAAACTTACCGTGCGCGTCGTTTCCCGCCCCCTCCCGACCCGGCTTAGTTCCTGCACTTCCAACCTGGCCTGCGGCAAAATAGCCGACAACAGACTGGATTTCCCCACCCCGCTGTCCCCAGTCAAGACCCAGATCCCCCGCCGGGAAGATGCCAGCATCTCGGCAATCCCGGCACCGGTGAGCACGGAAATCTGCCAGACCCGGTAGCCAATCTCGCTATACACGGCGGCAAGCTCCTCCCCTGCGCTGGCCGGGACCAAATCCGACTTGTTCAACACGATTTCCGCGCGCATACCAGATAGTTCGGCCAATACCAACCGTTTGTCCAATAATTCCCGATTGCCCTCGGGATGGATGAGCGTGTAAACCACCTGCAACCCGCTCACGTTGGCCGTCGGCGGTCTGAGCAAGGTATTAGCCCTCGGCTCTACGGCGGTAATCAGTGCTTGTCCGGGATCCGTCGGCATCAGCGCAACTCGGTCGCCAACCATGATTCGACCGTGGTCCCTTTGAATGCGCCCGCGAAGATAGCACAGATACCGAGTTCCTTCATCACTCACCACCGTCGGCCGGTTTGCCTCCAGGGCCACCACCAGCCCTTTCATCCTCTGGCAGCCAGTTGCAGAGACCCAACCATACCTCGACCCACTTGGGTCTTCACCTCCCCTTGGGTTCTGCCTCTTGTGATGCCCATCAAGTCAATTTCCGACGCTCAGTCCCACAGTTACGACGGTCCGTTGACAAATTGGTTGCCCAGGGCGTTGTTGGTCCCCACGCCGGGCCCCGGAAACGCTCCGCTGGGAGGAGCAGACAACGTCAGCGGAGCCTGCGGTCGGTTGTTGAGGTAGGGCAACACCTCGGCGCTGGTACCATACCAAACCACCGGTACCCTAACTCGCATGCCAGGATTCACCTGTTGATAAAACATTTCCTTGTTGCCCGCCTGATCCTCGACAACTGCCTCAAAAAGGGAGTGGGCTGGTGCGCTTTGGGGAATGGTAAAGTGCGGTGTGTTCGTGTTCTTCTGCAGATGACGGCTTTGGGGACTGGGTCCGTCCGACACCCACACACTGACTTGGCGGATCCCGTGCACAGACTGATAGGGTTTCGGACTCTGGTCAATGATGGTGTTGACTGGTTGCGTGCTATAAGACGCAACCGGGGTTCCCTCGCTCAAATTGTCCTGCGTCAAGACGGTGGCCGCCCCAGAGACCGTCATCCCAACTAGATAGGGCATGACCTGATGGGCGCGCGCTCCGTTGGACACATAGAGAGTCACCACTTTGCCGCGGGAGATGAGCTGGTGAGCTCCCGGATGCTGACGAAGCACCACCCCTGGCGGTCGCGCCGAAGCCACCATAACGACCTTATGGCCGAGCCGCTCGGCTCGCAAACCCTGTTCGGCCACGCTCATCGGCTGGCCGGAATAATTGGGCAGGCGTAACTGGACCGGCCCCGAGGAAATGACCAGCTCAACCGTCTGCCCCGCTTTCACCTTGCTGCCGGGGTGCGGGGTCTCTCCCACCACCAGCCCTTTGGCCCAGTGCCCGGATGGGGATGTCCCGGCCATGTGCACCAGTAGCCCCTTGGCCCGCAGGCGCCGTTTGGCAACCGTCAAACGTGTTCCGCGAACATTCGGCACGGCAACCGGCGGAGCGTACAGCCAGTGATACAAGGCGAGCACGCCCCCACCTACCACCACCACCAGGACGGCAATCATCAAGGGCCAAAGCCGACGCGGGCGTCGCCGTTGTTCCTCCCGCGCCTTGCTGCGCGAAGGCAGTTTCCCCTCCGGCACGGCGACCGGTAACGCTGCCGACGGAGCCACTTCGATTACCGCATCTGGGTCTAGAATGCGGGACAAATCGGCCCTCAGCGCCGAGGCGGACTGATAACGGTCGGCGGGATCCTTGGCCAACGCCCGAGCCACCACCTGACTTACCGGTTCCGGAATCGTCGGCCGGATGCTGCGTACGTCGGGGGCCTGATCCTGCAGATGCTTCAGCGCCACCCCAATCGCGCTTTCGCCGTCAAAGGGAAGCCGACCAGTCAGCATCTCGAACAGCACCACCCCCAGGGAATAGATATCGGATTGGGGGCCGACCGCCTTTCCGCGGGCCTGTTCCGGGCTAAGATACTGAACCGTCCCCAAAAACGACCTGGTATTCACCAGCGTCCCGGAAGCTACGGCGTACGCAATCCCGAAGTCGGTGACCTTTACCGTCTTATCCTCCGCGATCAAAATATTCTGGGGCTTGATATCGCGGTGGACCAGCTTTTGGCGGTGGGCCGCGTCGAGCCCGTCCGCCACCTGCTCCGCTATCGCAAGGGCTTGTCGCACCCCCAACACTTGCGCCGCATCCAACATCTCCCGCAGAGTCTGACCCTTGACCAACTCCATCACTATATAGTGAATGTCAGGTTCCTCGCGACCGACGTCAAACACCTGTACGACGTGCAAATTGGTCAATGACGCCGCGGCTCGCGCCTCTTGGTGAAACCGTCGAACGACGTCAGCGTCCTCCGTCCATTGTTGCTTAAGAATCTTCACCGCGACAATTCGGCTGAGGGTGAGGTCTCGCGCCCGGTAGACCAGCGACATTCCGCCCGTCCCGATGCGTTCCAAGACTTCATACCGGCCGCCTAGCACCTTACCTACCATGGCTCACACCAACTCCATACCCGAGTCGACCATAACCACCGTTACGTTATCATGACCGCCCTGCTTGAGCGCCTGCGCGATTAATGCATCGACGGCGGCTTGACCGGTAAATCGTTCGCACATCCGGAACAATTGCTCCTCTGATAACGCGTTGTATAACCCGTCCGTACACAATAACAGGCGATCCGAAGAAGACCACGCCATGGCCTTGGAATCCACCCGCACCGTGGCGAACGGCCCCACCGCCCTGGTCAGGACATGTCGCTGGGGATGGCGCAACGCCTCGTCGGCGCTTATCGAGCCCACCCGTTCCATTTCACCGGCCACCGAATGGTCATCGGTCAACCTAAACGCCCCTTGTGGGGTGATGCAGTACGCGCGCGAATCTCCCACGTGCGCCAGCACTAGGCGCGATCGCCACAGTACGGCCGCGGTTAAAGTGGTCCCCATCCCGCCCAATTCCGCCCGATGCGACGCCTCTTGATGAATCGTCAGATTGGCCTGTTGAACGATCTCGGCGAGCATTTCGGCCTGTTCACCGTGGTGAATCACTTCCCGCAGCACTTCCACCGCCATCCGGCTGGCCTGTCCCCCCCCGGGAGCGCCTCCGATGCCGTCGGCTACCGCCACCAGCAATCCGCCGTCGCTAAGCCCGGTCCCGATCCAATTATCCTGATTGTCCCCCCGCACTAGACCTTGGTGGGTTCCTCCGAATACGGCTAGGACGACGATCAGCCTCCTCACGATGGCGCAATTGCCCGCAAGCCGCGTCAATGTCTTGCCCCAGTTCTCTACGTATCGTACAGGATATTCCGTGCTGTTGCACTAGATCCCGGAAAGATCGCACTTCGGCCATCGGCGACGGTTCATATGCCTGTTCGGGCACTGGATTCCATGGAATGAGGTTAACATGCCACGCCATCGGGGTTGCCGTCAGCAAGTCGACGAGTTCGCGGGCAGTCGCCGGACCATCGTTAACATCTCTCAGCATGGCATATTCGAAGCTCACCCGGCGGCCCGTCTGCTCGAAATAGTAGCGTGCCGCCGGGATGAGGCGAGCCAACGGGTAAGCACGGTTAATCGGCATCAGCCGCAGACGGAGGGCATCATTGGGCGCGTGCAAAGAAACCGCCAAGGTAATCGGCAGCCGCTCATCGGCTAGTCGGTAAATGGCTGGCACGACACCGCTGGTTGAAAGCGTAATATGGCGATAGCCGAGGTTTAATCCCAGGGCAGCATGGGCCAACCGACAAAACCGGACAACTTGATCATAATTGTCAAGCGGTTCGCCAATTCCCATCAGGTCGATGCGGTGCACAGCGCCGCCGCCCGCTGCGCGGTGCGTCGCCGAGGCCGCGGCGACCTGGTCCATTATTTCCCCCGCGGTCAGATTGCGTACCCGGCCCAAGAGCCCCGACGCACAGAACGTACAGCCCATATTGCAGCCGACTTGGGAGGAGACACAGACAGACGTCCCGTAGTCGTGAGGCAAGAGCACCGTCTCCACGCGCTCGCCGTCCGCCAAGTTCAGCAACAGCTTGGTCGTCCCGTCACTACCCCGCCGGACCCGTATCTCGCTTACGCGCCGCAAGGGATACCGCTCAGCCATGCGTTGCCTAAGCCCCTTGGGCCACACCCCGATGTCGTCGTAGGTGCGTGCGTCGTGACGCCAAATCCATTCAAAAGCCTGCCGGCCCCGATAGGCGGGAGCCCCCATCTGGCTGAGCCTCTCTGCCCAAGTTTCCGGAAGCCAAGACAGCGGCTGATCCTCGTCCTTTACGCCTCGTCGGTCGCTCATCACCGTCTCCTTCTTGTGACTTCCGCCTAGACCGCTTTGACGAGGCGGGAAATGAAAAATCCATCCATGCCCATGGTCCCCGGCACCAGGGACAACGCCCCGCCATCAACCAACTCGGCCAATTCCGGCGCCGGTAGCGCCGCGAGAGGGAAGTCCAGGGATCCCCCCTCCAACCGGGAAAGCGCCCAGTTCATTTGATCCACGGTTTCTTCCGGTTCCACCGAGCACGTGCTATAGATTAGCGCACCCCCGGGCCGCAACGCCTGCCAGGCCGCCACTAACAGCTCGCGTTGCAACTTGGCCAATACCGTCAGGTCACCAGCGCGCTTTGTCCAGCGGGCGTCTACTTTGCGCCGGAGGACGCCGAGCCCGGTGCAGGGGGCGTCCAGGATTACGCGACCGAAGGCGTCGGGGTGCTGCGCCCCCCAAACGCGCGCATCGCCCTGCACGGCGGTAATCCTGTCCCATACCCCGATCCTGAGAGCATTTTGCCGCAGGTCTTCCAGGCGACGGGCGGATCGATCGACGGCCACCACGCGGGCGGTCGGTTGCCGCTCCAAGAAGTGAATGGTCTTACCTCCCCGCCCCGCTGCCAGATCGAGCACGTTGGCCTCCCCTGGCGGCTCTCCACCCAGTGCAGAAGTGACCACCCGGGCCACCAGCATGCCGCTTTCATCCTGAACCGACACCTCGCCCCGTCGGTACGGGGGAAAGGACTCCAGCCACAAAGACCCGGTCACTCGAATCGCCTCCGGCACATATCGGGAGGGCTCGGCCGCAGCGCCCGCTGCCGCCAAGGCATCCAGTACGTTTTGCCGGTCGGTAAGTAAGCGATTCACTCGCAGGGTCAACGGGGGCACCTCTTGATCGACGGCTAAAATGGCTTCCAGGTCTGGCCCGTAGCGCCGGCGCCAGCGCTCGACAATCCACTCCGGGTGGGAATAGCGCACGCTTAACGGAAGATTTTGCGGGGGATGGTCCATCCCCCGCCGCAAGACGGCATTGACCAGCTTGCTGGCGCGCGGCTCGGTTTCCTTGGTCAACTCTACCGCAGCATGCACCACGGCATAGGCGGGGACGCGGTCGAGGAAGCCCAGTTGGAAAAACCCCATGCGCAGAATATCTTCCACCTGGCGGCTCAACCGACCGCGCAGCCACGGCTTCATCCAGGCATCCAAATAGCGGCGATGGCGTAGCACCCCATAGACAATCTGCGTCGCCAGCTGACGATCCAGCGGATTCACCGCTTGGTCGCGGAAGGCTTCGCCCAGTGCCTCGTTCACTGCCAAGCCCCGGCGCACGTGCTGCAACGCGATGAACGCCAGTCTCCGGGCCGGCCCGGGGCCCGTCATGCTAGCCGCTCCGGATGGCGGCCCCGAAGCCCTCGGCAAAACGCCCCCGGGGTCATCCAGGTTTTTCCGGCCGGCCGGATGCGATCAAGGTAGAGCGCGCCGATGCCGCATCCGACGATCCACGCCTCGCGTTCCATGCGTATTGCCCCCGCTTCAATAGAGATGTCCAGTACCCGCGCCGGCCCAACCCCGATCCGAAGCGTATCCCACATAGTATAGGCGCCGGGGCGATCACTCATGCTGCGAATCCGGCGCGCTTCCTCGACGGCCGGCCGCGTCCAGTCAATCTGGCACCTGGCGGGGTCAAACTTGGGGGCATAGGTCGCCCCCTCCTCCGGCTGGGCAAGCGCTGGCAGTTCAAGCAACTTGGGCCAACACTGCAGCCAGAGGTCGCGCGCCAACTCACTTAACCGGTGTTCCAAGCTAGTACAGGTATCCACCTCGCCGATCGCCAATCGCTCGGCGGCCAGAATCGGACCGGTATCGACCCCCGCCCGCATCTCCATTAGAGTCACCCCGGTTTCCGCATCGCCCGCCAGGATCGCAGAGGCTATCGGATTTGGGCCTCGCCAGCGCGGTAGCAGCGACGCATGCAAGTTTACCGCCCGTCGAGGCAAATTCAAAACCCAGGCTGGCAAAATCCTGCCGTAGGCAGCCGTCACGATCACATCCGGACGGTAGGCCGTCCACTCCGCTCTAAGCTCCGCCAATCGCTCGGGTCGGTCGAGGGATATCTTTTGGGCCAAGGCATACGCCGCGAGTGGAGAGGGACGGACGCGTTGTCCACGCCCCTGGGGCCTATCCGGTTGGCTTACCACCCGCAGTTGGCTGGGCGCGAGGACTTGAGCCATGCCTTCCAACACGCGCACCGAATACTCAGAAGAACCCATCAGCATGACTCGCATCACGTTCCGCCTTTCTGCCCGCTGCCTCGGCACCTGTCCGGGCAGCGCATGACTGCCGGCTTGGTTTAGAGCATGAAGTAAGGATCAATCGTCACCCGAACTCCAGCCCGGCCCTTGAGGGCTACTCCCAAGCGGTCGAGTTGAGGACTGCGCACCGCACTCTTCAATAAAATGTGAAAGCGGAATAATTCACGCACTTTAGCGATCGGCGCCGGCGCGGGTCCGAGTACGGCTACCGAGTCGTCCACCTGGGAACGCACCAGGTCAGCGGTTTCCTGCGCCATCCGGCGCGCCTGGTCTTCATCCCGGCTGCGGACCTCAAGCAGCCACAAATTCCGGAACGGAGGATACCCGGCAGTCTCCCGATACCCCAGCTCCTCATCGTAAAAACCCTGATAGTCTGCCTCAACCGCCCGGGCAATAGCATAGTGTTCAGGGTTGTAGGTTTGAATCACCACTTCGCCCGGAGTCTGTCCCCGCCCCGCGCGGCCCGAGGCCTGCACCAGCAGTTGAAACGTTCGCTCGCCGCTGCGAAAATCGGGAAAGTTCAACGAAACATCGGCGGCCAAAATCCCCACCAACGTCACCATGGGCCAGTCCATGCCCTTGGCGATCATTTGAGTCCCCACCAGAATGTCCGCCTCCCGCCGCGAGAATGCCCGCCACATCCGCTCATGGCTCTCCCGGCCGGTGAGCGTGTCGCGGTCGGCCCGCAACACGCGGGCCTCGGGCCACAAACGGGCTACCGCCTCCACTACCCGCTCGGTGCCCGCGCCAAAATAGCGGATGCGCGAGCTCTGACAAGTCGGGCAATGTCGCGGCGGCACCGTTTCATAGAAGCAATAGTGACATCTCAAACGGCCCGTCTCCTGATGATAGGTTAGGGTTACCGCACAATTAGGGCAACTGAGCGGAGCGCCGCAATCGCGACAAAATATATAGGTGGCGTACCCTCGCCGGTTTAGGAACAAAATGGTTTGCCGACCAGCCGCCAAGGTCTGGGTCACCGCCGCCATCAATGCTCCGCTGAACATTTCACGGTTCCCATTGTGCAACTCGGCACGCATGTCCACCACGGTGACATGCGGCAGGGGACGCTGCATGGCCCGTTGGGCAAGCCGAATCCACCCAATCTGCCCGTTTCGCGCCCGCCAAGCGCTGTCCACAGCCGGAGTCGCGCTGCCCAGGATGCACTGCGCGCCCTCCCGACGAGCCCGTTCTTCGGCCACTTCGCGAGCATGGTAGCGTGGATGCTCGTCTTGCTTGTAAGTGGTTTCGTGCTCTTCGTCGAGGACAATTAGGCCCAGGCGGGGAAACGGCAAAAAGACCGCCGAGCGCACCCCCACCACGACCGGCGTCGACCCCCGGCGCACCCGGCGCCAGGTATCAGCCCGCTGCCCTTGGGACAGTCCCGAATGCCACACTTCCACCCCGCTGTCGAATCGAGCGCGAAAGCGGGCAACCGTCTGCGGGGTCAAGGCTATCTCCGGAACCAGGACCAGGGCCTGTTTTCCTTCCGCAACCATCTCCTCGATCCGCTCCAGATACACTTCCGTCTTTCCGGAACCGGTCACGCCTTCCAAGAGCCAAACTCCGGCCCCGCCCGACAACCGTTGGACGGCGCTAAGCTGCTCGGCGTTGAGTTCAACCGGCGGCGTTCGGGGAAGAGCTTGCTCCTCACTCACCGGCACGACCATGCCCTGCCTCCGCAGCGCCGCAAACACTGTCGGCGATGCCGACACCGCCGCCAACATCTCCTCGCGGGTAGACGGACCATGTTGACGCAACCATTCCCAGAGCGCCCGTTGGCGCACTGCTCTCAGCCCCGGGGCAACCTCGCCCGCCTGCCAACGGGACGGACGAACCTCGGTCCCGCGCACGCCTCTGCGAACGCCGGGGGGCACCATGGCGCGCACCGTTTGCCCAATAAAGGCCAGGTAGCGCTCGCTCATCCACACCGCCAGTTCCGTCAATTGAGGGGTTAAGGTCGGTTCTTGGTCCAACACCGCCAGCACCGGACGAATCTTCGGATCGGCGGCAAGATCATCCGGCATCGCCCGTTGGCGAATCACCAGGCCGGTTGCGGTACCGTGCCCGAGGGGAACTTCAACCCGGTGGCCAATCCAGTCTTCCGGTCCCTCCGGTCCGGCGCGATAACTCCAAAGGCGGTCTAGATTACCGACCGCCCGTTCTATGGCCACGTCCACCAATCGTTCCATCGTCTACGAGGTCGGGGCGCAGTGGTGCTCCCCGACATCCTTCCGTCCCGAAAGCACGGGGACAACCGACGCTAGGAGGCAATCCCCACATCCACCCGAAAGCACGGGGACAACCGACGCTAGGAGGCAATCCCAACGAGTCCCCGGACACTCTCGATCATTGATGGGACCGTTGCCGTGCTGTTTCAGCCCCGACGTGGAGGATTCCCAGCGTACTTTCGGTGGTCGGTTCCCCAATATTGCCTCCTGCCCCCCCAAGAGCACGGTTGCGGTGACTTGCTCAAGGCAGCTAATCTTATCCGGCGTTGAACTAATCCGGGTCTCACCGGCCACGATAGGCATTCAGGGCCTCCCCTTATGCTTTTGCGGCGCCTTCCCAGCTCTCTGCGCGGGGCGTAACGCCGTTGCGCACCCCGACGACAGCCGCTGCTCGATGGCCGACCACGATTTCACCAAACGCCAGCGAGAGGCCCCACCGTTATTCACCGGCCCATGCGACGATAGCAGCGGCAACCAAATCCTGCCCTTAAGCATGGGTGAGAGGGGCATCGACGTACCTCCCGAGCACGACGAGAAAGCCGGCTGGCGAATCGTCTGACACCACCGTTCCCCAATCGGAAAGCCACCGGCAGCATCGATCCCGCGCAGCTACCGAATACCGGAGTCCTGGCACAATTAACCATCCCCAGCATCACTCAGTAGCATGGATGACCGCGCGGAGCCAGTGGTGGCCCCATCTTGCCAGGCGGGGCTTTTAGGACTTGCAATTTCAGTCCAATTCGGCAAGCCTTCGGGCCACACGATCCAAGACCTTTGAGGCCGCTTCTGGTTTGCTGCTTACCGACTCCTCGGGGCCTGTCGGACCTACAA
>JAJZXC010000087.1 GCA_021846365.1 Bacillota bacterium | reverse complement strand
CTGGATCAAATTCGAAGCTTACTGCCGATGTGAGAGTTCTCGCATCAGTTCTGGCGATAGGGCAGGAGTTAAACCAGTACGGCCACCGGGACTCCCTTCTGTAGCGTCTTGAGAGCAACCGACGGCGTCGTCGACCTTGTTCGCGGGCCTTTTTCATCGCCGCCCCCGGGCCTCGCCTTCAATGGCCCGCGGTAGGTCGGTCATTTCGGGCTACCTCCGCAACTCAGCCTACCGCTCCCAGGATAATAATATCCGTCCACCACTTAGGTTGGCTCTGGCTCCGAAAGTTGTATTAATTCTGTAAAGGGCAAAACCTTCGGCGGTCGCGCTGGTCAGACCGCATGTGTACGGCAAGGCGAGCATTACGCCGCTCGGATGCGGTGAGCCAAGTGCTCGCCTGTCTGGTCGACAAACACATTTTCCACCTGAAAGCGGCGCCTCCTCGGGCGTTGGAACGGCCGCTCGCTGGCCGCCTTGGGCAAGCCAGTCTTTGGCGTCCGCTGCATCAGCGTCGTTCGGGGCGGTTCGTGCAATGCGACCAATCGGGTGTCGGGCACGATTGTCCGCATCTCTGATGACGGCGGACATTTCAACCAGTTATACAGTTCATCGGGGACCAAGGTGACGAGGCGGGATGAGTCTCCAGGAGGCCGAGGACACGCCCAGCATGGCAGTTGCTGCCAGGCTTGGTTGCTCCACCTCGTGGCTAACGTTGTGCTCGTACCTTGCTTGGCCCGGCCATTGAGAGGTGCTCGGCTAAGGGCTCTTTCCCAAATACAAACCAGGCCCACATTCATCCGCCGGCAGAGATCCGCGCTCGCGCCAAAGCGGGTTGTTCGGGCGTCAGTCGAGACATCAAACGACCAGAAATCGATCACAAACAACTTGACAATAACTTAGTTGTGCCAGTATTGTGAACAGAGAACCGAGTTCACTAATGGTGGGATAGGAATTGAGGGAGGTGATGGCGTGGAGCTCGCCCTGATCACCGGCGCAGCCAGTGGAATCGGCCGCGAAACCGCACTGCAAATGGCGCGATCGGGTTACCAGGCGATGGCCGTCGATGTGAATGGGGACCGCGGTCAAGAGTTGGCTGAGGAGGCCCGCCGGGCAGATTTGCCTCTCATCTTTGTTTGTGCGGATGTGTCCGACGACCAGGAAACCGACAATCTCTTTTCCTATCTGCGGACTCTCGGCGCGCCGCTGACGGCGCTGGTCAACGCGGCCGGAATTGTGGTCTTCGACAATCCCGAAAACATTTCATTGGCGGACTTCGACCGTATCATCCGCGTCAACCTGCGGTCGGTGTGGTTGATGTGCAACAAGGCGCGCCCGCTGATGGTGGAGGCGGGCGGCGGAGCCATGGTGAACATTTCATCGGTGCACGCGTGGGCCACCGACCATTTGGTGTCGCCGTACACGGCATCGAAGGGAGGGATATCTGCGCTGACCCGCTCCTTAGCGGTTGCGTGGGGGCGCCAGGGCATCCGCGTTAATGCGGTGCTGCCTGGGCCGATCGATACGCCGCTGATGCGGGCGAATCTTCGCGCGGTCGGCGACGAGGCAGAAGAATACGCCAAAACCGCAGCCGCACTGGCTCTGGGACGCGTCGGGCAGCCCATTGAAATCGCGCACGTGGTGGAATTTTTGTGTTCCGCCAAAGCAAGTTTTGTGACTGGCGCCGAGATTTTGGTCGACGGTGGCATGCTGGCACATGCCTGACTTTGGCCACCGTTCCTACAGAACAGGAGAGAAACCTATGATACCTCGAGGGATCAAAATCAGCACCGGAGTCTTGGCCGCGGCGGGCTTGCCAGCGTTGCTGCTGGCCAGCTCGGCGAGCACGCTGGCCGCCTCCCAGCCGCATCATCAGGTGGTGTTGCGAGTGTGGGATATGAACCAGGCAAACACTCCGATTGGCAAGGAAGAGCACAAATATATCGCCGAGTTTGAAAAGGCACACCCGGGGGTGACCGTGAAACTGACGATTATTCCCTATGCAGACTATTTCCACGACTTGACCGTGGCGGTCAAGGCCGGCAAGGCTCCCGACATTGCCACCGTCGACGAGATTTGGACTCCTGCTTTCGCGGCGAGCAAGGCCATTGTTCCGCTGTCGTCACTGATGAAGCGCTATCACCTGAACTCGGCCAACTACTTCAAGCCGGCCTGGCAGACAACACTATACCACGGTCAGTCGTACGGCATCCCCTGGAGTTTTGACGTGTGGGAGCAGCTTTACTGGAACAAGACGATGTTCGCCAAGGCGCACATTGCCGGCCCCCCCAAGACTTGGCCGCAGATGCTGGCCGACGCCAAAAAACTGACCCATGCTCCCAACCAGTACGGCATCGCGGTAATCGGCGACAAGGGTGAGGACACGGTGGTGGTGATGGACTCCCTGATTTACTCCAATGGCGGAAGCATTGAAAAGAACGGCAAAGTGACCTTTGATTCGTCCAAGGTGAAGCGGGCGCTCACGTTCTACAAAGATCTGTCCAAATACGCGCCGCCGGGAGCAGCCAGCGCCACCGAGTCAACCTCCATCGGCCTGTTCTCGTCGGGTAAGGTTGCCATGGCGTTTGACGGATCGTGGCAGCAAGCCACCCTGCAGTCGCAGGCTCCGCATCTGAACTGGGGCATTGCCGTACCGCCCGCGCCGACCGGCAAGAAGTTTCACGGCACGCTGGGAGGCTGGAACCTGGTGGTATTTAAGCAGTCCAAGCACTACGGCCTCGACATGCAGTACATTAAGTGGATGACCAAGCCCAACGTAGAGGTCAAGGTGGCATCGCTAATCCCCGCCAACAAGAAGGCTGGCATCGAATTTGTGAAGAAGGATCGGCGCCAGCCCTCCATAATTCTCAACACCTTGAACAACGGCTACCCGCGACCGATTTCTCCCAACTATCTAACCATCTCGACCATTCAGCAGAACGCGATGAGCGAGATTTGGACCGGAACGCCGGTCGGGCGGGCGGTAGCCCAAGCCGCGACAGAGATGAAACACCAATAAATTTGGGGCGGTTGGCAACCCCAGCCGCCTTTGAGGATGAGGTTCTATGCAACAATCGGTCACGGCTCGCGGGCCCATCGGCGCTCGCGCCCGCCATTCCCGGTCTCCGGCAATCTGGCTGCTCCTGCCTACGCTGGTTTCTATGGTTGGCCTGGTGGTGTACCCGCTGGCGCGCGGATTTTACACCAGCCTCACCACCAGCTTTTTCCTCAGCAATCAGGCGGTGTTCGCCGGATTCAAGAATTATGCCATCTTGCTGCACAACCCGGTATTCTGGATGGTGGTATGGCACGGCCTGGTCTGGACGGCCGGGGTCGTGTTGGGACAACTGATTTTTGGGTTTGTGGGCGCGCTCATTTTGAACCAGCCAATCTGGGGGCAGGCGATTTTTCAGAGCGTTACATTCATCCCCTGGATTATGCCGGGGGTCGCGGCCGGTCTTTTGTGGTCGTTGATGTACGATCCCACATTCGGCCTGGTCGGCAACCTTCAACATTTTTGGGGTTTTTCTAGCATCGCCTATTTATCCAATGTCCATACCTCAATGGCGGCGGTGGTCGTGGCGGCGATTTGGAAGGGGACCCCTTTCACCATTTTGATGATGCTGGCGGGACTGCAAACCGTGGACACGGCGGTCACCGAGGCGGCGCGCATCGACGGCGCGTCCTGGTTCAAGGTGATTCGCCACGCGGTGATTCCGCAAGTGGCGCCCGTAGTGCGCACCACCGCGCTTTTCATCACGGTGTGGACCTTCAATTACTTTGACATGATTTATGTGATGACGAATGGCGGTCCGGTCAATTCGACCCAGATATTTCCCACCTACGTGTATCAACTGGCCTTTGGCCAGCTGGATTACGGCTTGGGCACCGCCGCCGGTATTTTGTCGCTGGTCGTCGTGGGTATTATTGCGGCCCTTTTCATCTTCGAGCTGGCCCGGCAAGGAGCGCTGGACTGATGGGCGCGGCAGCAATTCTTAAAAAGGGTGGCCAGTACCTGGGGATAATCTTGCTGTTGGCCTTCTTCGTGACTCCGCTGGCCTGGATGGTCAGCACGTCATTCAAGTCTGCGGCAGAGATCTATACCGCCAACGGGCCATTCTTTCCCACCCACTGGACATTGAAAAACTACCAGGTGGCGTTTGCCGCCGGTTTGGGTCGCATGTTTGTCAACAGCACCATAGTGGCGGTTTCGACTACGGTGGTGTCGCTGCTGTTTGCGGTCCTGTCGTCTTACGCCGTGTCCCGGCTCATATTTCGCGGGCGACGCATGATTTTGGTGTCCATGATTCTCAGCCAGCTGATTCCGCTCTCGGTCCTGATTGTGCCCATTTATCAAATCATGGCGCGCTTGAACCTATTGGATCAGTTTCCTTCGCTGGTGATTGCGTACCTCACCTTCAGCATTCCGGTCGCCGTGTGGTTTTTGCGCAGCTTTTTCCTAAGCGTTTCGCCGGAGATTGAGGAGGCGGCGCGGGTCGACGGCTGTTCACTGTTTCAAGCCTTTATGCGCGTGGTGATTCCGCTGATTGTGCCGGGATTGGCGGCGACCGGGATCTATGTGTTTGTTACCGTGTGGCAGGAGCTGATGTTTGCGATAACCTTTCTGACCACTCCCGCCAAGTATACGCTGCCCGCCGGCGTCATTCTGTTCATTGGTCAGCATGGTACCAATTACGGGGCCGTGATGGCAGCCGCCACGGTTATGAGTATTCCGCCGTCGGTGCTCTTCCTGCTCATGCAAAAGCGGTTGATTAGTGGATTTGCGAGCGCTGGTGGAATTAAATGAGGCTAAGTCTTGTCTTGGGGGGTATCGACTGGTGACGGCGCGTACGGTGGATACGGCATTAGATATTTTGGAGCTCTTGGCCAGGCGCAAGGACGGTGCCCGCTTCAGCGACTTGGTGGCTGACCTGCGGCTGCCGAAAAGCACGGCCAACACGGTGCTGGCTATTTTGAAAGCCAGAAAATATGTTCATCGTGATGACGTGACCAACCACTACCTGCTGGGCGACAAACTGCGCGAGCTGGTGGACGCCACGGAACACCCTGAACTGAGCCTGACAGTGATGCAGTCGGCGCGGGAGCTGAGCCACCGCTATGGGATCAGCCCCGATATTTGGGTGCTCAAAGACCGGTTAATCACGCAATACAGCGCGATTGGCGAAAATCGCCAGGTGGTGGTTCCCGTCTCCAGCGTCCCACTGGGATATCTATTCGGGGCCGGCCCCAGCTCAGCCAACCGCGAGGCGGAGCTGGTGGCGCGCCGCTTTGCGGACGCTACCGGCACCGTCATCCAAGCCGATCCGGCCGGACCCGGGGTGCGGTTGGCGGCCAAGGCGGTGCTGGATCCCGACACGCCGGCGGTGCTGGAGATATCGATTCCCGAGGGACGCCGCCAGGACGTGGACTGGATTCATGGCCTGCTGCAGCAGCGCGAGGCGCGCCTCGCCAGCGACCGCCCGAAAATCGGCTGGATTATGTCGGATGTAGCGCTGGACAGCTACCGGTCGATAGTGGGATGGGCCGAGTACTGGGCCGAGCAAGCCGGGGTCGACATATTGTGGGCGGACAGCGAGGAAAACGAGGTGAAGGAACAGTTGGCGGCGCGTCTGTTGATGGACCAGCAGGTGGACGTGCTGGTGGTGCATCCCGTCAACGCCTATTACAGTTCCGCCATTTTCTACGAGGCGGTGCGGCGCCAGATTCCCACCATCTGTTTTCAGCGTCCAGCGCAGGCCACCTTTGACGTGTTTGTTGGCGGTAGCGCCTATGACTGGGGACGCCTGCAGGTTCAGTACCTTGAGCAGCGGGATATCAGCGGCCGGGTGGTGCTGATCGAGGGCGACCCCAACAACGGGAACAGCATGGCCATCTCTAGGGGAGTGAATGATGGCATTGCGAGTCTCCAAGAACGGCCCTTGACACTGGTCTACCGGCAGGTGGTGCCTAAGTGGAGTCCAAACGAGGCGGTGCGGGTTGTGGAGGGGTTGCGCCAGACCGGGACCGACTATGACATTTTGTTGATGGCTAATGATGACATGGCCCATGGCGTACTGCGTTTGTTTGATCAAAGTGTGCCCCAGGTTCTGGCTGGGGACGGCGATCGGTACGCCATGGACAATATTGCCGCCGGCCGCCAGGCCGCCACAGTGTTTCAAGACTACCGGAAGTTGGCGCGGCTGGTGCTTGAGGCGCAGGAATACCTGCGCCGCGGCGAGCGTCCGGCCGGGGCCAAACGGCGCCAACTGATTCCGCAGAATGCGGCTACGCTGGCCTGGACCCTGGATGTGCCGTACGGCATCGTGGATCAAAGCAATCTGGATATTGTTCGGGACTATTGGACCAGCTATCAAACCCAGATTGTCGATGGGTTTTTGGCGAGGAGGGATGAGGATGGAAGGCGTGCTGCCATCACTGCTGAGCGCGCCTGAGCAGGCGGGTGCTTTGTCCGATGTCACCGTCAACGACGGGCCGGAAAAAGGAACCCGGGTGATCTGGGTGCGCAACGCGGCCGGGATGCAGTGCGCCGTGCACCCCGACCGGGGCATGGACATCGGCCAGCTCCTGTACCGCGGATTTCCGGTCACCTGGGCGTCGTTGCACGGTGCTCCGGGACCCTGGGGATTTTCCCGGGGGGTGAGCGACAGCTGGCTGGATACGTTTGCAGGCGGACTCTTGACCACCTGCGGTCTGCTCTTCATGGGCAAACCCGGTATGGACGGCGATCAGGCACTCGGACTGCACGGCAATATCTCGCATCAGCCAGCGCGCGAAGTGGCCGCGCGCACCGAGGCGGGAGGCGGCTTCGTGATTGAGGGCCGGGTGTCGGAATCGGCGGGTCTTTTCACGCGTTTGGACTTGCATCGCCAGGTTCGCATACCCATGGGGGAGGCGCGGGTCGAGGTTCGGGATACGGTGACCAATGTGGGGGCCGAATCCAGTCCGCTGATGGTGTTGTACCACATGAATTTCGGCTATCCGCTGATCGACCCCGAAGCTACCCGGATTGCCTGGCCGGGCGCTGTCCGGCGGCTCTGGGGCGAGGACGGCGACACCGAATTCAACCGGGTGCTGCCGCCGGGCGGTGGCGGGGAAACGGTGGCCCAGGTGGATATAGGGCCCGGCCCGGTCGAGGTCGTAGTGGAGAATCGGCGCTGGCTGGGAGGCGTCCGGCTTACCATTGCCTTCGATTCCGCCCAGTTCCCGTTTTTGTTTCATTGGCGCATGTTTCGGCGCGGCGTCTACGGCATCGCCGTGGAGCCGGCTACCGCCGGCCTTGAGGGCAGGGCGCAGGAGCGCGCTCTGGGGCGGCTACGCTTAGTGGATCCGGGAGAGTCAGAGACATTTGGGGTGCGGGTTGCGCTGGCACCCTGGGACGAGGCGGGCGCTGATGACTGATCCACTGGTGGTAATGACCTGGGATCATCCCCGTGGACGGCGGCCGGTGGAGGCTTGCGCGGCTTTGTGGATGGCCGACCATCCGGACACCCGCATGGTGGTGCAAACCCGCTCACTGGCGGACTTTGAGCACTACCCCATTCAAGAACTGGCGCAGCGCTGCGATGTGGTGCTGTACGACCATCCTTTTGTGGGGACCGCCGCCCAGGAGGGTGCGTTCATTCCGTTGGACGAGTGGGTCGAGCCTAATTTTCTGGAAGATCAGCGCACGCACAGCGTCGGGCCCAGTTACGCGAGCTATGCCTGGGACGGGCACCAGTGGGGATTGGCGATTGACGCCGCCGCCCAAGTGGCCGCGTTTCGTCCGGATTTGCTGGAAAACGCCGGATATCGGCTACCGTCCGACTGGGAAGGATTGCAACAGCTCGGGGCCCACTTGCCGGCGCGCACCTTGGCCATGGCGCTGAATCCCACCCACGCCTTTGCCAGTTTTCTCACCCTGTACGCCGCTCTCGCCGCTGACGCGGACTGGGACGGGCGCGAGCCCTGGGATCGCGTGCGGGGAGATGAAGCGCTGGGCCGGATCAAGTGGCTGTGGGAGCTGGCTCACCCACTGTCGCGCCGGGCCAGCCCCATCGACATCCTGGAGCGCATGAGCGGCAGCGACGAGATTTGGTACGTTCCGCTGATCTTCGGCTATGTCAATTACGCGGCGGCGGGCCATCGGCCCAAACGGCTGCGCTTCGGGCCTCTTCCCGCCGCGCGGGGAGCCGTTTTGGGCGGCGTGGGCATCGGCGTCTCCGCCCTGAGGACGAAAAATCGCCGGCAGGCGTTGAGTTTTGCCCGCTACCTGGTGAGCGCCAAGATTCAGGGCGGCCCGTATGTACGTAACGGAGGACAGCCTGGCCATCGTTTGGCCTGGGAGGACCAGGAAGTCAACCGAGAACTGAACCGCTTTTTCGTGGACACGCTGCCGGCGCTGGATGGCGCCTATGTGCGGCCGCGCTACGCTGGCTACCAGACTCGGCAGCGCTGCGCCGAGCTCTATTTGCACGACGCGCTCACCGTGAAATCCTCCAACCGTGCGATACTGGCCGGTTTGGATGCAGTTTTTTCCCCATGACGCACACCCATTAGGAGGGATCGCTATGCTGCCGCTCGAAGGAATGCGCATCTTGGACTTTACGCAAATGATGTTCGGACCGTTTGCCACCCAAATGCTGGGAGATACCGGGGCCGACGTCATCAAGGTCGAGCGCCCAGGAGGAGAATGGGAGCGCAGGCTGAGCTACCGGGGCACCTTGCTCGATGATGTCAGCCCGTTTTTCTTGGCCATGAACCGCAACAAGCGCAGCATCTGCATCAACCTCAAGGAGGAGGAGGGCCGCCAACTGGCCCGCCGCTTGGCGGCGCAATGCCAGGTGGTGGTATCGAACTTCCGCCCAGGAGTGATGGAACGAATGGGTCTGGGATATGAACAGTTAAAGTCGGTCAGACCCGACATTATTGTGGTGGAGGGAACCGGCTGGGGGTCGGCCGGTCCATATCTCAGCCGACCCGGCCAGGACCTGCTGGTGCAGGCGGTAGGCGGGGTGACCTGGGCCACCGGGCGCGACGGGGAGATGCCGACGCCGGCGGGCACCTCCATCGCGGATGCGCTGGGCGCGACGCACTTGGTGATCGCTATTCTGACCGCCTACAGTCATTGGCAGCGCACCGGCGAAGGGCAACTGGTGCAGGTCAACTTGCTGGACAGCCTGATGTCCGTTCAGTGTCAGGAAGCGGTGGCCTGGATGAATTTGGGCGGCGATTTGACGCGGCCGCGAGTGACACCGGGGGCGCCTTGGATAGGGGCACCATTCGGGATTTATCAGGTCCAGGACGGTTACATCGCCCTGGCCATGAATGACTTTGGTGTGCTGGCACGGGTGCTTGGCGCCCCGCAACTGGAGGTCTACCGGGACCCCGAGCGGGCTTTCGCGGAGAGGGAAAGCGCGGCCCGGGAGCTTTCCGCGATCTTGCGCGCACGCTCACTGGATGTGCTCGACACCTTGCTCGACGCGGACGTGTGGTGTGCCCAAGTCCAAACCCTGCCCGAAGCGCTCAGTGATCCCCAGGTGTTGCACAATGAGATGGTCATCGACGTCGTGCATCCAAAATATGGAGCGCTCAAGCTAACGGGCCACCCTGTGCATTACCAGGGGACGCCGGCCGATCCATACCGTCGGCCGGTTCCGTCCCCGGGCGAGCATACTCGCGATGTGCTGCAGGGGTCCGGATTACAGGCGGAGGCGATCGACGGATTGTTGAGCCGCGGCGTGGTGGTCGAATCGGGGGAGGCGTAGGCGTGGCGGAGTTAATACAGATTGGGCATGACGGCCATATCACGACCGTCTTGATGAATCGCCCCGAAAAGCTCAATGCTTTGACCGAGGATATGTTCATGGCGATGACGCGGGAAATCCACAGGGCGTCAGGTGACCCGACGGTTCGCGCGGTGGTGATAGCCGGCAGCGGCAAGGCCTTCTCTGCCGGCGCAGACATCAAGGGCTATGTGGACCACGGGTTGGACGCATTTGTGCATTTCCAGCGCCTCGGTCGGGCGCTGAACGACGCCATCGCCGCAGCGGCAGTGCCGGTGATTGCCGTGGTTGAAGGCTTGGCGCTGGGTGGGGGATTTGAAATCGCTTTGGCCTGCGATTTTATTGTGGCGGGTCCCAATGCGCGCTTTGGTCTGCCTGAGGTAAAGCTGGGACTTTTGCCGGGCGGAGGCGGGACCCAGCGCTTGCCCCGCATCATCGGCCACCAGCAGGCCAAGTCGTTGTTATTCACGGGAGATACGCTCGACGCCCAGAGCGCGTTGGAGCAAGGTATCGTGCTGGCGGTGGCGGAGGATCCGCACGAGCAGGCGCGACGGCTGGCAGGCCGGTTTTTGCCATGGCCGCGGCGGGCCATCGCCGCCATTAAGCAAGCGGTAAACGAGGCATCGCCGCTGGAAATCGGCTTGGCGCTGGAGTATCAATCATTGCTGGCGCTATACCAATCGCCCGAGGGGCAAGAGGGCATGCGGGCGTTTGTGGAGAAGCGTCCGCCACGTTTCCGGGATCTCGGAGGATCGGGTGAAGGGGGGCGCGAACCGTGAAGAGCCGGATTATGGTATTTGAGCGTCCCCTGTTGGAGGCAGCGGACGGGCCGGTGATGTTGAGAGTGTTCGTGGTGGCGGGAGATGACTATGCGGTCATGATCGATACGGCGATGATCGGGTTCGAGGAGATGGCGGCGGAGGCGATCGCCGCCATCAAGCAGCAAGGCCGTCCGTTGGCCATGGTGATCAACACTCACGCCCACCATGACCACATCGGACTCAATGACTGGGTCAAGACCCGAGTACCCGCGCTGATTGCATCGCACGCCTGGGGAACCCGGTGGATTGGTGATGCCGACCAAAATTATCGCGAATTTGTGCTGGCATATCCCGACCTCATTCAGGATTCCGAGGAACTGCAATCGACCATCCGCGCCACCATGGGGCCGGGCACGCGGCTTAATGTCGGATTTTTCGGCGGCGAAAGGCTGGATTTGGGCCACGCGCGCTTGGAGATGGTCGACCTGTCGGGACACCTGCCCGGAGAAGTGGGCGTGCTGGTGACCGACGAGCGCACGCTCATCATGGGGGATGCCTTTACCGGGCTCACGATGCCCTTTTTTCACAGCCACGTGCGTCCGGACTTGTACCGCCAAACACTGGCGCGGGTGGAAGGTCTGGTCCGCTCGGGACGGGTGGAATTGGTGCTGTCCTCCCACCTTTCGCCCTGGCATGGCCCGGAAGCCATCTACGGCGCCATTGCATCCCGCCGCCGCGAGCTGGACGGTTTGGACGCGGCGATATTGGAAGAATTGGATGGCGAATCCCGCACCCTGGCGGACCTCTGGCAGCGCATCTCCCAGCGCTGGGGGAAAGCGGTCGACTTTCGCGGCCTGAACATGATTGACTCGCATTTGGCCGATTTGTGCCGCCGGGGGTTGGCTGAACAGGCCGGGCGTTGGTATTGGCGGGTTTAGACCCGCGCTCTCTGGTCAGCAGCCGCCACGACCGGTAGTCGCTTGAAAGATTTTATCGTGCAGCAAGCCTTGGATTCGAGTGCGAACGCCTTGCCAGATCGCTCCGGTCAATAGGCATCAGGGTCAGTCGTGAAACGATCTTGCGTCTGCTAAAGGCCAGGCGCGACGGTGCTCGCGAAAAACCTCAATCGCGATGATGTCCGCGTCTTATCCGTCGATGAGGTGAATTTGCGGAAAGGGCAGCCGTCGACCGCCTGTTCGGTGTTTATCGACGCCGAGACGCATCGGGGATTGGTGATTGTGCAAGGGTCTTCCTAGGGCGATTGCCGAGAAGGCAATGCGTCAGTATCCCACCGTGCAGCTCCGCGGCTCCGCCTATTCAGCGGCGGCGACCGGGTTGGGAGAACCACAGGTGGCGGATGGGTTACATCTCGCGCTGCACCAGGCCGTTAACGAGACTCTGCAGCACACCCTGGGTTCGGACCTGTTGGTGCGAGCCGGGGCGGGATGGATCCGGGTAGTGAACGGGGCCGAGACATCCACCTCGGAGGCGCCCTCCGCCGGGGAGGGTGCTGATCGCGGGGATTCCCTGCTAGTGGTGAGCTGACCAGCCACTTTGACGGCGGATGATCGGGAACAGCGCATCCGGCTAGGAGCTTGTCCATAAACTGAAATCTTGGTCATTCGTTGCTCCATATATATGGTTATCGTTGGATCAGTTCCATATATATGGTATGTCCCGATAATAAATGGACAAGCTCCTAGCTGGTCTGCCCACCCGCCAAGCAGAGAAGTATCGCCAGACCCCGTCGGTGCTGGAGATGAGCGAAAGCGGGTTGCGAACCGCCGAGGTCGCCAAGCGGCTGTCGTGCAC
>JAJZXC010000086.1 GCA_021846365.1 Bacillota bacterium | reverse complement strand
GGCGTCAATTGTTAATAACGGAAAGTGCGTAAGAGCCAGACTTCCTAAAAAAGATCCAGTTCTTTTTGTAAAAACTTTTTTTGATCTTCCCCTCAAAGTGGCTTCCTCCATCGTTTTCATTATTCATGCGTCAGGCCTGGTTCGCTGATTCCGAGCCAGGCCTGACGGACAAAGGGGCTGTTAAATCGGCAGACGGTCATGATTCCTTTCAAATCCGACTCGCAACGAGGCGAGGTTCTACGGTCGGTTGCATACCATCCGACCCAACACTTCATGTTCTTGGCTTTAACCGCGGGAAGAGGAGTGCACGGGCAGGTGTTCAACCGCGCGCTGACTCAGCGTCGACGTCGTGGACCTCCGCCGCCAACGTTTTGCTGGCTCTGGGCGAGCAATCCATTGTCGCTCCCGGCCAGGGTCCCCATCCGTTGGTTAGCAGGCTAAGGCCTTCTGGGTGGGGGTCGGCCCACCGTTGCCACATCGCCTGCCACCACTGCCGGTTGGTTCGGCCATCGGCCTGCTGCCGCCAAACCGAGCCAGAATCGGGAATTCCCATGCAAATTCGAGTTCGTCCGCCGTGACCGTGAAGGTGGCGAACTTGCGCTAAAGAGGCACAAGCGGTTAGCCTCGGCCGCCGCTGGTTCCACTCCAGCACGACCCGTCCGGACGGAAAAACGATCCCCATCGCCACCACTCGAGTCCGAGTGGTCCCACTCACGGCTTCCGACCGCAACAGATAGAAAGGGCGCATCGTGTGCCGCGGCAGCCTGAGCCGTCGCATCGTCGGCCTCCCTTCTTTTGCGCTGACACACTCCGCCATCGATCTCCACAATTATCCATAGCAGATGGCGGCCCGAGGCCGCCGGTGACTGCATCCGGCGGATAATTCCTCTAAACCCAAGCGACCATCAGCGACGGTTCTTTTGCCGACAGCATAGAATTTGCCCACCCGCATTGCTACAATGACACTGCTTGGAATGATTTGACTTAAAGTCAAAGGAGGCGCCAGGATGAAAAAAGGGGTGAATTTCTGGTGTTTCGACCCGGGAACCGGTTTTGTCGAGGGTATTCGGCTGGCTCACCAGCATCGGTTTGACGGAGTCGAGCTAATCCTTGAAGATTCAGATTTGGTGGGACGACTTCAACGCTTCGACCAAGCCCGTACCGCAGCCTCGGATTTAGGTATTGAACTGCCCAGCCTAGCCACCGATCTCTTTTGGCGTTACCCGTTGAGCAGTGCCGACGTCGGCGTGCGGGCCAAGGCCAAAGATGTCCTCAAACGGCAATTAGAAACGGCCAACCGGCTCGGCGCAGCGAACATTTTGGTCGTCCCCGGGGTGGTAACCGAGGACGAATCGTACGATGCCGTCTACGAGCGGGCGCTGGAGGCCTTGGCCGAGGCCTCAGCCTGGGCCGAAGCCTCGGGGGTGAAGATCGCGGTGGAAAACGTCTGGAACCGCTTCTTACTCTCTCCACTGGAGTTCCGCGACTTCTTGGACCGCATCCAGAGTCCCTGGGTGACGGCGTACTTTGACGTCGGCAATGTAGCCCATTGCGGGTATCCCCAACAATGGATCCGGATCTTGCGACAGCGAATCTACCGCGTCCACGTCAAGGACTTTCGGTGTGCCGTAGGCACCATGGAGGGATTCACCGGTCTCTTTGACGGAGACCTGGACTGGGCCGCAGTGATGGCCGCCCTCACCGACATCGGCTATTTGGATGAGGGTTTCCTGATCACCGAAGTTCCCCCCTATCGCCGCGTTCGGGGGAATCGTCGCATCGCCGAGCTCAGCGCCAGCCTCGACGCCATGCTCTCCTTGGCCTAATGCGGTTCCGGGGCTTGGCCTTCAGCGGCCAGGCGGGAAGGTACCAGTGGCCTTTTCGCCGACCGGTTTGCCTTTTCGCCACTGAGACTAAAAACGAGGAGCAAAAGCATTGAACGCTCGACTGCGAATCTTAGTGATTGGCGCCGGCACCATGGGCTCGGTGCATAGCCGAGCCTACCGCCGCCTGCCCGACGCCGAGCTGGCTGGCATCGTCGACCCCCATTGGCTTGGCCCGTCCCTCGCGCAAACACTCAACGTCGCTCATTACCATGCCTTCGACGACGTCCCCAGCGACGCCTATGACGTCGTCGACATCTGCGTTCCGTCGCCTTGGCATCGCCCCTACGTGATCGCTGCCGCCGAAAAGGAAAAAGCCATCTTCTGTGAAAAACCTCTTGCCCTCACCCTTGACGATGCTGACCAAATGCTGAGTGCAGTGCAGCAGCATGGCGTCCGTTTTTCGGTGGGTCACTGCGTGCGCTTTTTCCCCGAGTACGTTCGCGCCAAGGCCGTCATTGACCAGGGTGCCCTGGGCCAGATAGCCGTCGCGCGGATGTTTCGGGGTGGCGGCTTTCCCACTGCGTGGAACGACTGGTATGCCAACCGAAGCCTGTCTGGCGGGACTCTGGTCGACCTGCTCATTCATGACTTCGATTTTCTGCGCTGGGTCTTGGGCCCGGTGTCGCGGGTATACGCCCAAAGTGTGCTGCCGGAGATGAATCGGGTTGATTTCAGCTTGGTGACGCTTCGCTTTGCCTCCGGCGCGATCGCTCATCTGGAGGGAACCTGGGCTCATAGCCAATTCGGCACCCGCTTTGAATTCGCCGGCAATGAGGGCACACTCATCCACGATAGCTACCGGGAGCGCCCGCTGAGCCTCACTTCCGCCAACCCCGGCGGGGGGGTGGCCTTGCCCGAAACTCCCGACCTGCTTTCTGCCTACGACCTGGAAATTGCCGATTTTGTCGACGCACTGCGCACCGACCGTCCCTTTCGCGTCAGCCCCGATGACGCCTACCAGGCGCTGCGCATCGCATTGGCCGCCAGCCAGTCGGCACAAACCGGGGCCGTGGTGAGCTTGGAGCCGGAATCCAGTTTGACCCGGCAAGGAGGAGGAGCCCAATGACACGAGTTGCCCTATTGTCGTCCGCCCATATGCACGTGACGTCCTACCTGCGCGCCTTGAACGCACTAGCCGAGGTCGAAGTGGTAGGCATCTATGACGATGACGAAGCTCGGGGCCGAAGCTTTGCCTCCGCCCACCAAGTGCGGTGGGTCGACCGGCTCTCCACCCTATTGGCCGAAGCAGACGCCACCGTGATCGGCTCGGAAAACGCCCGTCATCGATTCTACGCCGAGCAGAGTGCAGACGCGGGATTGCCCATGCTGTGCGAAAAACCGCTGGCCACCACGCTAGCCGACGCCTTAGCGATGATTGCGGCGGCCCGCCAGCACGACGTCCCGCTGTTTATGGCACTTCCGGTCCGCTTTGTTCCCACCCTCGCGCAAATGGTGGCGGCTGTTCACCGCGGCGCGGTCGGCCGGGTGTTGGCTATGGTGGGCACCAACCACGGCAACATGCCGTCGGGATGGTTCGTGGAACAACCGCTGTCGGGAGGCGGGGCAATCATGGATCACACGCCTCATGTCGCCGACATTATGCGCTGGATCACCAACAGCGAAGTGGTCGAAGTCTTTGCCGAAATGAGCAGCCGAGTGAGAGAGGCCGGCATCGACGACGCCGGGATAGTGCAAATGAGGTTTGCCAATGGCACCTTCGCCAGTTTGGACCCGTCGTGGTCTCGGCTGGGCAGTTTTCCCACTTGGGGGGACGTCACCTTGGAAGTCGTTGGCACCCAAGGGGTGTTGGATTTCGACGCCTTTCGCCAGCATCTCGACCTATATGCGGAGGGAACGCCAAGTTATCGTCACCTGGGGTACGGGGAGGATATGGACGCCCAACTGATCGGCGCCTTTGTAGACTCCGTCAGCCGAAAGTTAGCCCACCCCACCTTGGCTCAGGGCAGCGACGGGCTGAAGGCGCTGGAGATCGCCCTCGCCGCCTATCAATCGGCGAATTCCCATCGCCCGGTCAAGGTTGACGGTTTCTTGGCGTCAGCCGTCGACTAATGGCCCGCTGAGAGAAGGTGCCGACGCGCCTTCTCTCAGCGGGCCACCGGCCCTGGGATGGCGTCCCCCCTTTTACATTGCACAAATCAATATTTCGGTTATATAATTCTAGTATGGAAGAATTGTTTCTCCGATATTTGAAGTTCAGGAGGTTTGTTCCGTGGCCTTACCTTTTCCGCCCGGTTTGGTCGTATCGTGCCAGGCCCTGGAAGACGAGCCGCTGCACGGCGCCGAAATCATGGCCAAAATGTCCAAAGCAGCCGAACAAGGCGGGGCAGTCGCCATCCGCGCCAACGGGTCGGCGGACATTGTGGCGATTCGCGCCGTCGTTCACTTGCCCGTCATCGGGATCTTTAAAGTGCATTACTCGGACTCCCCGGTCTATATCACACCGACGGCGCACGAAGTCGATGCGGTGCTCTACACCGGGGCGGAAGTGGTCAGCCTCGACGCCACCGACCGCAAGCGGCCCTCGGGCGCCATCCTCGAGGAGCTGGTGGCCCGCATTCACGGCCAAGGTCGCTTGGCGATGGCCGACATTTCCACCCTCGACGAGGCCCTGCGCGCCGAAAGCATTGGATTTGACCTGGTGTCGACCACGCTCGCTGGCTACACCGCCGAGACCAGTCATCGCGGCTTGCCGGACTTGAAGTTGCTCTCCGAAGTGGTTCGGCAGTTGTCGATACCCGTACTGGCCGAAGGACAAATCACCAGCAGTGAGCAACTCGTGGCCTGTTTCGCCCGCGGAGCGTACGCCGCGGTGGTCGGCGGCGCGATCACTCGACCGCAACTGATTACTAAGCGCTTCGTGGAGGCTTTCCGGCAATGGCAAACATCCGTGAAAATCCAGTAACTCCCGACCCTCCCATCATCGCCGTCGACATCGGGGGCACGAGCCTTAGGGCTGCACTTTTCTCCCCCACCATGAATCAGCCCACGCTGATCCCGACTTTGGCCCATCTCGGCGTTGAATCGGTGCTGGTCCGACTCAAGTCGCTCATTGACCGCCTGCGGGCGGCCGCCCGTCAACCCTGCGCAATTGCCGTGGCCACCGCTGGTCAGGTGGACCCCGAGCTCGGGCTAGTTGTCGACGCCACCGACAATCTACCTGGCTTTCGGGGGCTGAGCTTGGCCGAGAGGCTCCTTGAGTGGTATCCCGAAGCTCCGGCCGTCCTCATCGAAAATGACGTCAACGCCGCCTTAGCCGCTGAGGCCGCCCTCCGGCCTCAGCGAGCGCTATTGGTCGTAGTGGCACTCGGCACCGGAGTGGGAGGGGCACTCGGCTACGGGGACCAAATCATCCGCGGCCGGCATTTTTTTGCCGGGGAAATTGGGCATATGATTTTGCATCCCCACGGCCGCCCGTGCAATTGCGGACAAGCCGGCTGCCTCGAACAATATGTATCCGGCCCCGGAATTCTCGCCACCGCGCGTGAATACCACCCGGCGGCGGCTTCCACCCAAGCCATTTTCGGGGCGGTGCGGGCAGAAAAGGAGTGGGCAATACATACCATCGACCGATTTTGCGCCGATTTGGCGATCGGCCTGACCAGTTTGGTAAATGTCCTCGATCCCGACCTCATCGTGCTCTCGGGGGGGCTCGCCGCCACCCACACCGCTTGGGCGGAGCGACTGGCCGATCAACTTGAGCACACCTCGCGCAAGACTGTGCCGCTTGCATACACCAAGCTCGGCGATCATGCCGGCCTCAGCGGCGCCGCTCACCTCATCCGGCAACGGCTGAGAGCACCGCGTCCACCTGGACCGATGTCCCTCTGACCTTTCCCTGAAGAGCCGCTAGTACAGTTTGTCGACCACGGCCTTGGCCGTGGTGCGCACGGAGGCCAGGGTGGAGGTGGGGGATTTGGTGGAAGCCACCATGGCCACCAGGTCAACCACGTACATCTGGGCAATCTTGGTGGCCAAACTGCCGCCTTCAAAGGGACTTTCTCGCACCGTCGTCAACAGGATGCAATCGGCCAGCCGGGCCAGCGGCGAATGACTGTGTGAAGTCAGGCAAACCAGCGAGGCGCCATGGCTCTTGGCCAATTCTACCGCATCCACCACGTCCTTGGTGCTTCCCGAAGCCGAAATCGAGAATACCACGTCTTTAGGCCCGGCCAAAGAAAGTCGCATCGCCATCAAATGCGAGTCGGTTTCCATGAGCACCGGGAACCCCAGCCGCAACAGGCGGTAGCCCACATCCTGAGCCGACACTCCCGAATGACCCACCCCCAGCGCGATCACCCGCTCTGCGTCTACCAGCAAGCTGGCGGCCGTCTCCACCTGCTGCAGGTCGATGAGACTCGCGGTGTCGTGAATCACCCCGCTAATCGCCTGATTTAGCTTTTGGTTGATCACCGCCGGGCTGTCGTCTAGTACCACTGGGCCCAGTACGGGTTCGGTCTTGCCCTGTGTGTCTACCAGGTCCTGGGCCAGTGCCAGTTTGAAATCCTGGTAGCCGCGATACCCTATCTTGCGGCAAAATCGAATAACCGTAGTCTCGCCCACGTTCGCCCGTTCGGCAAGATCGGTCACCGAGTCGCGGATGGTGCGCTCTTGGTCGTCCAGGACCGCTTCGGCGACCCTTCGCTCGGCTTTGGAAAATTCGCTCAGCGTGGCCTGCACGCGAAGCAGCGGCTGCTGCACATCGAAAGAGCCCTTCAACATCTCTTCAACTCCTCGAACGCATTTCGGGCGTGGTTACTTCGCTTGCATTACGCTTGCTTGCTCGTCTGTTTCGCGTGTTCGGTTATTCTCCGTCTCGGTCGGTCACCGGAAATTCTTCTTTTGAGTTATTTGACAAGTATACCACAAGGCAGAGCCGAAGGGGCGTCGGATGCCCCGCCCCTTCGGCCAGGCGCGCGTGGTGGTGGGCAACTCAGATGCTCACCGCAACCTCTCGCTGCTGGTCGGCACTCTGATAGATGGCGTCCAAAATGGCCTGCATGACCACCCCGTCACGGGCAGACATGACCGGTGCTTCGGCGCCCTCGATGACCCGCAGAAAATGGCGGATTTCCGCGTTGTGGGTGGCTATGCTGCGGTAAGGCACAGCTATATCACACACCATACCCGCCTCCTCGGTAAAGACGTCAATCTGTTCTGCGTCCGATCCACCCCTGCCCCGTTTGTGAATCGAGTGATAGGAGTCAATCGACGCGCCGGCCAGAGAACCCAGCAGATTGGAATAGACTCGATCACGAGCAACGTTGGCCGTCCAGGCCGTGGTCAGCGTCATCGCCAGGCCGGTGTCGAACCGAATCCAGGCGGTGGCAAAATCTTCGACGTCAAAAATCTTGCCGTCACGCAAGCCCTCGCGGACGTCGGAAGACTCCCAGGTACCGTCCTCGACCGCGCAGGCGCCGAACTTGGTCTGGGTGGAGGCCACCACCGAGACCGGCAGCGGACTTCCCGCCAAGTAGCGGGTAAAGTCCAAGGCGTGGATACCGATGTCAACCACTGGCCCGCCGCCCGACTCAGCCTTGACCGTAAACCATCCACTGGGGTATCCGCGCCGTCGGATATAACCGATTTCCGCAAAGTAAAGATCGCCGAATTTTCCGGCCTCAATCAGTCGGCGCAGCTTGACCACGTCGGGACGAAACCGGCTGTTAAACCCCACCATGAGAATCCTGCCAGCTCGTTCTGCCGCCGCCTCCATCGCCTTCGCCTCGGCCAAATTCATCGCCATCGGCTTTTCCACCAATACGTGTTTGCCAGCAGCCAGGGCGTCGAGCACGATAGGGGCATGCAGATAATTGGGAACACACACCGAAACCGCTTCAATGTCCTCGCGTTCCAGCAGGCGCCGGTAATCGGTGTAGACGTGCGCCACCTCATATTTCTTGGCCATCCTGGTCGCCCGCGACTCCACCACGTCGGCCACCGCCACCACTGTGGCTCCGGCTTCCCGATACGCTGGCAGATGAGCGAAATCCGCGATTAGGCCCGTGCCGATGACGCCTACGTTCGTCTTGGTCAATATTCTCGCCGGCGCTATTCCCGCATCCCGCGGGCACTCAGAACCCATGCACCCTTGCGGTGCTGAAAGGTTTAACCTGGCACCGGCTTGCCTCCCTTCCTACACCTCCGTCGCCCAGTGAGAACCAACTCGCATGGCCGGTATCCCCCCGACCTTGGTAGGTGTTGCTCTATCTTTGCTATATTATAGGGAACGGGGGGAGGGATCTAGTCTTTTCATGGCGGATGACAAAATTTGGTCGTCCGCTGTTCCCTGGATGAGAGATGCGTTTTGTCCGTAAGAGAAAGATTGATCTGCCTGCACTAGCCGTTTACGACGGAACATTTTATTATAACAAGTGGTCACCACCATACGGAGGTAAGCATGATGGAATCCATCAAAATCGGGATTGTCGGCACCGGTGCGATTGCCAATGCGGCCCACATTCCCAGCTATCTGAAGAATCCTCATGTCGATATCGTCGCCATTGCGGATACCGACCCGGCGATTCGCGCCGAGGTTCAGGGCAAGTTGGCCGAAAAGACCGGGCATCCGGTGGCTGCATTCGCCGAGGCGGCTGACTTATTTGCTGGCGGGGTGGTTGATGCGGTCTCCATTGCTACTCCCAACCGTTCCCACGTCGAGTTGGCGGCGGCGGCCGTCAAGAGCGGACACCATGTCCTGCTCGAAAAGCCGATGGCATTCACCCGAGAAGACGCCGACCATTTGCGCGCCGCCGCCGAGTCGAGCGACCGCGTCGTCTTGATCGGTCAAAGTCACCGTTACCGCGACGATGTGACCGCGCTCAAGCGGTTTGCCGACGGGGGAGCCCTCGGTCACGTCTATCACGCCGAGGCGCGCCTGGTTCGCCGCCGGGGTACTCCGACCGGATGGTTTACCGATCGCGCCTGGGCGGGAGGCGGGCCCCTGATGGATATTGGTGTGCATGCCTTGGACTTGGCTTGGTGGCTGATGGGCAAACCCGACCCCGCCCGGGCCAGCGGCAGGCTAACCCGCGCCATCGGCGCTGACCCCGTGGATTTCTCGGGTAGATGGCGAGCGAAAATGCCCCATAATCAGGATAATGCCATTTATTCGACCGAAGATTTCGCTACCGCCTTGATCCGTTTTCAGGACGGAGCCACCCTAAGCCTCATCGTATCTTGGACCAGCAACGGGCCTCAGGACGAGGGGCTTAAGGTCAACGTCTATGGAGACCGAGGAGGTCTTCAACTCGACCCGCCGACCATTTATAGTACGGCTCACCATGTTCTCGCCGACACGGTCCTGCCCGTCAAGATGGGCGCACTGTTCCAAAACGAAATCGACCATTTCGTGGAGTGCATTCGCGGGCACCAGTCGCCCCTTTCGCCGGTAGCCGACGGGCATACCGTGGCCCGCATGTTGGTGGCCATCGCCGAGTCCTCCGAGCGCGGCCAAGAGGTCCCCGTGCACTAGCGGAAGGCAGCCCATCGACCACTCGCCCAGGCAGGGATAAAGGTAGGATATTAGGAGGGATTGGCGTGCAAGCCGACCAACTGGCAGTCAGCATGTGGAGTGTCCACCGGGAATATTATCACCACGGCTGGGATGTCTTTGACTTCCTTGATTTCGCCGACGAGGCGGGTATCCGCTCCGTCGAACTGTTAAACAATTTCTGGCGCAATGAAGAGGAGGAACTGCCTAAACTTGAGGAGGAACTGCTCCGCCGCCGCATGGCGGTCGCCGCGTGGGCGGTCAGCAACGATTTTGCGCGAGCGGAGTACGACGCCCAAATCGACGAAATCTTGCATGGCATTAAACTTGCTCAACGGCTTAAGACGCGTACCGTCCGCGTGTTCGCCGCCCATCCCCGTCCCGGCATCGACCTTGACCATGTGTTGCCAACCGTCATTCGCGGATTAAAGGCTGTAGCACCTCAGGCTCAATCTGCGGGGGTTACCCTGGCCATTGAAAATCATGGCCTGTTGGCCGGAAAATCAGCGCAAATTCTCGCCCTAATCCGCGAGGTTGATTCGCCTTTTGTGCGCGCCAACACCGACATCGGAAACTTTCTGCTGGTAGATGAGGATCCGCTGCAAGCCGTGCGAGAACTCATGCCGTATATTGCCCACGTACATGTCAAAGATATGGTTCCGGTGTCCGAGGGAGGGTTTGCCTCGCTGGCCGGCAAGCACTATCGCGGCGGCGCGGTAGGCGAGGGGGTGGTCCCGGCCGGTGAAATCATGGCCGCGCTCGACCAGGCGGGCTATCGGGGCTACCTTTCGCTCGAGTTCGAAGGCGAGGGAGACGAGCGGACGGGAGTCCGCCAATCCATGACAGCGCTCCGTCGATTGTTGCCGGCATGAATGCTTCACCGGTATTCACCGCCCCGGCCCAAAGGCCGGGGCTCATCCCGCTATCCGTCGCCTCGGCGGAGCACCAGGCAGACATTGGCACCGCCGAAGCCATTGCTGTTTGACAAGGCCACCTCCAACGTGTTGAGGGGACGCGGGTGATGCGGAACATAATCTAGATCGCAGGCGGGATCCGGTCGATCCAAATTAATCGTCGGAGGCAGCACGCGATGATAGAGGGCCAAGGCGGTGTAGGCTGCCTCGGCGGCTCCGGCCGCTCCCAAAAGATGACCGGTCATGGACTTGGTGGAGCTGACGGCCAACCGATAGGCATGCCGGCCAAAGACGGACTTAATCGCGGCGGTCTCGCTGACGTCACCCAATTGCGTCGAGGTGGCGTGAGCATTGACGTACCCCACCGCCTCGATCGGAAGGCCGGCCGCGCGCAGGGCCTGGGCCATCGCCCGCGCCGCTCCGGCGCCGGTGGGATCGGGGGCCGTAATGTGATAGGCGTCTGCCGCCATGCCCACGCCGACCAGTTCGGCATAGATGCGGGCCCCGCGGCTGCGGGCGTGCTCACGTTCCTCAAGAATCACCGTGGCCCCGCCTTCGGCGATGACGAAGCCATCACGGTCAGCGTCGAAAGGGCGCGAGGCCTCGGCGGGAGGCATCCGGCGAGACAAGGCGCGGGCATTGTCGAATGAAGCCACGGTCACTTCCGTAATTACCGCTTCGCTACCGCCGGTGACCATCATATCGGCGTCGCCGCGCTGAATGGCATAAAACCCGTCGGCAATGGCGTGTGCCGAGGTGGAACAGGCGGACGCGGTGGCGTAATTGGGCCCCCTAAGCTTCCACTGAATGGAGATGACGCCGGCCGCCATGTTCATCCCGCTGCCCGGGGTAAGAAACGGGGACACCCGCCGGGCGCCCCGATTGCGCAGTGTGTTCTCCGCCTGCAAGATTGTGCTCAATCCCCCCATGGCGCTGCCGTAGGTCACGCCTGTCCGCTCGGCCCAACCGGCATCGAACACCCATTTCGCGTCGGCCAGCGCCTCTGCCGTCGCCTGCACGGCCAAGTGGATAAAGCGATCATAGTGCCGGGCGGCCTTGGGTTCCAATACCTCACTGTGCTCAAATCCCCTCACCTCGCCGGCGACGGCCGAGGTGAGTTGAGAGGTATCAAAGCGTGTAATCTGGCCGATACCCGACCGCGCGGCCAGGATAGCTTCCCAATTGGCCTCTCGCTGATTGCCAAGCGGGGTTATCAGCCCGATGCCAGTAATCACAACCCGACGTGGCACACTACATCGTCTCCTCTCCCGAATTGTCAGCCCTTAACAGATACGCCCTCAGCATGGCCATCACGGTAGTTCGAATCCGGTGCAACTCCAATTCTGGAGTATTGGCCGACCAATAGAGGGTAACCCCGTCGGCCAGACAAATAAGGAGCGAACCCAAAACTCGGGCGTCTGCCCCGGGTTGGAACTCGCCCTCGACTATGCCTTGCCGGATAACGCTTTCAAGATACTCCAGCAGCCCGCGGAATCGGCGCCGCAACCCTTCCCGGACGCTCACATCTTGGAGCGCCTCCCCCCAGGCAACCAGCAAGAGGCGGCCAGTACTGGGGTGTCGAACCCTAAGCGCCAGGACAAAGATATCCACGCAGCGGCTGATCCGCTCCCACGGACTCGCCTCACCTTCGGTCAGGCGCTGAAGGAGGCCCGGGGTTCGCCCCAAGCGCTGTTCCAAAAGGGTGAGCATGATCTCGCTCTTTGTCGAGAAATACCGGTACAGTGCACCCACACTGAGCCCGGAGCGGAGGGCAATATCATCTACCGTCGCCAATTGGTACCCCTTGCCTAAGAACACCTCTTCCGCAGCGTCGACAATGGCTTGTTTCCTCCGTTCTTTATGCGATTCACTGACCTTGGGCACAACCCGCCTCCTTAAAAAGTGAGCGTTCACTCAGTTATTATATAACGTAACCTGCATTCAGCAATCTCCTTGCCCCAAGATTTGTGGCAATGGGGAAAGGCCACGCTGCTGGGCAAGGAACACGAACAGCCAAGACCAGCGCGACTGGACCATTTCGCCTCCCCAATGACGGCCATCGGAAACTCAACTATGGGTGACTTGCTCCCTGACAATAAGCCATGATGATATTCCCGACATCCTATATGCCGTCTCGAACGTCGGTTCACCGAGCATCGTGCCCAACCTACGCAGTTTCGTTCGTCCGACAAGTTAACGTTTAAGTCGGTTCGAACGCAACCACGCCAGGAGTGGCTTCGGTGAG
>JAJZXC010000085.1:1801-12558 GCA_021846365.1 Bacillota bacterium | reverse complement strand
AATCTGCGGACGCCTAGTCTTTTCGTCATCGCCCTTTTCCCAATCCTCATCCCGTGCCAACTCCAGTTCATTGGCGCGGTCGGACAGAAACGCCAGATAGCGACCGTCGGGAGACCATCGCGGCTCGACGTCGCGGACCCGGCCGCGGGTGAGACGGTGTGCTGGTCCGTCCTCTGTAGAGACGATCCACAGATTCTGGGTAGTTCCGTCAATCCCGCGAATGTTCTCGGATTGAAGTCCTTAGTGCCTCTACCGCTGTCAAAGACAAGACCGTGAAACTGCGTCTTTACCGAAAATCACGAGTCCGGGAATATTGGATTATTGACCCATCCAATCAAATTGTTGAGGTATATCCGTTGGAAGGTACAGCCGTGGGGGAACCACAAGTGTACGGACCCAATGAGGTCGTCAAGGTCAGCATATTTGCTGACCTGTCCATCAATCTTGCAGACGTGTTTGGCCAATAATGCGACCCACTTGATTAACAGAACAGCGACCCAAAAAAATCAGCCCGTGGGACGGGCAGCTTTGCTGTGCCCATCATTCGGTTTGTCGCACCGAGAGTATTTTCGGAAGTTTTGGTGAGTGTCAAGGCAAAGACCATAATCCACAATCTCCTTCCGGAGCCCCGTAAGGGGCTCGGCCCTCGGAAATCCCCGCAGGGGGACGGCTGGCAACACCCATGCTCGCGTTTAACGGAAGACCAGAGCGTTTCAGGCCGGAGAAGCACCTGAAGGCCTGCATCAAGGGAACGGAGTCTGCTCGTCCTGAGGGTCCCGGCAGACCAAGGCTGGTTACGTGTGACCACGCATACCCCAAGAGCCAGTCATAGCGCCCTTGCGGGCTTTCCGACTGAAGCGAAGGGCCGTCGGCAACGCCTTCGTTCAAGCCCCCGGCTTCAGCCGTGGGGTGTATGACAAAATCCACGTCTTCGTGGTTCTCGGCGTACCAGATCTCCACATCGCCCCAGCTTGCCTAACGGTCAAATTGGCTGGGGCGCCGTGGGTGATGAACCCTGACTGGGCGTCAATTCGGCAATAATAGCGGCTTCGACCCCGTTCAAATGGTCCAGCATGGCGGTGCGTGCCGCCTTGGCAGTGCCGTGCTGGATGCGGGTGGCGATTTTCTCGTGTTCACGAATAGAAAGCCAAGCGCGCCCTTCAATGCTCAGGCTCTGTTTGCGTACTTCGGCCAGCAGGTCGAGCAGGTTCAACATCAAGCGGGCAGCGATGGGATTGCCAGCGGCGACAAACAGGGCGGTATGAAATGCCTGATCGGCCTCAGCGGCTTTGTCTAGGTCGATGCGACCGTCGGGTTGCCGAGCTGCCCTGGCCTGCTCGATGATGCACAAGAGGTGTTCTTTGTCGGCGACGGTCGCTTTCTCCGCGGCCCAACCGCTCGCCTCGGTTTCTAGCACCTTGCGGACCGCGAACAAGGACGACACCGTGTCAGGACGGACTACGAAGGGGGCCCACAAGGCTTGTCCCAAGGCCAGTCCCTGGTTGCCCTGGACATATACTCCCTTGCCGTGGCGGATGGCGACCACCCCGAGGCCAGCCAACGTGCGCAGCGCATCCCGCAAGGCGGTTCGGCTGACTTGGTATTCTTGGGCCAGGGCCCGCTCGGAAAGCAGACGGTCGCCGGGGCGCAACTGCTCGCTCTCGATTTTTCGCAAGAGGTCCTGCACGATGCGATCACGCAGTGAGAGATGGGCGGGGATCGGTTCGAACATACGCTCACGTCCTCGTCAGAATAATGGAATGGATGCGTTATTGTCGGCCGGGCCTCCGTGGTCAGGGGCCAAGTCCGCCGATGTCCAGTCGCTCGGAAAGCGCATTCAATTCGTCGAGTAGGTGCAGGTCGAGGGGCACCCCGTATTGCAGATTTTCCTTAAACACCATTTCGCTGTGATCGCCGGGCAAAGCGACCGGCCCGTCACTTGACGGCGGCACCGCGCGCAACGCCTGTTCTAAGCCGTTCATGCGATCTGCCAACTCCGCCTCCGGCATTAAGGTCTCGGGGTCGATGGCCAAGAAGAAATGACCAACATTGCTCGCATGGGTGTTATCCGTATAGGGGTTTTTGACATTGGGGCCTATCCCCGCGCCAGACAAGAGACCGCTCAGAATTTCAACCGCCAGCGCCAACGCGTATCCCTTGGCGCCGGCGATCGGCAGGACGGCGCCTTCCAGCGCCTGCTCGGCGTCGGTGGTGGGGACGCCGTCGGGCCCGATTGCCCAGCCCAGGGGGATGGGTAGATTGAGTCGCGCCGCCTGAATGATGTTGCCGCGCGCGACCACCGAGGTGGCCAAGTCAATCAGAAGGGGCGCCTGGCGCGGACCGCGCGGAAATCCCCAGGCAATCGGATTGGTGCCTAAGAAGGCCTTGCGCCCGCCCCAGGGGGCGATGCCCGGCGGGCTGTTGGTCAGCGCCAGCAGAATCAATCCCTGGGAGGCGGCATGCAGGCAGTATGCATGCATCGCTCCACAATGATTGGAATGGCGTACGGCGACGGCGGCGATGCCATAGGCCCGGGCGCCCTCGGTCACCCGTTCGGTCGCTTTCCAGGCGACCACCGGCCCTAGGCCGTTGCCACCATCCATGCGAATCATGGTAGGCGTTTTGGGGTTGTCAAAGACGATTTCGGGCCGGGGAGCGATGAGACCGCGCTCGAGGCGTCCGACGTACAGAGGCACCCGGCTCACCCCGTGGGTGTGCTTGCCGCGCAAATCGGCGTCGACCAGGACGTGGGTGGCGATGGCGGCGTCTTCCCGCGGAACGCCGACCCGCATGAAAACAGTTTGTGCCCATTGGCGGAGATCGGGGACAGGGATGCGCATCGTAACCGCATCGTGTGCACCGCGCATTGAGGACCATTCCTTCCCGTTAACATAACGAACCATGGCGTATACGGCGGTACCGCCAGCGGCCACTGATTACGACCGAGCCATCGTGATCATTGTAGCTCACAACGATTGGTAATACCACTACCCGGCCGCCGTTAAGACCGAAGGAAGGCGCCATCAGTTGCCGGGGAAAACGGGACGCGGGCAGCCTCTAGCCGATACGTTGCATGCCGGCGGTGCTGCGCGGGTCGAGCGCGTCGCGTAACCCGTCGCCGACGAAGTTGATGGCCACCACGGCGATTGTAATCGTAAGACCAGGGACCAGAATCATGATCGGATTGGTCACGATATAGTTTTGGGCTGCATTGAGCATATTGCCCCAGGAGGGAATCGAAGGCGACAGGCCGAAACCCAGAAAATCCAGCGACGCTTCGGCCAGCATATTGCCGCCCACACCAAAAGCCGCGGCGACCCAGACCGGGGCCATGGCTCCCGGTAAGACATGGACGATGAGCTGTCGCCAGGGCCCGGCGCCGATGGCCCGTGCCGCCTCGACGAATTCCAGTTTCTTGATCGACAAGACTTGAGCACGCACGATGCGGGCCAATCCGCCCCAGCCAAAAAGGCCGAGATACAAAACCATGACGGCTACCGAGGCCTGACCTCCCATGAGATTAAGAATCACCAGGAGCAAGAAAATAGCCGGGAATGACAGGACGAGGTCGACAAAGCGCATCATCAGCCGATCGGGGATACCGCCGAGGAAGCCCGAGAGGGCGCCGTAGAAGGTGCCCATGGTGACGCTAATCGAGGTTGCCCCCACGCCGACCAGAAATGAAATTCTTCCTCCGTACAATAGGCGGGAAAACACGTCGCGGCCGAGCTGGTCGGTGCCTAGCGGATGACCGGGACCCGGAGGCAAAAGCGTCTGAAAGAGATTAGTCTGGGTCGGGCTTTGGCTGGTGAGCACAGGAGCGAAGAGGGAAGCGCTCACCATGATCAAGAGCACCACGGTGCCGATGAGCGCCATGCGATGGTGAAACAGGCGCCGAAGTATGCTTGGTCGGTGTTCGCGGGGTTCTTCGGATGCCAAAGCTTGGGGGTCTTCAGCCAACTTTGCCACCATAGGCCTCCTTGTCGAGGGATTACCGGTACTGAATGCGGGGATCGAGCAAGCTGTAGGTGAGGTCGGCCAGGAGATTGCCCACCACCAGCAGGATAGCCCCGATTAATAAGCCGGCCATTTGCACCGGATAGTCGCGTTCGTTGAGGGAGCTGAGAAAGAGGCGGCCCATCCCCGGCCAGGCGAAGATTTGCTCAGTAATCACGGCGCCGCCGAAAAATCCTGGGAGGTCAAGGCCAATAATGGTGACAATGGGAAGCAGCGCGTTCTTTAGCGCGTGCTTCCATATCACTTTGCGTTCGGACAGTCCCTTGGCGCGCGCGGTCCGGATATAGTCCTGACGGATGACTTCCAGGATGCCGGAGCGCATGTAGCGACTCCATCCCGCAAGACTGCCCAGTCCGAGGACAAATGCGGGCAGGATCAGGTGTTGCAGCAACTGACCGAGGCTCGGCGGTTGATAGACCGAATACATTCCCGACACCGGTAGCCAGCCCAGTTTAACCGCAAAAACGGTTTGCAACAGGAGACCGAAGAAGAAACTGGGCATTGCCCAGGCAAAAAAGGACGCGAACGAAAACACGTGGTCCTGTAGCGAGTACTGGTGGGTGGCCACGTAGATACCGAGCGGAATCCCAATCCCGAGCGAAATCATGAACGAGGATCCCATCAAAATCAGCGTGTTGGGCAGCCGCTGACCGATTAACGCGAGCACCGGCTGGCCCGAAAAGTAACTGTAACCCCAATTGCCGTGCAAAAGGGACCACAGCCAAAGAAAATAGCGCACATACCAGGGCTTGGTCAGACCCATTTGCAAGGCTAAGACGTGAAGAGTTTGGGGAGCGACTTTGGGGTTGTGCATGTACAGCGAGAGAGGTCCGCCCGGCGTCAGATTCATCAAAAAATAGGTTACCAGAGTGACCAAGAAGAGTAGGGGGATGGCTTCCAAAATCCGCTGTACGACATAGCGCCACATAAAGTCTCCAACTCCTCTCTGGTGCTGCTCGCTGTGAACGCTCTGGACCCGCTATCGGCATTGCCGGTATAGGCGAGAGACAAGGCCGTCGACGGCAGCCTTGTCTCCCTCGGTTGACTTGCCTTATCGCAGCGACCAATCCCAAACCGGTGTGGTACCGAATACGGTTTGCTGATAGCCATGAAGGTTCTTCGCGTAGGCGAAGTCCGACTTCTGCCAGTATAAGAAGATGATGGGCACGGTCTGAATTTCCAGCTGCTGAATCTTCCAGTAGACCTGCCGGCGCGCTTTTCGCGAGGCGAGCGTGGTTCCTTCGACGGTCAGCTTGTTCATCAGCGGGTTGTTGTATCGTTCCACGTTTTCACCTGGTGAGGTGGGGCTGGTCACAATGTACTTGGAATTGAAATCAATGGTGTCATCGGGGAAGACCCCTTGCCCCCAGCCAAACAAAAGGGCCTCCATTTTTCCGTTGAACTGCGGACCCTTGCCGCCAAAGACGAAGGCCCAGCCAGCGGTGTGTACGGGGGCGTGGATGCCGATTTTTTGCCAGGCTTGGGAAACCGCCTGCGCGATGCTTACGTCGGTGGCCACCGTAGACCCGGTCCAGATAGGGATGTCGAGCTGCTTGCCGTTCTTATATAGCCATCCCCCGGCTCCTTTTTTAAAACCCTGGGATTTCAACAGAGCGGCCGCCTTGGTCAAACTGTACGGGCGCGGCTTGAGGTGCGGGTTATAGAAATAGCCCCCGGGCACTTGGTCGCCGAACGCCGTCACGGCTTGGTTCTTGAGAATATACTTGACGATCTGCTGGCGCGGCGTCGCATAGTCGAGGGCCTGGCGGACTGCCACATTTTTCAAGAATCCAACCTCAATCGGCGTAATCTGGTTGTACACCGCCGAAAGCGGGCGGATGATATTGAAGTGGGGTTTCAGCTGGGAAACCTGGGCCAGGTCTTGAGGCGGGATGCTGCCCATGGTGAGCTGACCGGTGACGAGATTGTTGAACTGCGTGGTTTGGTTAGGTATGACGGTAAAGACAATTTTCTTGATGTGAACCGGCTGACCCCACCAATTGGGATTGGGAACAAACGTCAGCGATTGGTCGGGCACCCACTTTTGCAAGATGTAGGGTCCGTTGACCACCGCGTGTGTGTTGTAATATCCGTGATTGAGTTGACTCACCGTCCACTTGGAAAAGACATGGGCCGGTACGATGTCGGCCGAAGCAATGGTCGATTTGAACGGTGCGTACGGACGCGTCATTGTGTAGACGACCGTGTGCGGGTTGGGGGCGGTGACGTTCTTGACATAGTTCCAGCCCGTGGTGTAGGTGAGGTGAAGCTTGGGGTTGGTGTAATAGTGCCACGAATAGATAAGGTCCTGGGCGGTTAGCGGCCGGCCGTCAGACCATTTGGCCTTAGGATTGAGCTGAAACGTATATTGCAGGCCGTTGGAGGAGACCTTCCAACTGGTGGCCACCTCGCCTACCCATTTGTCGTGTTGATTGAGTCGAATCAGGGAGGCGTTCATGAGGCCCATAGGCCCATCGTCGACCAAAAGACTGCCCATCGCCGGCGTCAGCGTGTCAGGATTTTGAGATAGCGCTTGCACCAACGTTCCCGAAGGGGCAGCGACCGCCGGGGCTCGAAAGGCGCTGACCAACGCTCCGCTGCCAGCCAAACCCAAGGAGAGGGCGCCGGCGACGATGCTGATTAATTTTCTCTGCATGTGCTTCCTCCTGTCATGCTGCTATCTAGGTGAACGAACAACTGTAGCTATCAGCTCGCCGAATTAACGCGTGCACAAGCGAGCAGATATTCCTCGATTAACAAGCCGAGTCAACCGAGTCAACCGAGTCAAACTTCATATTCGAAGTGTCCTCGTCAAATTCCTCCTTGATAGGTCAGCCGCGAATAAAAATGTGCGTGCTGACTCGCCCGCGATGGCGCCAACGGGTCTACACGCGGCCCGGGCGACCGCCATCTTTTCAGCACGAAAGGCACTATGGTATACTCGGCCCAAGCATGCGTGGGAGGGTTTTGGTTGGACGACAGCGAGAAGATTGTCGATTGGTTGGCCGAAGGAACCGAAGAGGTGGTGAGCCGGGAGGCGCTGGCGCTCAAACTCTATCACAGCAAAAAGGACCAAAGACCTCTCATCGTCAAACTTGGAGTCGATCCGACGGCCCCGGACATTCACCTGGGCCACACCGTGGTGCTGGAAAAGTTGCGCCAATTCCAGGAATTGGGCCACCGCGTGGTTTTTTTAATCGGCGACATGACCGCGCGGATAGGCGACCCCAGCGAGCGTTCGACGGCGCGGACGGCACTGGCCGCCAAAGACGTGGCCACTTTCGCCACCACCTACGTGGAACAGGCCAGCAAGATCCTAAACCCCGCTCGGTTGTTTCTGCGCTACAACAGCGAATGGCTCGGCCGCCTCAGCTTCGACGCCACGCTGGATCTCTTGTCCAAGATGACGCTGGCCAGGATGTTGGAACGCGATGATTTTGCCCAGCGTTTCAATCAACACGTACCGATTCACCTGCACGAGCTCATCTATCCGCTGATGCAGGGATATGACTCGGTGGCGCTGGCCACCGACGTCGAGCTGGGGGGCACCGACCAGCGCTTTAACATCATGACCGCGCGCCACATCCAACAAACATACGGGCAACCGCCCGAGGTGGGAATTTTTCTTCCCATCTTAGAGGGAACCGACGGGGTGCGCCGAATGGGTAAGAGTCTTGGCAATTATATCGGCGTCAACGAGCCGGCGGACGAGATGTACGGGAAAGTGATGTCAATTCCCGATGCGTTGATCGTCCGCTGGGCGACGTTGCTGCTGGGCCGAAGTCCTGACGCCATGCGTCAGCGCCTCCAGGCCGGGGAAAATCCCCGCGACATGAAAGCCGAACTGGCTCACGGATTGGTGGCAAGATTTTGGAGCAGCGAGGCGGCTAACCAGGCCGAGGAGCGATTTAACCGGATGTTTCGCGAGCATGAAGTGCCCGCCGATGCCCCGCTGCTGGACTGGCGGCTACCATGGCGGGGCACTGCCCTGGATTTGGTCGCCGACCTGCCGGGGATGCCGAGCCGTAGCGAGGCCAAGCGGCTTTTGCAGCAGGGAGGTGTCACTTTGAACGGCGTCCGTCTTGGTCTGGGTCAGGAGGTAGAGGTCCCGTTGTCGGGAGGTTGGATCAAAGTAGGCAAGCGCCGGCATTATCGCTTTGGGCGTCACGGGTAGAAGGGGATACCTCATCATGGTGGCTTTCGAAGAAGAACGCATGGGTTGGGAAGAGATGCGGGCCGGACAATTAGAGGCCGCCGAGGATCACTTTCGGCGTGCGCTGGAACTCGATCCTGAGCGACCCGACTCCCTGATTGGACTGGGTGCGGTCTATCTCTCGTGGGGAGAACTGGAAGAGGCCGAAGAGTTGTTCCAAATCGCCGTCTTGCAGTCGGAAAAGGACCTGCCGCGCCGGCGACGCCGTCGGCACGGAGGACGCGATCCGGCCGTTCAGCCCTATTTGCGGGCTCTCTATCACTTGGCCATCACCTATATTCGGCAGGGATTGTGGCAAAATGCGGAACTTCCCCTGCGTCAGATTGTGGCCTGGGACGACGAGGGCATGGAAGGCGAGGCGTTTCCTTTGTTGGCCGAGACCTGCCACCGCCTCGGCCGACCGGACGATGCGGTCCGCTATTACCAGGCTGCTCTGATCCATGACGTGTGGTCGTGGTATTCCCTGGGCGCGCTTTACCTGGCTCAAGGTCAAAGTGCGGCCGCGGAACGAGTCTTGCTCCATGCCCTTGATGAAGCGCCCGAGGTCGGCCACTGGATCATGTATTTTCCCAAGGTGGTGCCTCTGCCCAACGGAACCGCGGCAGACGAGTCGTTTCGGTTGGCGGTGAGCTATCTGGTCGATCACATTGACCTGTGGCCAGAGGCTTCGCGCCGCCAATTGGCCGACATCGCGGGGAGATTGCCGGCTTTCTTTTGAGGCCCCAATCGTCGGCCGCCGGTTCCAGCGGGAAGGTTGTCAGCCGGCGCCCTAGCGCGGCTTCCCGTTGCCGGCAGAAGGCGAGGGTTACTTGGATTACATACGCTTAGCCCTGGTACAAATGAACACAGTGGTCGGCGACGTGGAAGGCAATCTTGCCCGTATGATCGAGCACCTCGAAGCGGCTCTCGCCCATGGCGCCAACTGTGTCTTGTTTCCGGAAATGACCCTGGCTGGATACCCGCCCGAAGACCTCGTCTTTCGCCGGAGCTTCTTAGAGCGGATGGAAGCCGCGGCCGAGGTGTTGGAATCATACAGCCGGGCGGCCATGCTGGTCTTTGGCTATGCCAGCGCGCGTGGGGGGCGACTGGCCAATGTGGCGGCAGTCGCCTTCGGCGGCCGCCGACTGACCACCATAGTCAAACAGCGGTTGCCCAACTATGGCGTGTTCGACGAACAGCGCTACTTCGCCCCCGGAGATGGGACGACGCTGATTGAGGTTGATGCTTGGAAGATTGGCGTTAGCATCTGTGAAGATTTGTGGTATCCCGACGGGCCGTATCTTGACCAGGCGCGTTCGGGGGGCAACTTGCTGCTGAATATTTCGGCCTCCCCGTACTCACGAGGCAAGGGTGAGACACGCGAGCGCATGATCCGAACCCGGGCCGAGGACACGGCCAGTTATTTGGCCTGGGTCAATCTGGTGGGGGCCCAGGATGAATTGGTGTTTGACGGCCGCAGCGTGGTGATCGGCCCCGATGGCAGCGTTGTCGCGCGAGCGCCCGTGTTCGAGGAGAGTATCTTGTACGTGGAACTTGACCAGACCCCTGCCCGCCATCGCCGGTGGATGGACCCACGTTGGCGTTCGGCGGGCGGAGGGCTCCCCCTGGAAACGGTGCGATTGGTCAACCTGCCCGCCGCGACGTCCAAAACCACGGGGTGGTCGACCACGTTGGCGTCGGTGCCGGATCCGGTGGAGGAGCTCTTCCGGGCGCTGGTTGTCGGTGTCCGTGACTATGTGGCCAAGACCGGGTTTCACGACGTCGTGATCGGTCTTTCCGGTGGCATTGATTCCGCCGTTACCGCCGTGATTGCGGTGGCAGCGCTGAGCCGGGCGCACGTGCATACGGTGTTCATGCCTTCGGAATTCAGCGCCTCGGAGAGTGGACGTGATGCTCAAGCCTTGGCCGACAATCTGTCGGTTGAGATCACGGTGCTGCCCATCGCCAAGCCGATGGAAACCTTGCTAGACGTCCTTGCCCCCGCGTTTGCGGGGCGCCCTTGGGATATTACCGAGGAAAATTTGCAAGCCCGGATCCGGGGTCTGTTACTGATGGCACTGTCCAACAAGCTGGGGTGGCTGGTGCTGACTACGGGCAACAAGAGTGAACTGGCGACCGGGTACAGCACCCTATATGGAGATATGGCGGGTGGGTTTGCCGTGCTCAAGGACGTGCTCAAACGGGACGTCTATCGCTTGGCCGGATGGGTTAACCGGGAGCGGGAAGTAATTCCGCGTCATATTATCGAACGGCCTCCGAGCGCGGAACTCCGACCCGACCAAAAGGACGAAGACAGCTTGCCTCCCTATGCTATATTGGATCTGATACTGGAAGGGTATATCGAAGACGATCGTACGCCCGAAGACCTGATTGCACTGGGCTACCCCCCCGAGGCGGTGGAGTTCACCGTGCGCTTGGTGGATCGCAACGAATACAAGCGACGCCAGGCTCCCGTGGGACTCAAAGTCACGCCGCGGGCGTTCGGTCGTGACCGCCGGATGCCGGTGAGCGGCAAGTTCAGTTAGTC
>JAJZXC010000085.1:0-1701 GCA_021846365.1 Bacillota bacterium | reverse complement strand
GGCAACCCGGGGGAACGATTACCACAGAGGGAGGGACCGAGATGTCGGGGCATTCCAAATGGGCCAACATCAAGCGGAGGAAAGCCAAGGTCGACGCCGTGAAGGGAACGGTGTTTTCGCGGTTGACCAAGGAAATTATGGCTGCCGCCAAACGCGGCGGACCGAACCCAGAGGTGAACTTTCGTCTCCGCCTGGCGATCGCCCGGGCCAAGGCAGAGAATCTTCCGCAGTCAAACATCGAGCGCGCGATTCGGCGCGCTACCGGTCAAGAAGAAGGCGTACAATACGAAGAGACGGTGTATGAGGGCTATGGCCCGGGCGGAACGGCCGTGTATTTGCAAATTATCACCGACAACCGCAACCGTACCGCGGGTGAAATTCGGCATATATTCAGCCGTCACGGCGGGGCGTTGGGGGAAAGCGGTTGCGTCGCCTGGATGTTTGAGCCCAAGGGAAGGATCGTGGTCGCCCGCGGTGACCGCGATGAAGAAGCTTGGCTGGATTTGGCGATCGTGGCGGGTGCGGAAGACCTTCGCGGCGACGATGACGAGATCGCGGTGATGACTGCGGCGGACCAACTCGACGCCGTGCGCGGCCGCCTCGAGCAGCAAGGGATTGCGATCGAGGAAGCGGAATGGATTCAGGAACCGACCACGGAGGTCTCGGTATCCGGCGGCGACGCGGAACAATTGTCCGCGTTGCTGGAATTGCTGGAAGACCACGATGACGTCGAACGGGTTTTTTGCAACGCAGAATTCCCCGCCGACCGAGAATCTTGACCCATCCGCGGTCCTTCTGCCCCCCGACTGGCGAATGTTGACCGGCAATGGTGCGACCTTATGGTGTAAGAAGGGAAAGTAGGAAAGAAAGAGGTAGGCCAATGAGGGTACTAGGCATTGACCCAGGAACCGCGACGTTGGGGTGGGGGGTGGTGGAGCACGACGGACGGTCGGGTACCGCCGTGGCCTATGGTGCCATCCGCACCCCAGCCAGGATGGCGATGGCCGAGCGCCTGAAGACGATTTATCACGAACTGACGGCGGTCATTGATGCGCATCGGCCGGACGGGGCGGCGGTCGAGGAGTTGTTTTTCGGGCATAACGTGCGCACCGCCCTCAGCGTGGGCCAAGCCCGTGGCGTTTGTTTGTTAGCCGTCGCCGAGTCCGGGGTCCGTCTGGCCGAACTTAAGCCGGCCCAGGTCAAACTGGCGGTTTCCGGCTACGGCGGGGCGGGCAAAGTCCAGGTGGAGCGGATGGTGGTGCGTTTGCTTCAACTCAAGGAACCCCCGCGACCGGATGACGTTGCCGATGCGCTCGCCATCGCATTGACAGGATTTGAGTATTGGCGACGGCAAGCGGTGGTGGGAGGATTGTTGTGATCGCCGAACTGAGGGGCACCGTCGTTCACAAGTCGGATTCGGAATGCGTCATCGATGTGCACGGCATCGGATTCAATGTGTCGCTATCGTCGCGGACAATGGCTGGGTTGGGACGGGTGGGAGAGAGAGTCCACCTTTATACTCATTTGCTGATTCGGGAAGACGAATGGCGGCTGATCGGGTTTGCCACCGTGCGTGAACGACGTCGATTTATGGACCTGGTGGCAGTCAACGGCGTCGGGGTGAAAGTTGCCTTGGCGATTTTGGGTCAATGGGACTCGGATGAACTCGAAAGCCTGGTGCAAAGGGGCCAATGGCAAACC
>JAJZXC010000084.1 GCA_021846365.1 Bacillota bacterium | reverse complement strand
CGTCCCTCTAGCTAGGTAGCAGTCCAATCATTGCAGCTGCCACATGCGTTGGGCAGAGGAGGCTCATGTCTGTGTGGTCGGCAATTATCGTATGCAAACCGGTCAGTCTGTTTTGATGGATCGGCGCGGTCCTGAAGGCTCCCCCCATCACTATACGGACGCTGATAATGTGTTGGGCGCAGTGCACGCCATTTCCAAGGAAGTGGTCACCTTTACCAACACCGGGTACATCAATTCCCAATCCGCGGTTGAGTTGCTTCGGCAACTCAAGCAGAAATTTGACGATCTCCCCATCACCATCGTGTTGGAGCGCAATGCCTTTGTCTTAGAGGAGGCCACCCGGCTCGGCATTCAGGTTTCTGCCGCCCTATTCGCCCAATCTCAACCTGATTGAACGGCTGTGGAAATTTGTTAAGGCGAATGTTTGAACTCCCACTACTATGAAACGTCAGTTTTGCGACGCCATCTACACCTGTTTAGCCAAGCCTGCCGACGACCAGAAAACGCGCCTGCACAGTCTGCTTACTCTGAAATTTCAACGCTTTCCCAAGGCTGGGTAACGTTCACCACTAGCCCGCCCCGATCCCCTCATAGTCGGAAATGACGATCTGCCGATCGGCGGGTCGGATTTTGCCATGCCTACCGCCACCATCATCGCTGGTGGGGAAACCGGGCCCCAGCCGGATTTTGGCAGATCGGCGGTGACCTGCGCTATAGAGGGGTGGAACACGCAGGTTCTTTGCGAACATATAAGGTCATTACAGGAAACCAGAGAAACGAAAGATTTGAACCGCGAGCAGTATATTATCGCGGGCCTCCCGAGCGACCGTTTTCTGTTCGGTTCGTACCCAAACCGCGTTCTCTATTGCGATTTTCTCTGCATGGCAAACAGCAACTACCGATTGGCGTATAATCTTTAGCTGGGGAGGGGAACGGCTGCCCCAGCCGACCGGTTCAATAGGTCTAAATGCCGCTTGCGGCCGGTAATCGAAGCCTGTAGTCTGGTTCAGGGAGGCGACACCTGCCCGCGGCCGATGGCCGGGGCGGCCTAATTTGCTGCGCCAGTTGGAGACGCCACATTGGCCCTCCGCGGGGGTCCGGATCGAAAGCCCCGCCGGGCAAGCTTTGAGGATCCGCCGAGCTTTCTTTCCAGGCTCCCGCGCCGTCGGCGCGACCGTCGATTTTGGCCGATGCGCTCAGCGCGTAGCAATGATGACAAGCTGCCCACCGAGGCCAAGCGACCACTGCTCTTCAGGCGAGCCCGCCGGTTACGGTGCGGGGAATTATGGTCGGCCCGGAGCCATCTCTAGTCGACCATCAGAAACGATCGATAGGAGGCAACAATACATGCCAGAACCACAGGGGGAAACGATTACATACACCAACGGCCAACTGCGGGTCCCCGATCATCCCGTCATCCCGTTCATAGAAGGCGATGGCATCGGCCCCGATTTGTGGCGGGCCACGTCTTATGCGGTGAATCAGGCGGTCGCCCGAGCCTACCGAGGTCAGCGCCAGATTGTTTGGCACGAAGTGTTGGCCGGCGAGAAGGCATTCAAAGCAACCGGAGAGTGGTTGCCGGCCAACACGCTGGAGGCGCTGAGAACCTACCGGGTAGGGTTGAAGGGGCCGCTGACGACTCCGGTCGGGGGTGGAATCCGCAGTTTGAACGTTACCATTCGCCAAGAGCTGGATCTTTACGCCTGCGTGCGGCCCGTGCGCTACATTCCCGGGGTGCCGTCCCCCATGCGCCACCCCGAAAAAGTGGATATGATCATCTTTCGCGAAAACACGGAAGATGTCTATGCCGGTATCGAGTGGCCGGCCGAGAGCGATGCAGCCCGCCAGCTAATCGATTTTCTGAACAAGCGCTTGGGCACCCGGATCGACGATTCCGCCGGCATCGGCATCAAACCGATCACCCGTTTCGGCAGCGAGCGACTAATTCGGCGGGCAATCCGCTATGCCATCGATCACGGTCGACGGTCGGTCACCATGATGCACAAGGGCAATATTATGAAATTTACCGAAGGCGCCTTTCGCGACTTTGGCTACGCGCTGGCTGAACGGGAATTCCCCGAACAGGTTATTGCCGAGGCGGCATTGTACGAGCGCTATGGGGGAAAGCTTCCCGACGGCAAGATAGTACTCAAGGACCGGATTGCCGACATTACCTTTCAGCAGGTGTTGCTTCGCCCTGAAGAATTCGACGTCATCGCCTGTCCCAATTTGAACGGGGACTACCTTTCAGATGCGTTGGCGGCACAGGTCGGTGGAGTCGGGATGGCACCCGGGTCCAACATTTCCGATGCGATCGCAGTCTTCGAGGCGACCCATGGGACGGCTCCCAAATATGCCAATCTGGATAAGGTAAACCCCAGTTCGCTGATGTTGTCGGCGGTCATGATGTTAGACCACCTAGGCTGGAGCGAGGCTTCGGCACTGCTGTTGAGGGGGATGGAAAGAACCATCGGCGATCGGGTGGTAACCTATGATTTGGCACGGCAGATGGATGGTGCCAAGGAAGTCAAGACCTCGCAATTCGCCCAAGCGATGGTCGAACGGATGGAATCCAGGGAATCTTAGAGGAGGGATATCAAGTGTTCAAGCGATTCAAGATCACGGTGATCGGTTCCGGAGCCACCGGCGCTACGACCGCCCATTTGTTGGCGCTAAAGGAACTGGGCGACGTGGTGCTGGTCGATGTGGTGGAAGGCATTCCGCAAGGCAAGGCCCTGGACATGTGGGAATCCGGGCCCATCGAACGGTTTTCGGTAAACCTGACGGGAACCAATCAATACGACGAAACGGCCGGCTCGGACGTGATTGTAGTCACTGCCGGCATGCCGCGCAAACCGGGAATGAGCCGCGACGACCTGCTCAAGACGAATGCCGATATCGTCTATCAAGTCGTCGAAAAATCGTCTCGCTTGTCGCCCGAGGCGGCGATCGTGGTGCTGTCCAACCCGGCTGACGTCATGGCCTATGTTGCCCAAAAGGCGAGCAACTTTCCCCCGCAACGGGTGATGGGGCAAGCCGGCGTGCTCGACTCGGCGCGGTTCCGAGCCTTTTTGGCGGCCGCGCTCAAGGTGTCTCCGAAGGACGTTACCGCCTTTGTGATGGGTGGGCACGGTGACGCCATGGTGCCTTTGGTTCGCTATTCCTCGGCCGGCGGCATTCCCGTAGAGGCTCTGCTATCCAAGCAGGTCCTGGACGATATCGTGGCTCGCACGCGCACCGGCGGGGGCGAGGTACTGTCGCTGATGAAGGTTTCCGCGTACTATGCACCCGGTTCATCGCTGGCGGAAATGGTCAAGGCCGTGCTCTTTGACGAACGGAGAATCTTGCCCACCATCAGCTATCTCAACGGGGAATACGGTGAACGCGATTTGTATGTCGGTGTGCCGGCGATTTTGGGCGGCAACGGCGTGGAAAAGGTGCTCGAGATCGACCTGACGGCGGAAGAACGCCAGGCGTTTCAGATTTCCGTCAAGTCAGTACGCGACCCGCTATCGTTGCTGACCTACTAATCCCAGCCAGGGCCACCGTCCAAGCTTGCCGCCGAGAGGAGACAAGTCGAGGGCGCGGTTTTGCGTCAGGACAACGCACATCAACTGGACACACATCAACCGGACAACGCACATCAAAAGGAGGGAAGGCGGCGCACCACCGGGTCGCCCGCCGGCGACCCGGTTCCGGCCGGGCAAACCTAACCGGCCGTCGCCGCCACAGGTTATGAAGCAGTACGAGTACATGGCCAAAGGGCATCTTTCCCGGCAGGGGATCAAGATCCCGCCGGGGCAGGTGGCTGATACCCCGGAAGAGGCCAGGAACGCGGTTGCCGAGATTGGGCCGGCCGCTCTGAAAGCCCAGGTTCTGGTGGGCGGGCGCGGTAAGGCGGGAGGGATCAAATTCGCGCGCACGCCGGACGAGGCCCATGCGGTCGCCGAGAGCATCCTGGGGATGGACCTTAAAGGCTACCGCGTGGACCGGCTCTACGTCGAGGGCAAGCTCGACATCGACCAAGAGCTGTATGTCTCGGTAACCACCGACCGCAACGTCAAGGCGCCCTTGGTGATGGCCTCCGCGCAAGGCGGAATGGAGATTGAAGAGCTGGCCAACGAGTTAATCGTGCGCCGACATGTCAATCCTCGGGTGGGCGTGATGCCCTACCTCGGTCGCGAGATGGCCCAAGCTATGGGCCTCACGCCGTCGCTGAGCCGCGAGTTTGCCGATCTTTTGGTGCGACTTTACCGGATTTACCGCGACCTGGATGCGGAATTGGTGGAGATCAATCCCTTGGCCGTGGTGGATGGCCACTTGGTGGCGGCCGACGCCCGCTTGAATATCGATGACAGTGCGCTCTACCGGCATCCCGACCTTCCAACCGTGGTTGAAGGATCGGCCTTGGAAGAGAAGGTGCATGCCTTGGGTCTGGCCTATGTCGAGTTGGAGGGAGATATCGCTGTGATGGCCAACGGCGCCGGCATGGCCATGGCGACGTTGGACGCCATCCAGTATTACGGCGGTAAGCCCGCCAATTTCCTGGACGCCGGAGGCGGGGCGACGGTCGAGCCTACCGCGCAAGCCCTCGGGGTTCTGGTCGACATGCACCCCAAAGCCATCTTTATCAACATCTTTGGAGGCATCACGCGCTGTGACGACGTGGCCCAGGCAATTGTTCAGGTTCGTCGACGGCAAGGGATTCCGGTGCCGCTAGTGGTTCGCCTGGTGGGGACGAACGAAAGAGAAGGGGTGGCCCTGCTGAAAGGTGAGGGTATTGCCGCCTTTTCAGAAATGTCAGCGGCGGCTCAGCGCGTCGTGGAACTGGCCGGGGAGGGACGCTAAGGTGGCAATATTGTTACGCGGCGAAGACCGCATCATCGTGCAGGGAGTGACCGGCAACCAGGGCCGGTTTCACACGCGTCAAATGTTGGATTACGGAGCCCAGGTGGTGGGAGGAATCTCTCCGGGCAAGGCCGGGCAAACGGTGGAAGGGGTCCCCGTATTCGATACCGTTCGCCAGGCCGTCCAAGCCACGACAGCGACCGCGTCGATTGTGTTCGTCCCCGCTGCCTTCGCCAAAGACGCTGCGTTTGAGGCTCTGGAGAACGGAATTCGTCTCCTGGTGCTGATTCCGGAGCACATTGCGGTGCAGGATTCCATTGACATCGTCACCCGGGCTCAGGACCTGGGAGCGGTGGTGATTGGCCCCAACACCTTTGGTCTCATCACCCCCGGAGAGCACACCAAAATGGGCATCATGCCCAATCATATTTACAAACCAGGCAAGATTGGCGTGGTCGCCCGTTCGGGGACGCTGAGCTACGAAATCGCCTTTAGCCTGTCCAACGCGGGGCTAGGACAGTCTACGGTGGTGGGCATGGGCGGGGACCCGGTGGTGGGGCAGACCTTCATTTCGGTCTTGAAGGCCTTTCACCATGATCCCGAAACCGAGGCCGTGGTAATGGTGGGGGAAATCGGCGGCAGCGCGGAAGAGGAGGCGGCCGAGTATATCCAAACCCTGCATAAGCCCGTGGTGGCTTATCTGGCTGGTCGCTCGGCCCCGGCGGGCAAGCGTATGGGGCACGCCGGAGCCATTATCGAACGCGGTCGCGGGACCCTCGAGAGCAAGGAGCGCGCCCTGTCGGCGGCTGGTGTGCGTGTGGTCACCATGCCCTGGGAGGTCGCCCCAGCCATGCGCGAAATGCTCGGACAGTAATCATTGCCGAGTTGCCAGGCAATGATTAGGAGAGCTTCTAGACTGACACCTAAGGGTCCACTCTTAGGTGTCAGTTTTTGTTAGGCGGCTGCGGGGATGGGGATTTAGCGCGCGGTAGCGGTCCAATTTGGTACGAATCAAGGCGTGAATCTCTTGCCAGTCTGCCTCCGAGAGTTCTTGCAAGGCGTCCTTCCATTCGCCGGGGTCGACGCCGTAGGGAGGGACCCCAAGATCCTTTAGGGTATGGGCGCTGAGGATTCCGGCGGCCCCCAATAGGCTCAACGGCGAAACCTCCAACACGTCCGCTAATCGGGTTAGGACGTCGACCGGAGGGCGCCGGTGACCGCGTTCCAGGCGTGATAGGTAGGAAGGGCTAATGCCGGCTTCGAGCGCACACGCCGAGAGGGACAACGAGCGTCCCTTGCGGAGATCACGAATCAGGGAACCCAGTGATTGGTCTCTTTGCAAATTCGCATAGCGATTGTCCATCATGTTCCTATCCTATCCGGAAAGTTGCCAATAGGCAATTCGCCGCGAATTTAAAAGGGGGGGATTTGCAAAATAGACAAATTATGGCTATGCTTTTGCCAAATAGGCAAGGGTGATGAAAATGGCTTCTCTCCGGGTGAACGTAGCTGCGTTTCGCCGCTTAATGCAAGAACAACAATGGTCCGAACGGGATCTGTCGATGCACATGGAATTGGCCTATTCATACGTAAACCGCGTCCTGGCCGGAAAACGGCAACCGGGATCAAAATTTGTGGCTGGGGCCTTGGTGTTGGGCCTGACCATGGAAGAAGCCTTTTTTGTGGACCGGGTGCCAAAGCGGACCGATTCTTAGCCTAGCAGAAGTTTCCTAGTTAAGGAGCGAGGCCGATCGCCTTCAAGTCCGTCCGATGTTGTTTTTGATGGCCCCGCTGGGCTAATTCGGACGGAGTGTTGGTATCAATCCAGGTGTAAAAATTAGTCGCATCGACAATGGTGATTGATCAGGGATCGTTTCTCTTTCCAAAGCTCTCCATGCGCGACGAATTTTTATATAATACGCCTCTTTGAGACACGGTGGGGGTTTCGAAGCAATTTGGGGCCGTGACTTAGGAGACTTCTGCTAGACCGGCATCGACGGTAAGCTCTCGGCGGCGCCGAGCCGAACGGCCGCGCGCAAGCACGCCATTAGGCCGTTTTCTCGCGTTCCGACGTTTGCTACCCTTAACCGTAGTCGAAAACCTCGCTGAGCTGGCGGAGGACGGTGAGGTGGTTACAGTCTGGGCAAAGTGGTAAGGTCACCCGAGTCGGAGGCGTAAAATGTTATGATAGGAACTAGGGGCGAGAGGAACGAGATCACCCCGAGTCGGGAGGATAGCGGAGTGCGAATCCAGGTGGCGGGGATGAATCACGTCACGGCCTCGCTCGCCGTTCGTGAACGAGCGGCGTTTGCGCCGGACCAGGTGGCGGCGGCCTGCCGGGCGTTGATCTCGACCATACCCGCGCAGGGTGTGGTGATACTCTCGACTTGCAACAGGACAGAGGTTTACGTCGACGGAGACTGCACCCTGGGTGAGATTTTGGCTTGGTGGCAAGACTGGACGGATTTTGAGCGTACGCAGCATGCTGACGCCCTTTATTGGCATCAGGGCGAAGAGGCCGTGCGGCATCTGTTCCGCGTCAGTGCTGGGCTCGATTCGGTGATTATGGGCGAGACGGAGATTTTGGGTCAAGTCAAGCACGCCTATCACATAGCCCAGGCTCAGGGAACGTGTAGCGGACAGCTCCACCGCGTACTGCAGAGCGCACTGAAGGTCGGCAAGCGCGTGCGCACAGAAACCGGGATCGGGCAAAATGCGCTTTCGGTGGGCCATGTGGCAGTTGAATTGGCCGAACGAGTATTTGGCTCGTTGCACGGGCTGACCGTGGTGGTGATCGGCGCCGGGAGGACGGCGGAGATTGTTGTCCGCCATCTTCATGACGCCGGCGTGGGGCGGATTGCTGTGGTGAACCGGACCTTGGCCCATGCCGTACGGCTGGCCGAGCTGGTGGCGGGCAGCGCGGACACCCTTGACCGATTGCCCGAATGGCTGGCGGCGGCCGACGTGGTGGTCAGCGCGGTCACGGGCGAATCGCCCCTGATAACGCACGCCCTGGCGGAGCACGCCTTTGCGGGGGACGAGCATCGGCCCCGATTTGTCTTCGACCTCTCGGTACCTCGCAGTGTCGCCCCCGGCGTCAGTCGGGCGGGATATGAGGTGTTCGTCTACGACCTCGACAACATTGAGGCAGTGGTGGCCCAGAATCGGCGCCAGCGGGCCCGCGAGGGTGAATATGCGGAGCGCATCGTGGGGGAAGAAGTGGAGCGGGTAAAAGAAAGTCTGGGCGGCCTGGAAGTGGGGCCGGTAATCCGCCAGCTGACGGACCGCGCAGAAGCCATTCGAGCACACGAAATGGCCCGGGCGCTGTCGAAGCTTGACCACCTCGATGCCCGCGAACGCGAAGTACTGGAACAAGCGACCCGCCTCATCATTAAGAAGTTGCTTAACGATCCGGTTACAAGTTTACGGCGTTGGGCCAAGGTCGGAGACCATGGCCGCATCGACATGGTGCAAGAATTATTCGCCCTGCCAGCGGACGTCCAGTCGACGCCCGCGGGGTCAAAAATTCCCGCTGAATCACCCCGTTGACGACATGTTGAAAGCTTTGTCGCTTGCCGCCTACGTGGCCGCGGCGGTTGTGGCGGTTTGGGCATTATATCTACCGCAGCGCGGCCTATGGGCAAGACGAGCGCTGGCGGCGGGATGGATGGTGCAGTCGTGGTGGCTCGTCCGCTTTGGCCAGCAGTTGGGCGGATTGCCCGTCTCCACGCTTCCCGAGTGGCTGGCCACAGTGGCCTGGCTGGTGGCCGGATGCTCATGGTTGGCCATGTCCTATGGCCGTCGCTATCGGGCCATGGGGGGATTTTTGCTTCCCGTGGCGGTCGTTCTGTGGGCGGTCGACCTCGGTCTGCTGCCTCGGTCGAGGCCGGGAGCGGAGCATCTCCTGCACGGAGGATGGCTGTTGGTGCATGTCGGTTCGGCCACGGCTGCGGTGGTGGTGTTTTTGTTGGCTGCGGTGGTGGGATTAATGTATACCGAAAAGGAACGCGAACTCCGATTGAAGTCGGTCGAGGTATTCTATTATCGGTTGCCTGCTTTACAGGAAATGGACCGGCTAAGCGCCGTGCTGGCTGCGGGCGGACTGTTGCTTTGGTTATTGGCGATTGGGGCCGGCTGGATAGTTTCCCTGAGCCGGTCGGGCACCGTCTCCATCTTCAATGCGGGTGCCCTTTGGGCCCTGGTGACGACGTGCGCCTATGTGGCATATTTGGCCATGCGCCAATTTGCCGGGTGGCGGGGGCGCCGGGCCGCGGTGCTGTTAATGACGTTGTTTGTGGTCGTGGCGGTCAATTTTGTGACCATTGGGCGCCATTAGGCGGCCATGGGTTCCTTGGGGTTTGAACCGGAAAGGAGGCGAACCTTGTGCATTTTCGAATCGGCACTCGCGCCAGCGCACTGGCTATGGCCCAAGCCGACCTGGTAAGAGAACTGCTGAGGAAACGCGGGATGGTCTCGGAAGTCGTCCCGTTTCAGACCCGAGGCGATCGCATCCTTGACCGGGCGTTGGATGAAATTCCCGGCAAGGGGCTATTTACCACCGAACTGGAACAAGCCCTGTTGACCGGAGAGGTGGACTGCGCGGTGCATTCGCTGAAAGATCTCCCCGTGCAACTAGCGCCGGGGTTGGTCTTGGGCGCCTATCTGCCCCGCGAGGATCCTCGCGACGCCCTGATCTCTCCGCATCCGGTGCAAGGCCTCGACGACCTGCCTGCCAACTCGGTGTTGGCTACTTCGAGCGTGCGCCGTCGGTCCGCTGTGCATAATCTTCGCCCAGACGTGTGCGTCGTTCCCGTCCGCGGAAATTTAGCGACCCGCCTGGCAAAAATGGAAAGAGAGGGCTGGGACGGTCTAATTTTGGCCGCAGCCGGCCTAAAGCGTTTGGGCTGGGACGACCGTATCCGCGCCTTGTTGGATCCCTCCGTTTTCGTGCCCGCGCCCGGTCAAGGGGTGGTGGTGGTGGAGATCCGGGCCGATGACGCCAGCGCACGAGAGACCGTGACCAGAATTGACGACTCCTCAACGGCCGCCCTAGCAACTGCCGAGCGGGCGCTTCTGGCCCGGTTGGGGGGCGGTTGTCAAATCCCTCTGGGTGCCCACGCGGTGTGGCTGGCGGCAAGCCAGTTGCGACTGACGGCCAAGATTACCGCTACCGACGGTCGGCGAACCACCATGGCCACGGCGGTTGGGGCCGACTCGGAGGCGACGGCTGAGGTGGTGGCGGGAAAACTCCTGGCTAGCGGCGGCCTTGCCCTGCTAGACGGCCAAGGGGAGGCTCCTCATGCCAGGTGAACTCCCGGTGGCGGTTCCCGAGCTAGGCATCGTGGCGATTCCGCCCGACCGGGGGTGGGGATGGCTCACCGTCGACGCCTGGGAGGCGCTGGTGCGTAGCGATGTGATTTATGCATCAACGCCTGTCTGGCCTTGGCCCCCCGAAGCACCAAATTGGAGCGAACGTGTAGAGTGGAGTCCTCGCCCGCTGGAGGCGGTCGTTCAGAGCGCGCTCAAAGGCGCCCGGGTGGTGTACCTGGCCCGCCAGCCAATGGCAAGCGACCCCGTGGTGCAGGCACTCGACCGGGAAGAGCCCCTGAGATCCTGGGCTAAGCGCTATCCCTCGCCCTGGGCCATTACCTTGGCCGCCGACTACCTGGGAGTCCCTCGGTTTGCTGAGAGCAGTCGGGCCCTCGCCTTGACGGGGTCGGCAGGTGAGCGAATTTACTTGAGTGCTTCTGATGTCGGGGTGGGGAGAGGGTCGCAGGAGGCATCGGCCTCCGGCCCCGAACGAATTTTGACCCGCACCCAGTTGTCTGCCCATCCCAGGACCCCGGCCTGGTGGACCGCCCGCCCCCTTCACGGTCGTCGATTGGCGATCTTGCGCGCCGACTCGGGTGCCAGTGAGGCGGTGGCCACTCTTCGCAACTGGGGGGCGGAAGTCGCTTGGCATCCACTCTTCCGCATCGTGCCGGCTGCTTCCGGGCCAGAGCTGACAGCGGCTTGGGCCAACCTTGAAGCGTATGCTTGGATCATTTTTACGAGCCAGCAGGCGGTGCGCCATAGCTTGGACCGCCTGCTAGCGGCCGGCCAGGACCTTCGCCGGCTGAGCGGCCAGTTGGCTGTGGTGGGCAAGGAAACGGCCCGAGTTCTCGGCGGCTATGGCCTCAAGCCGGCGTTGATCCCGGACTCGACCGAGATGAACCAGGAAGGCCTGGCCACATTGTTCGAGCGCATACCGGTTGCCGGGGTTCGCATTCTATGGCCCATCGGCGACCGCAACCGGATGGATCTGGCTGAGCATTTGCGTCAACGGGGTGCGCAGGTGGAGACGGTGAAGGTTTATACTAATCAGGCGATGCCCTTGCCCGCCTTCGTTCGCGACGACGTAAAACAGGGGCGGTGGGACGGAGTGCTTTATTCTTCGCCGTCGACGGTCACGCGTCTTTGCAACGCGCTCGGAGATCTCTTGCGGACGACGCGAGCATTCAGTATCGGACCAGAAACCAGTCGGGCGCTGACGCGTTGTGGTATCCCAGTCACCGGCGAGGCACCGGTATCTAATTGGAAAACGCTGACGGCAACGGCAGCCGATTATTTGGCCGCCGACCGACAGCGATAATCTGGAGGTGGTGGTTCTTGTTTCCCGTGGAACGCCCGCGACGGTTGCGCCAGACGACGGCGTTGCGTGATTTGGTACAAGAGCGATGGGTAAGCATGGGCCAGCTCGTCTACCCGCTATTTGTGCGGGCGGGCAGCGATCAAAAAATTCCCATCCGCTCCATGCCCGGCATTTATCAATGGTCTGTGGACCGTGCCCTGGAGCACCTGGCCGTGGTCCAGGCGATGGGAGTGAGGGCGGTCTTGCTGTTCGGCATTCCCTCACGCAAGGATCCCATGGGATCGGAGGCCTATGATCCCGACGGCATCATTCAAGTGGCACTCCGGCGATTTAAGCAACACTTCCCAGGCGTGGTATGGATTGCCGATCTGTGTTTGTGTGAATATACCGACCATGGACATTGTGGTATCCTTCGGGGCAGCACGGTGGACAATGACGCCAGCCTGGAGGCGTTGGCGCGGGTGGCGGTGGCCCAGGCGTCGGCCGGCGCCGACTTGGTCGCGCCCTCGGATATGATGGACGGTAGAGTGGCGGCCATCCGGCGGGCGCTTGATGAGCAAGGCTTCGAAAGCACTCCGATAATGTCATACGCCGTAAAATATGCGTCCGCGTTTTACGGCCCGTTTCGCGAGGCGGCGGAGAACACGCCCGAATTTGGCGATCGCAAAACCTATCAGATGAACCCTGCCAACCGGCGCGAAGCGCTGCGCGAGGTGGATTTGGACGTCGCCGAAGGGGCAGACATTGTCATCGTTAAGCCCGCCATGCCGTATTTGGACGTGCTCTCGGAAGTTAAGGCCCGTATCAACGTACCAGTGGCCGCATACCAAGTCTCCGGCGAATATTCGATGATCATGGCTGCGGCGCAGCACGGCTGGGTCAACGAACGCGCGGTGGTCGAGGAATCTTTGCTGGGGATGCGCCGGGCCGGCGCCGATATCATCATTACCTATTTTGCCCCCCGCTATGGCCAGTGGCTTCAGCAAAAAAAGGCGTAAAATAGTTGAGAAGACTTTTGGCCGAGGGACTGAGGTTTTCGTGGACAGTGAGGAGGGGCAGTTATGCAGAGCCCGAACACTCTGGGGACGCGGCCCCAGCGC
>JAJZXC010000083.1 GCA_021846365.1 Bacillota bacterium | reverse complement strand
AACCATAAGATGCGGTGGGACTTCGGTACGATTTCACGCATCTCGGCGATGTTACGCCGCGCCAGATCCCGCTCGCTGGTGTCATAGTGATCGAGGATTCCACTCAGGCACAAGCGATTGACTACATCGTAGGCGTGCGATATCCCGGCGCGGGCAATGCCCGAGGCGCTGCCGTAGGCGGCGCGCAAGTCGGGCGTGTTAGGAATTTCCAGAACACTTCCGTCAATGGCAACGGGAATCCAGTTGGCCACCGTACGATACGAACCGTCGACATAGAAATTTTCGATCAGCACGTGGTTGAGGTCGGTAAAGGCCTCGGGCTTTAGTTTATAGCGGGTTTCAGAAAACGCTTGCTTGGTATAGGTTTCCACCGTTGGCAGATGGTTGTCGCAAAAGCGCTGAACCTCGACATCGGAGGTCCGGTCCACGCGATTCAAGACGATCCGAATGATTTCCACCTGAACCGAGCGCTAAAGCTAAGGCCTGCACGATCGGCAACTCACAGCGGTCGAGGCCTGATGGCGGCCATGGGCCCCAGATGTCTTACACCGATCTCCCCCGGGCGTAATTTCGGGCCGTTCCGGTCCTCGCTTCCGAAAAATCCCGGTGGCTTGGCGAGCCGTCAGCGGATCTCCAGAAAGAAGGTTAGTGACTATGGATATCCAATTTCAAGCATGAGATTTCAACGTAGATGTGTCACCCCATATAAATCATACGCATTGTTCAGCAGCGGCACTACCAGGCTGCCGTTCCATCCAAGATTCCCGGCCAGCAATCTCTACGGACGTCCAAGGTCCCCCCGTCGGCTAGCTCGGCGCGAAAATCTCCAGGCTGCCGGGGGAGCACGGACAAAAGTGAAGCGAAGTGAGCGGGAGGGCAATGACCACCAGAAATGGATAATTCCATCAGAATGGAGAGAGTCTAGGCAAACAGGCCAGGCAATACGCCGGATCGGCACCTTTCCATTGCTGTCTGGAGCCGCTATACTGAGGTTGCCGCGAGTGAATCTGCTGAGGCGAGGGGCGCACGAGAAAGGTGAGTAAGTCGGCGGCCGACTAGTTACATATCGGGAGGCAGGGACGTGGCCAAACAGGTAGATGGCGGCGAAAGTGCCGAGCGCAAGATTGCTGCCGCCAAAGCCCTCGGCTTATGGGACAAAGTGATGACGGAAGGCTGGGGCGGCTTGACCAGCCGGGAGACGGGGTCGATCGGCGCCTTTATCACCCATCGGCTGCATAACGACCAGTCGGCGGAGGGTGGGGGGAAGCAATAGCCGGTCGCGTTGGAGGAATTACCCGGTGTATTGGCAAGAAATGAGCACGAAGACGTTTGCCGATTACGCGGTGGGGCATATGGATACCGTCCTCATTCCGGTTGGCAGCGTAGAGGCACATGGGCTGCACTTGCCCTTGGGGTCGGACAATTTCGTCCCTGAGGCGTTGTGTCGGCGTGTGGAAGCCCACTTTCCTGACCGTGTCCTGGTTGTGCCGACCTTGGCCTATGGACACAGCTGGACGCTTTCCCGTTGGCCGGGGACGATATCCCTGTCGAGCCGTCTGGTGGCCGCCTATGCGGCGGAGGTCGGCGAGCAGTTGGCTGGTTGGGGAATGCGTAATGTGGTATTCGTCAACGGACACGGCGGCAACATCGGACCCTTAACGGAAGCCATGGAACGGGTGGCCGAGGTGGGTTCGCGGGCCGTTGTCATCAATTGGTGGCTAGACTTTCGCGACGATATTCTCAAGGTGACAACCGAAACGGGCCATGCCGGTGAAGACGAGACTTCGGTGATGCTAGCCGTGCGCCAGGATCTGGTGCGGATGGGGGACGCGGAAAGCAATCCCTACCGACTGCGCAAGGTGCGGGTCATTTCCGAGGACTTACTGGACAAGGCGATGAGACATGCGGTGGTCGGTAATCCGAAAGGCGGGAGTCGCGAGCAGGGCGAGACCATCTTGAGGACGGTCGAGCAGCGATTAGTCCAACTGATGGAGGATGTGTGGGCCGATCACTTGTTTGAACAAAAGGAAGGGGAGGACCGATGATTCCAGTGAACATCGCTGAACGGCTGGCGAGGCTAAGTCCATCCCCGACGATGGCGATCGACGCCAAGGTTAAGAGTTTGCTGCGAGAGGGCAAGGATGTGATCAATTTGACCGCCGGCGAACCGGACTTCGATACCCCGGAGCCGATTCGGAACGCGGCGGCGGCAGCGATGGAGCGCGGGGAGACGCGCTACACTCCTGCCGGGGGCACTGCTGAACTCAAGCGGGCGGTGGTGGCCCGGGTGAAAGCGGATACCGGGCTCACCTATGCCCCCGAAGAGATCTTGGTGTCGGTGGGAGCCAAGCATTCGCTGTTTAATGCCGTCATGGCCTTGGTTTCCCCAGGCGATGGGGTGTTGGTGCCCGTGCCCTACTGGGTGACCTACCCGGAGCAAGTACGGCTCGCTGACGGCGTAGTCGAGCCGGTGCCGATTGCCCCTGAGCGCCAGGGTGTGCTGGCCGTGGAGGATCTGGCGGCAAGGCTGGGCCCCGGCACGCGGGGTCTGATCCTCAACTCTCCGTCTAATCCCTCGGGTGCGGTTATCAGTCCCGATGGTCTGGCGGCGATTGCCGAATTTGTCGTGGACCACGACCTTTGGGTACTTTCTGACGAAATTTACGGGCGCTTGGTATATGAGGACACGGTGCAGTGTTCGATCGCCTCCTGGCCCGGATTGCGCGAGCGCACCATCTTGATTAACGGGGTGTCCAAGGCCTACGCGATGACGGGGTGGCGCATCGGATATGCCGCCGGACCCCGACCGGTGATCACGGCGATGGCCAATCTGCAATCGCAGTCGACATCTAATCCTACCAGCATCGCCCAAGCAGCGGCAGTAGAGGCCCTCACCGGCAATCAGGCGTCGGTCGAGGCCATGCGCCGTCGCTTTGATGAGCGGCGCCGCTATGCGCTCGGACGATTGAATCGGATTGCCGGGCTTGCCGCCCCGTCTCCCCAAGGCGCCTTTTACCTGTGGGTCGACATGCACCAGTGGATTGGCCGGGAGATCCGCGGCCGGGCCGTGGCCAACAGCGACGACCTCGCGTTTTTGCTCCTGGAGGAAGCCGGCGTAGGAGTTGTGCCCGGTTCCGGCTTCGGCGTTGACGACCACTTTCGGATTTCATATGCGACCTCGAACGACCTCTTGGCGGATGCCATGAACCGCCTAGAGCAACTGTTGGGTTCCCAATGACCCAGGATGGGACGGTCGCCGTTGTCGGCTGTGGCGTCAACAATCGTCCCCTGGTGCCGTATTTTTTGTCCCGCGGCAGGCGGGTGGTGGTGGCGGACAGGCGCTCACCCGGGGCCCTGCAAGCGGAACTGGCCGCTTGGCGGGGTAAGCGCCTGACCGTCATCGCAGGCCTAGATTATCTGGACCGCTTGCTTGAACAGACCGACCTGCACGCCGCCTACCTGACCCCGGGGATGGTCAAAGATCAGCCGCAATTGCGCCAAATGGCCGCGCGGGGCGTTTTGCTCACGTGCGAAAGCGACCTTTTCTTGAGTCAGTCGTCGTCGGTGCTGGGCGTCACCGGATCGGCGGGGAAGACCACGACCACAACCCTGATTGGCGAAATTCTCCGCGTAAGCGGCGTTCCCGCCGTGGTGGGCGGCAACATCGGCCGCTCGTTGCTGCCCGAACTGGATCGCTGGTCGGAATCCGCGTGGGCGGTCATGGAACTATCAAGTTTTCAGTTGGATCTGGTCCGTCATAGCCCCCGGGGAGCGGTGTGGCTGAATTTGTCACCCAATCACTTGGACATTCACGGCAGCTATGCCGCCTACGCCGCAGCCAAGCGGCACATCATCGAGTTTCAGGACCCGCTGCGCGACTTTGCTGTCATGCCCGCCGACAGCGAAGCAGTCTCCCAGACCGCCGGGGGGCTTGGCGGCCGACGCTACCACTTCAGCCTTGACCATCCAGTAGCGGCCGGCGCCTATGTGGCATCAGGGCAGGTCTGGTGGCAGGCTACCGAGGGCGCCCCGGTTCCCGTAATGGACGTGGCCGAGGTGGCATTGCCCGGACGCCACAACCTGCAGAATTTGCTGGCCGCCACCGCGGCCAGCCTGTTGCTGGGGGCTGAACCGGGTGCCGTCGCCGCCGTCGCGCGGACCTTTGCCGGTGTGCCGCACCGGTTGGAGCGGGTGGTGGAAGTCGAGGGGGTCACCTTTGTCAATGATTCGATTGCGACGGCTCCCGATCGCACGGCGGCCGCCCTCGATGCCACGGCGGGGCCGGTCGTGCTGATTGCCGGCGGCTACGACAAACAGCTTGACTACACTGACTTGGGTCGGAAAATCGCGTCCGCTCCCGTGCGCGCGGTGGTGTTGATGGGGCAGACGGCCGATAAAATCTCCCGCGCGATGAGAATGGCCGAGGCGCCTTGTGACGTGGTGTCGGCGGCCAATTTCGAGCAGGCGGTAGAATTGGCCTACCGAGCCGCCCGGCCGGGAGACACCGTGCTCTTGTCACCGGCCTCGGCCAGCTACGATATGTTTACCAATTTTGAGGAGCGGGGCCGACGGTTTCGAGAAATTGTACGCCATCTATAGTACAGTTAGGGTAGTGACCGAATCAAGTTTTTCAACCCTGGAGGTTTGTTTCCTTGGCGGTAGTAGAACGGAAAGATTTGCGCAACATTGCCATCATTGCGCACGTGGACCATGGTAAGACGACGCTGGTCGACGCCATGTTGAAGCAAAGCGGAATATTTCGCGCCCCCACCCAAGTGGCCGAGCGCGTGCTCGACACCAACGACCTGGAGCGCGAACGGGGCATTACCATTTTGTCCAAGACGACGGCGGTGGTTTACCAGGGGGTGACCATCAACATCGTCGACACGCCTGGACACGCGGATTTCGGCGGCGAAGTGGAGCGGATTTTATCGATGGTAGACGGAGCCTTGCTCGTCGTCGACGCCCTTGAGGGCCCCATGCCACAAACCCGCTATGTGTTGAAAAAGGCTCTTGCTTCGGGACTCAAGCCGGTGGTCATGCTCAATAAACTGGACCGCCCAGGGGCGCGCCCGGCTGAGGTGTTGGAGGCGGTTCTGGAGTTGTTTATTGATCTTGAGGCCACCGACCAGCAACTGGACTTCCCGGTGGTCTACGGCAGTGCCAAACAGGGAATTGCGGCCCACGCTCCCGCCGCATTGGGCGAAGCGAACAGTCTGCACTGCTTGTTCGAAACGATTATTGACGCCATTCCGGTCCCCCGTGGTGATGCCGAGGCACCCTTACAATGCCTGGTCACCACCCTCGACCACGATGACTATCTGGGAAGGATGGCGATTGGTAGAGTGCGGCAAGGTCGTCTGCAAGCGAGCCAGATGGTGGGGGTGGTGGCCCATGACGGATCGGTGACGCGCAGCCGCATTACGAAGATTTTCGGGCGCATGGGCCTCAAGCGCGTCGAACTGGACACTGCCAGCGTGGGCGACATCGTGACCTTGGCCGGACTGGGAGCGGTGACCATCGGCGAGACGGTGACGGACCCCGAAACGCCGTCTCCCTTGCCACCGATTGTGGTTGACGAACCTACGTTGACCATCCTGGTCGGAGTCAATACAAGTCCCTTCGCCGGCCAGGACGGCCAGTTCGTAACCTCGCGCCAATTACGCGACCGACTATTTCGGGAAGCCGAACGGAACGTGGCTCTGCGGGTGGAAACCACCGAGGATGCCGACGTGTTTCGCGTATCTGGTCGCGGCGAGCTCCACCTTGGCATTCTTTTGGAGCAAATGCGGCGGGAAGGCTATGAGATGGAGGTGTCCAAGCCGGAGGTCATTTTTCACCAGACGCCGGAGCGACGGTTGGAGCCGATGGAGCGACTCTATTTGGACGTGCCCGACGAATGCGTGGGATCCGTAATGGAACTTTTGGGGCCGCGCAGGGCGGAAATGCAGACGATGGGATCCGCCGGAGCCGGCCACACGCACATGGAATTTGTCATTTCTGCCCGCGGCCTGCTAGGATTTCGTTCCGCCTTTGTCAACCAGACGCGTGGTTACGGCGTGATGAACCATCTCTTTGACGGGTATGAAAGCTATCTGGGAGAGATTGAGGAAATGCCCCGGGGGGCGCTGGTGGCGATGGAGACGGGAGTTGCCACGTCGTATGCGCTCGACAACGCCCAAGAGCGCGGAGTCCTCTTTATCGGCCCTGGCACTCCCGTCTACTTGGGGATGGTGGTGGGCGAAAACAGCCGTCCAGTAGATTTGGAACTCAACGTCTGCAAGCGCAAGCACGTCACCAATATCCGCTCGTCGAACGCCGAGGAGGGCATTCGGCTCACCCCGCCCCGCGTATTGACGCTGGATCAAGCGCTGGAATACGTCAAAGGCGACGAATTGGTCGAAATTACGCCCAATCACGTACGGTTGCGCAAGGCCACGCTCGACCGCACCATTCGCAAGCGTGAAGCCAAGCTCGGCCGCCCGGTGTAGTCATGAGACCGCTTTTAACGATTTTTTCAGGCTATTCGCTGTTGCGCTCAATGTGGCCCATTGAGCGCGGACTTGAGCGGCTGGCCGAGCAAGGGTTTCATCACGTGGGATTGGCGGACTTTCACACCCTGGCCGGCCTAGAACGTTTCGATCGGGCTGCGCGCGGCTTGGGGCTGGAGCCCTGGCTGGGGGTGACCTTGTCCGTCGTGGCGCGGTCGGGGGCGCGGGTGGTGGTTGCCCTATATGCCTTAAACCCCGAGGGATATCGCCGGTTGTGCCAGGCCATGCTGGAGGTCGACGGTGTCCCCCAACTGGATGATCTGGCCAGTGGCGACCTGCTGTTGCTGGTGCCGCCGCTAGCTCAAGGCGCCGTCTCTAACTCGCAATACGAGAAAGCGTTTGGCGGGGTGGTGCCAGCGGTAGCTCCCGGCAGGGCGCCGCCACTCGGGTGGGTGGCACCCTATTGGCCGGTGAGGTTCTTGACCGCGGATGACCTTAAGGCGTATCACACCTTGGTGAGGATGGGAAATCACGCGCCCGAGGCCGATGCCCAAGCGGTGCCTACGCGTGAACAATGGCAACACCAATTTGGCGGGCTTTCCAGTTGGCCAATTGCGCAAGCCCCCAGGGTATTGCCCGACCGTGGCTATCGCATTCCCCAGAGCGGAACCAGTCTTGAGGACGAATTTCAACGCTTGCGCGGTTGGAGTGAGAGCGGTATCCGACGCCGATATTCTCCGCCGCGGGTACCAGCGGCCCGGAAACGCTTGGAACATGAATTGGCAGTTATCCGACAACTGGGCTTTCAGGGGTATTTCCTGCTGGTTGGGGAGTTGACGGAGTGGGCGCGCGAGCACGGCATTCGCATCGGGCCCGGCCGCGGTTCCGCGGCGGGGTCCATCGTTGCCTACGCGCTCGGCATTACCGCCATCGACCCGCTTGCCTACGGCCTCATCTTTGAGCGTTTTCTCAATCCCGAGCGGGGTGGTCTGCCCGACATTGACCTCGACGTGGATTTTGCCCGTCGCGGCGAAATCCTGGATCACCTGCGCCAGCACTGGGGCAGCCAGCGGGTGGCGCAGATCGGAAGCTACGGAACCTTGGCGGCCCGAGCGGTCTTGCGTGACGTGGGGCGGGTGAAGGGGATTCTGCCAGAAGTCGTGCAGCGGGCGATGCGCGCGGCTCAGGTCGATCCGGGCAAGACCCTGGCCGAACAGAGGTCCCGGCTAGAGCCGTTCTTGGCGACCTATGATCCGGATGGCGACTGGATAGACCTTGCCCAGCGCCTGGAAGGCCTGCCCCGCCATCCTTCCACGCACGCCGCCGGCGTCGTCATCGTGCCCGGAGAGGTGGCGGATTGGGTGCCGGCGACCCGCTACGGCGACGCGTTGGTGACGCAAATGGAAATGGAATCCGTCGAACGGCTGGGGTTGGTCAAACTCGACGTGCTGGGCCTGCGAACGCTGGGGGTGGTGGAGACCATCGAGAAGCGTCTAGAGAGACGAAACCTGAACCTAGATATTGAGTCGGTGCCCCCGGATGATGCCAAGACACTGCGGTTGTTGGCTCGCGCCGACACTGATGGCGTGTTCCAACTGGACGGGGACGGGGTCAGGAGGCTCTTGCGCGAGATGCGCCCGCGCCACTTGCGCGAGGTCATGGCGGTGGTCGCGCTCTATCGACCGGGCCCGATGGAAGCCATTCCCCGTTACCTGAAGCAGCGGGAAAACCCACCCCCGACCAGCGACGACCCGGTGTCGGCCACCTTGGCGGAAACGTATGGAGTCATGGTCTATCAAGAACAGCTGATGGCCATCGTGCGCACGTTGGCCGGCTATTCGTGGGCCGAGGCGGACCAGTTCCGGCGAGCCATCAGCAAGAAGGATCACGCCTTAATGGCGCGGGAAGAGCGCTCGCTCTGGGAGCGCCTGGTCGCCCGCTCGATGGAGCCGGCGCGAGCCACCGCCTGGGTAGAACAGGTTCACGCGTTTGGCGATTATGGATTTAATAAGTCCCATGCAGCCGCTTACGGCCTCTTGGCATATTACCTGGCATATCTCAAGGCGCATTGGCCGCTCGCCTTCTGGGCGGCCGAACTCAGTTCCCTGGAGGGGGCGGCCGGAGACAGGTTGACCCATGCCATGCGACAGGCCACCGCCGCGGGCATTTTCCTGTGGCCTCCCGAAATCAACCATAGCGGGGTCGGCTTCGAAGCCGACGGAGAAGGACCCGAGGGGGATTCGGACGGCAGAATTTGGGCCGGCCTGGGAGTGATTCGGGGTGTCAACCATGACATCGCTGGCGAGATTGTTGGCGAACGCGAGCAGGGCGGGGCGTTCCTCAGCTATGAAGACTACTATCAACGGGTCGGACGGCAGATCGATCCCCGCACCGACCGCGCCCTGCGCGCGGCCGGGGTGTTTCGCGAGGTTGGAGAGCCCAGTGGAGGTGCGCAGATGACGTGGTTGGAACAAAGTTCTCGACCTGAAAGCGGCCCGCGCGGGATTGACTGCCAGGCTGCGTTCGGCATGCCATGGCCCCAACCTCGAGGCCCAATTTACGTGGAGGCCGACCGACACCGGGCGGTCGAGGGGGTGGTCGAGGGCCAGCTCAGGACCTGGATGAGCCGGCACCCCGGGACGGCAGTTCTAATCCTGGTGGTCGGACACGGGCGTGGCCGTCGGCTGGGCACGGCGTCGTCTCAATATCATGCGTTGGCCGAACTTAAGGGAATTGAGGAAGTCGGCCGTGTGGTGTGTGGTGTGGAGGAGGTAAACGAATGGGCGGCAAGACGATAAGTCGGCAGCGATTGGTGGAACACCTGACCCCTCCGGCCGGGGCCTCAGTGCCCCCCTATCCGGCGGCACGCGACCTTGCCTATCGGGCCAGTCTGTGGGCGTTGTCGGGCTCGCTGCTGGCCTTGGCAGCGGCCATGGTCATCCCCAGCCGCGCCTTGGCGGAGGCGGCTGCCGCGGGGGCCACGCTCGCCAATCTGGCGGCCTCGTGGACTTTTTTGGTCTGGATGCCGTCGTGGCGATGGGCAGTGCGCAGCCTAGCTTGGGCGGGCTTGATGGGTTGGGCCTTCAGCCTGCCGATATTGCTGTGGGGGGGCATTCTGACCGCGAGTGCCGTCATGGCAGCCAAAGAACATCATTGTTTCCGGTTTTGGCCGGGACGGTGGATCCCGTGGATGAGTCTAGCCACCGGGGTGGCTTGGCTGGTTCACCTCAGCGCTGCCGTGATTGTCTTGTTTGGCGTCCTGGGAATGCTCTGGGCAGTCTTGTTGTGGCAACGAAGCAAGTTGCCGCTATTTACCGTCGACGGTTAGGCGTTGGAGACGATGGGCAGGAAGGCCGGGCAAGGGGCAGATAACTGCTCAAACACATCCCATGATATGAACTCGCCTCATAAAGTGTATTAATGTAGGTATGCTATACTGCTCGCTGGTCACATTTTCTTAACATACATATGCGTGACGTGATCAACATGGAGATCTGCGCTGGTTTTCGGGTGTTCGAGTAGCACAGTTTTGTCGAACGCCAAACAATTCACCCACCTGAGGGCACAGTTTTTCATCCGTGAGCAGTAGAGGTCACTAGGTGACCTCTTTTTGCCATCTGCGCGTGACGGTTCAATACGCTATTAGTTGTCACCTAGTGACATACCGGCGTGCTCCTAGTCAACCAATCACAGTAAGGTCGAATGACACCTGCTGTCATCTCGGGCAATTGCCATGTATTTAGGGGACTTACCACTGATTGGTGTTGCAAACTGTGCGCTTCGCGCCCTCGCTAAGCCGTGATCCATCAGGCCTGGGGATTTTATGAAAAGGCTTTTGGTTGATCGATAGACCCAACACATAGTTGCTGAGTAAATGGACAGATTCGCAAAACTGCGGTAGCATGCCAGGCAGGGAGGCGTTGGATACGCCGCCACTTTCTGGCAAGCGAGGGATCACCCATGCAGGATCAGGAATTTTCCCCGGAACTCATCCGTCATTTGCGGAATGTCTGCAAGCACCACCCCCATCCCCGGGTCCGACAGCAAGTCCAAGCCGTGTTGTGGCACGCCCTCGACTTTTCCGACCCCGATATCGCCCTGGCCCTGGGGGTCACCGTCGAGACCGTGCGATCGTATTTGGGCAAGTACGCGCAAGGCGGTCTCGATGCCCTGCTCCGCTTTCAGGTCGAGGGCCGCGTCAGCGCCTTGGCCGCGCATACCACCAGCCTCGAAGAGGAATTCCGGCAACGCCCGCCGACCAGCGCCCGCAACGCATTGAGGCCTTGACGGGGATCTGCCGCAGTCCGAGCCAAGTCCGCGTCTTTATGCGGCAGATGGGGATGAAATGCCGTAAAGTCGCGCCGATTCCCGCCAAAGCCGACCCGGAGGCGCAGGAAACCTTTGTCAACAAACAGCTCGACCCCCGCGTGGCGGAAGCGAAAGCGGGCAGCCGCTACCTCTTCTTCATGGATGCGGCTCACTTCGTTTTTGGCACCTATCTCGGCTACCTCTGGGGTTTCGTGCAGATCTTGGTGCAGACGCCCTCCCGACGGCAACGATTCAGTGTGTTGGGGGCATTGAACGCGATTACCCGCGAAATCGTAACCGTCGTCACCAATACCGGATACATTAATTCTCACTCGGTGGTCGAATTGTTAGAGAAATTGGCCCAGCAGTTTAGCGATCGTCCCATCACCATCATTCTCGACAATGCCCGCTATCAACGCTGCCAGTACGTGTTCGATGCGGCCGCCAAACTCGGGATTGAACTCTTGTTTCTTCCGCCCTATTCCCCCAATCTCAACCTGATCGACCGGCTGTGGAAATTTACGAAAGCCGACGAGCTGTACGGCGAGTGCTGGCGGTGCCTAAATTCCCACTATTACGCAACGTTTGCCGAGTTTTGTCAGGCCATCACCACCTGCCTGAATGAGCCCACAGGGGACCAGCAATCCCGCCTCCGGACCTTGCTGACCCTGAAGTTCCAACGCTTCCCTAAGGCGGGGTAACCCGCCGGGACCAACCCATCCTCCTATCTTAATTCCACACTCACGATGCGCTGAACGGGCGGGTCGGGCTTGGCTATGCCGACGGAAGGCTCTGAGCCAATCGGATTTTCCCGTCGTTGTGCCGATCGTCTGCGGTCTGCGTCGCAGGCCGGATTAACCGCCGGTGTTTTAGGAACATACGACCAAATAATGAGAGGGTTCGACGCATAATATAACCTCTTAATCGTCGCTCGCACGCGGATTATGGGTATGTTAACGATTTTTGAACAGCGAGCAGTATAAATAGGGCTCCAGTGCATTCGAGCAACGTCCTAGACCCGCATGCGGGCCTTCTAATCTCGGCCTAGTCGGTAAGGTCGGTCAGGTGAGAATCCCTCCGTTCTGATGGACCTATCCAAATGTGATCATTGCTGACCCAATTTGTCGCCACCTTCCTGGTTCATCGCGCCGCGGCTGCTTAGGGTCTCAAGGACCGGTCGTCCCCCTACGGGGATTTCCGAGGGTCATCCACCGGAGGGCGCTCCCCAAGCGAGTCACCGAGCAGTCCGACTTACGCCGGAACGGGTTGGAAGCCTCCAACCGAACTCTCGGCCACTTTCCGTAAATTGATCGCCGCGTTGACATCGCGGCCACGTTGCGTACCACAGTCAGGGCACGTCCAGTCCCGCCCGGAGAGCGGCATTTTGTATCCACAGGCGGAACACGTTTTGCTACTGGGATACCAGCGGTTTACGACGATGACCGTCTTTGCCCGCTGAGCCGCCTTGTATTCCAGCTGACGGCGAAATTCGCCAAAGCCCATATCCGCGATGGCTCGGGCTAGATGATGATTCTTGAGCATCGCGGCTACGTTGAGATCCTCAATGGCAATCACGTCAAACCGCTCAACGAGCATCGTGGTCAACTGGTGCCAGGCATTAGCCCGGATATTCGCAATCCGGGCATGCAGCCGGGCCCTGCGACGCCGCGTTTTCTGCATATTCTTCGACCACGGAATGCCAAGGCGGTTCGGGATGGGTTGGCCGGGCAGGAGCCCGGCGCGGACTTTCGCGGCTTCCATCTGGCGACTGAACTGTTGCGATAA
>JAJZXC010000082.1 GCA_021846365.1 Bacillota bacterium | reverse complement strand
CCACGCCGAACGCAGCGATTCCGCCGACATGTTTCACGGCGGCTTTAGCCGCGGTTAATTTCGACGACTTTGGTCAGGTTGCGGGGCGCATCGGGATCGGCACCATGTTCCATAGCCAAGCGCCAAGCCAGCCATTGCAGAGGGATGACCGCCAGCGGCCCGAGCCACAGGTCAGGCACCGACGCCGGCAGTTCAATACGCCCGACCGCGGGGCTACTCGCCAAGAACCACCCCGGTCTCGCTATCGCCGCCAGCCGCGAGGTCTGCCCCGCCATGTCGGTCAACACCCTCCATTCGTCGGCCGCCCATTTCTCCTGGCCGAGGACGACGACCGCGTCGTCTTCGGTCACCGAGCCCCGCGGCCCATGGCGAAACTCCAGCGGGGAAAACACAAACGCGGCCACACCCGACATTTCCTGAATCTTGAGCGCCCCTTCCAGGGCGATGCCCTGGCGGATTCCCGCCCCCAGGATATAGACTCGGCGACACCCGTCGGTGAACGCCTGCCACGTACGGTCAGCCGCTTCCAACAAAGGGAACATCGCCTCGGCCAAGGGTGCTGCCGCCTCCCGCTCACGTCCGGCGAGTTTGGCCCAGGCCGCCTGCAAAGAGGTCAGCATGGTCGTAAACGACCGTATCATGACCACCGTCGCGTCGTCAGCGCCGTCAAGACAGAGCGTGCGGTCGGCCACCAGCTCGGCCGAGGTATGCGGGTTGCATACCAGCGCCACCGCCCGGCGGCCAAATTCTTTCGCCGCTTTCAGCGCCCACAACGCTTCGCTGGTCTCGCCCGACCGCGAAATAACAATAACGCCCCCGGGGGTGCCGAGCCAACGTTCGGGTTCCAGCACGACATCGCCGGCCGACGCCGCTACCGCCTCAATCCTCAGCCGCCAGGCCACCTCGGCGGCAGCCTGGGCCAGATAATACGAGGTGCCGCTGCCCACCAGCAAATACGGTGGTCTACCCCACTCGGTCGTAATCTCGATGCCTTGAACCGCGTTGACCGCCAGCGGCCACAGTTGGCCCTGGCCTCTAATCAACGCGCGTACGTGCTCTCCGTGTGCCATCCTTACGCGCTCCTTTGGTTCAAAGTATCCTTCTCAATGCACACTCAATGCACATCACCGTCTCGGTCGCTACCCCAGCCAAAACCTCCGGCCCCGCCGTCCTCACGGTTTCACGTTGCCTCCAGCATATCATCGATCATGCCTTGGCGGTGGGCGAGTCCCGCTACCCGCGGGTAAACCAGTTCAAGTGGCCGGGCGGACTCGGCCGCCAGGCGAAATCGGGCCCGTGAAACACCCGCCCGCCGTCGTCCAGCCAGCGTCCGGGGGGAAACCACACCCGCTTGTCATGCGCCCCCGGTCGAATTTGCGGCGCTACCAAGAGGTCCTCGCCGAGCAGAAACTGACTGCCCATCGTCTCCGCCGGGACAAGATCTCCAGCGTAGGCCATGGGCCTTAGCACGGGCTCGCCCGCCTCGGCGGCGCGTTCCATCGCCGCGTACAGAACGGGGCCAAGGGTATGGTGCAGGCTAGCCATTTCCCGAAATGCCGTCAGCACGGTGGCGGCTTGCTTGGCCGAGGGCATGAAAGAAAACTGCAGGGCCGGAAATAAGGCTGAACACTCCACAAAGCGCACCAGTAATTCTTCGTCCAGCGCCCCCGCCCGATTGAGAAAACTGCCGATTTCACCGCCGCCGACCATATCCGGGCACACGTAGGGAAAGCCTAAAATACCCGCCGCAATTCCCTCCGGAATCAGCGCCGCCAGACCGTCTTGCCCCCAACTGTGCGCCTTGTCGCGCAAACGGGCCACAATCGGCCGCCAGCGGTTGTTCCAGGCCACGCGAAATTCGTTGAAGGGGAATTCTTCGCCTAGCCGGGCCCACAGCAGGCTTCGCTGCACGGCGTCAGCACAAGCGCCACCGAAAAACTCCGGGTCGCCGCCGTCGAACTTGAATCCCGCCACCCCGTAACGCTCTTCCAACCCGGCCAGGGTCTCGCGCCACCACCCCAAGGCCTCGGGCCGGGTCAGGTCGAAGACGGCGCTGCGGCCGTTCCACCAATAGCCGATCAATGGATCGCCGTTGGCGTCTTGAAACAGTAGACCCTGACGATTGAGGTCACGGTAGGCGGCGCTATCCGGGCTGACGTAGGGCACAACCCAAAGCATCACGGCAAACCCCAGTGCCTTCAACCGGCTCAGCATGGCAACCGGGTCGGGAAACCGACGGGGGTGAAAGTCCCACCGCCCGAAGTCTTCCTGCCAACCGTCGTCGATGATCAGCACCCCGGGCGGAAACCTCTGCTCAATGAGGGATTCGGCATAGCCAACAACGCCCGTCTGGCTGGTCGCCGCATTCAGCGCAATCCACGTATTATATTGGGGATCGGTAAACATCTTCGGAGCGGGGGGAGGGGTAGGAACACATTCTCCCGTGGCACGGTTCAGCGCCTTTAGGCCGGAGCCCAGATCGGAAGGAGCGGTTTCAACCAAGAAACTGCCCTCACCGCGACACATCACCTGAGTCGCATCGACGCTCAAGGCAAATGGTGCACCGGTTGTGGACACAATCCATCGTCCGAAATTCGAAATCATCAGCGGACTGGCCTGCCCTCCCCCCAACCCTGCCCCCAGATCCCGATACACGGGGGCAGTGCCAAACGGCATGCCGGCCCCGTCGGCCACCGCACCTCCCCACCATACCTCATGGTCCAGACGCTCAAGCCTAACCTCTTCCATCGACGCCGCGATGTCCCTCCTCACCGAACGCGATCCTCATCCACGTTCCGCTCTCCTACTTCGCCAGCGCCGGAGTGGGTTCCCTGGCCGGAAGAGGAACCTGGGCCGAGCGCCGCCAAAGTACGGCCCATCCCGGCTGAGGATCGTCTCCCTCGACCAACCCATGGCCGCGGGTGATTGGTGCCCTCAGCAGCCAGGCCCGATACCTTAGCAATATTCATCATCAAAGCGAGAAAATCCTGCTTTTCGTGCATGAAATTAGAAAGATTTTATCGAGAAGCGATTATAATCGACGACAACCGGCACAAAATCGCTGGCCTCTAAAATCGGCCGACCCCGCCCCTTGTGCGCTTTAGGCGCTAGCCAGACTACTCAGCAAGCGGCCCGCAGGCTGCTCAGCCACTGTCGAAACGACTGCCCGATGGGCGTTTGTGTTCAATTTCCTGCTCAATCGGCTTCGCTATTTGCGCACTGTCCATTTCCACTGGCACCGCCTCGGCTTCCCCGTCCACCTTTCCGGCTTTCCCCACACGCCCATATCCCTCGAACTGGCGCGCCCTGAGGGGAACCGCCGGTCGACGCTTCCCCATCGGTTCCGGGTAGACGACCTGGAGGCGCGCACCCGCGTCCTGGCCATATGCAGGCGTTCTTATCCTTCAAACGTGTTACAATTGGTCACGGTCGCCGTCCGCGGCGCCCCAGGCAAGTCGATTGCCGCCTTGGGTGGGTGGCTGCTCTCGCTGCCCATTCATACCCCAATTCAGTGAAGAGGACGATGGCTGGTGGAGAATAGTTCGCGCCCCGGTTTCGTGGCCGACATCGGTGGCACCAACATGCGCCTGGCTCTTGTCGCCCGCGATGGCGGAGCCTTCCGCGAGATCCGGTCCAAAACGCCGTCCTTGCCGACACCTGAGCGCGTACTCGACCGCCTCGCCGAAATGATGTCCGCGCTCGGCGGCGGCGAACAGGCGACCGGCCTGGTGTTGGGGATTCCCGGCCTGGTCGACGCCGAGACGGGAGTGGTCCGCATCAACGCCAACCTCGGTTGGCGCAATGTAGCGCTGGCGGACGCCGCGCGGCAACGCTTGGGGCTGGCCACCATGATCCAAAACGACGTGCGTCTGCACACCTTGGGCGAATGGCGTTTCGGGGCGGGACGGGAGTTAACTCCCCGCCAGACGATGGCCGACGTCGTCATCGGAACCGGCATCGCGATGGGGCTGGTCAGCGGCGGACAGCTGTTGAATACGCCGGAGAGCGGAGAAATCGGCCACATCACCTGGGATCGCCAAGGCATCCGGTGCGGATGCGGGAAGACCGGATGCGTAGAGACCATGGTGGGGGCCAAGGCGCTGATCCGCCTGTTTCGGGAGCAGGGATTGCCCGCCGATGACTTTGCGCACGATGTGGTAGGCAGCTTGCGGGCTGGCCGACCGGAGAGCGTACGCCTGTGGAATCAATTCAGCCGGGCGCTGGCGTTTGGCCTCAGCGTAATTGTCATGGTGGTGCATCCCGACCTCATTGTGCTCTCGGGCGGAGTCGGCCAAAGTTTTGGGTGGTGGCGCCCGATGTTGATGAAAGCCCTTCAAGACGAACTGTTTTCCGATTCGCTGAGCGGGGTGCGCATCACAACCAGCGCGCTGGCCGACCGTGCCCCCTATCTAGGCGGCCTGACCCTGCTGTCAGAGACCTCACCTCCGCGGTGAGCCGGTAATTTAAGATGCCCGGCGAGCAGGAATTGCCCTCACCTACCGCGAAGGGAACCTCCATTCAAGCGTGGGGCCCAGGCGAGGAGGAAAACGCATGCCAAAGACGTTATGGCGTTTAATGGGGGCTATGGCTGGCATCATTGTGGTGGTCATCGCCTCTCTGCAGAATCGTCAGCCGGTGCAGCTCCACTTATATTTTTGGATCTTGCCGCACGTTCCGCTGGTGTTGCTCGTCCTCTTGGCGATGCTGGTGGGTGTGGCCATCGGCGCCATCGGGATGTGGTGGGACCGGCAGCGGGGGGATCGGCGGGCGGGCTTGACCAAGGGTCTTGGACGCGCCGGCCGCACCATCGCTTCGCCCGCGGGGGGCGCCACCAATCCTGGCCAGTCTTCCTCGGCCGGCGCCAGCAGCCCGCAGCCGGGGGCCAGGGCGGGCGACTCACACCCGCCCGACGATGCTCCACCTCCCCGCGCCTAGCACTCGCCTGGGCTCACCGTCACTTCCCGGTGGCGGCCGGCAAATCGACTGCAAACGTCGTCCGGCCCAGGCGGCTTTCGATCGCCCAGCTGCCTTGGATGCGCGCCACGATGCTGTTGGCAATCGCCAGACCGAGTCCGTAATGCCCGCTCGAATCGCCTTGACGCGCGCGATAGAAGCGGTCGAAGAGGCGATTCAGCTCGGGCGGGGGAATCTGCGGCCCTTGGTTGACCACCGCAAGTCGCACCCTGAGCCCGCCCGCCAGCGGATCGACGGCCAACACGACGGGCGTGTCTTGGTAGGCGTAGGTGTCAGCGTTTTCCACCAAGATGCGCAGCACGGCTTCCAGCAAGTCGGGCTCAGACCGGACGTCAGGCAGATGCCGGTCACGGATGTCAAGAATCAATGGATGGTGCGGACAGGTGTCCCGGAGATTGGGCAAGATTTTTTCCAGGTAAGGGCTCACCGCCAGTGGCTGCAAAGCGGGCGGATCACCTTGTTCCACTTGCGAAAGCTGCAAGAGGCGACTGACCAGGGTTTCCATCGCCAGGGATTCCCTGCCCAGGGCCTTTAATGCCTGGTGTCGGCTTTCCGGATCGTCCCGTCCCCATTGATTGAGCGTGTGCACATAGCCGCGAATGACGTGGATCGGAGTGCGCAGCGAATGGGCCGCGTTGCTGATGAATTGCCGTTCCCGTTCCTGCGCGCTCAAAAGGCGGTCCAACATCCGGTTGAACGAGTTGGTTAACGACGCCACCTCGCTCAGATTTGACCGCAGGACAACGCGCTCGTGATGCTTGCCCTGAAAGGTAACCGTCTCGGCCACCGCCTCAAGCGAGCGCAAGGGGTCGGTGACTTGACGCACAATCAGGGCGACGGCCAAGATGCTGATCACCATCAGCAAGACTTCGCCCAAAAAGAGAGCCGTTCGCAGGGTGGACAGCAGCGAAGCCGTGCGATCCAGGCCGTCGACGATTACGAGCCGCCGGTGCCGGTCGCCGAGGCTAAGCCGGGTGACCGAAAACACGTAAGGGACGCCCCGCCACTCAAGCCACCCCGAAGGACCCGCGCCAATCCATCCCGGCTGGGGCACAACCGGGGGCAGGCGCCCGCTCGAGCCGACGAATCTTCCGTCGGACGACTCCAGGAGCACGTACAAGTGTCCCGCCGCCGCCAAGTCGGTCAGGTCTTCCACCGGGGCGCGGGCGGGGTGCCGGCGGTACTCTTGGGCGAGTTTTTGGGCCGACATGGTTCCGGTGACGGTGATCTCCCCTATCCCTTCCCGAATTAACGTCGTCTTGGCCAGCGAATAGACGAACCAACCCGAACTCAGCCCGGCGATAATCACCGCGGCTCCGATGCTCACCATCAGGGCCCAGGAAATTCTCCAGCTGCGAGCAACCGTGGGTCTACTCATGAGCGGCTCGCAGCATATAGCCGACCCCTCGCACGGTACTGATATTCACCTTGCCATCGCGCTGAAGATGATCTCGCAGGCGGCGCATGGTCACCTCGACCACGTTGGACTCCCCGTAAAAATCATAGCCCCAGGCCTGTTCCAGCAACTGCTCGCGGGACAAGACCCGGTTGGGGTTTTGCATCAATACGGAGAGCAGGGAAAATTCGCGACGGCTGAGGTTAAGCGGCTGGCCGTCTTGTTCTGCGGTCCGCTCTTCGGGCCACAAGCGGAGGTCTTGAAACTCTACCACCGGGCCCCGATCGCCGCCGCTCCGCCGGAGCACGGCCCTAATCCGGGCCAAGAGCTCCTCCACCGCAAAGGGCTTGACGATATAGTCGTCGGCTCCGTCGTCGAGCGCACGAACCCGGTCGCGTACGTCACTCTTGGCCGTCACCATGAGAATGGCGGCATTGGTAAAACTTCTCATCCGCCGACACAGAGCAATCCCGTCGCCGTCGGGCAACATAATATCAAGCAGAATCACCGTATAGCTGTGGCGCCTGGCCATGGCCACGGCCAATTCAACTGTTTCGGCGATTTCTGCCCGCCAATGGTAGTGGGCCAGTTCCGCCTTGAGCCAGCGGGCAATTTCTCGATGGTCTTCTACAATCAAGACCTGTATCAGCTCATCCATCGAACATCGCGGTTGGGCCGCCGACGCTAAGCACACCATGGTCCCCGGCCCGATGGATTTCCGCTGCCCCCCTTCTCCTGCTGGTGGTTAAAGCCGCCTATGATTTCTGCCTAACCGCGTTCAGTGCTCTGGCCGTTGGATCTGTACCGAAAGGACCCTAGCCAACTTGGGAATCACTTGCACCTTGGCGTAGTGTCCGTTGGTCAATAGTAATTTTATTACATAAGTGCGTCCATGATCTTCTGAAGACGTTTCCACGGTGACGATTTGCCCGCCACCGACGGCGCTCCGGGCTAATTGGACAGCCTTGGCGCGCAATCCCCCCGGATTGGGCGCCGCAGCGGGGGGCAACCCGGTGACCGCAGGTGCCGGGACCCGCTCGCGGGCGATAATGCGGCCGGTCATCACATCGACGTAAAAGTGCCAGAGCCGACCGTTGGTCGCCCGGACGCGATAGCGGTACACCATGCGCCGACGGTAGACGTCGGGAACCATGGTGAGAATTTGCCCGGTAGGGAAATCCGTGCGCATTTGGGTCAGAGACGCCCGCACGGTGGTGGGCGCCGGCCTGACCGGCGCGGGGATGGCTTGATCGAGAGCGATAAAGCCGGGAACCATCAAGAGCGTCAGCAGGACGGCCAAGCCGCCCATCCGCCACGCGCGTTGGGTAACCATGACGTCTTTCCTCCTACCTCCAACCGCCTTCCCCACCCCCGCTGGCGTGCGCGAAAAGGGAGGAGGCGCCGGCAACCCAGGCCCTCCTCCGCTTACACATCCCAAGCTTAGTGGTTGACCTTTTCTTCGATAAGTAGCCCGCTACGCCCAAAGAGGTCCTTGACCTTAAGCGTTCCTCCCTGATCGCGGCGAATCTTGATGTTGGCCTGCGTGTTGCCGTCTTGCATGCGGATCAGCTTAATCCATTTTAAGCTGCCGTTTTCCTGCTGCAAGGCCTGATTGACATAGGTCTGATAGGCGCTGGGAACCGTTTGCAGTTTGACTCCGTAGACGATCCCCGCCGTGGTAACCGGTGTCGAGCCCTGGGTGTGATCTTGGGCATCCTGGCGGTCCTTCGAGTCCTGGGACTTCCCGCCGTCGCGGCTTTTCGAGTGGTGTTCCGGGGAAAGGAACTTCCGCACCACGGATCCGTTGGCTTGGCTAATCTTCACATCCCAGACCTTCCCTTGATTAAGTACGTGGACGTCCCACACCGCGATGCCTTGCGCATGGTCGGCCGAGACATGGATAACCGAGCCGCCACCCACCGCATTGATCGCCAATTGTCCGCCCTGACTTGCGCTTACCGACGCGTTGGCCGTAGCCGGCGTAGGCGTTGCGGGGGACGACGCTCCATTATTCGGCGCGCTTTCCGAGGAGAGCTTTTTTTGCAATACAGCTCCCGTGCTCTGGGCGACTTTCACGTCGTATACGGTGCCCGCATGGAGCACGTGAATGTCATAAACGGCATGGCCTTGATAGGTGTCGTTGGACACGTGAGTCACTCGACCGCCACCCACCGCATTGATGGCGGCCTGGTCGGCATTCGCAGTCGAGGGGGCGGTGGTCGCGAACAGGTTGCCGGCGACCACACCCGGGGCCAAGAGTCCTGCCGACGCCAGAGCTATAATCCACTTGTTTCTCATCTCTAATTTCCTCCTTTGGTTTGAACTTGTCTTTAGCCTACTGGGCCAATATGACCGCAAAGTGACAAAATCGGTGGTACTGACGATATTCCCCGAAAGATTGCAGGCTGTCACGACAGCAGAAATGACTTTGACCAAGGCTAAAGGGAAAAAGAAGCAACCACCTCGGTGGCCGTGCCGATAAATCGTCCAACGGACTGAGCCACAGGGTAAATTCCTTCACTTGGGTGTCTGCTGCCCAACTCCAATTCCATCCCGCATAGAGTCAGTGGCCAGCGGTGGAATGTGCTAAATAACCTCATTTTGGGCTCTAATCGGACGCAGTAACCAGCCCGTCCTGACATCATATTGGGGTATACGACGCACCTCCTGCAACCGAAATGGATCATATGACGTTATAGCAGGTGACGACGTACGGGCAGGTGACCGCATAAGAAACTCACGCGGTCACATCATTGGTAGCAGGAGGCAATTCCATGCGATCTCCTGGGGGCAATCTCGTCAAACATTGGGCAGCCATCGCCTTGGTAACCCTGGCCGGCACGCTTCTGCTCGGGTGGCCTACCGGGACACAGGCCGCCAGTCCCTCGACCCCCATAGCCCTTCAGCAGTTAAGCATGGAATCGGCCCAGGTGGGCTGGGGCGTCCACCGGTACGAGGTGCATCCCAGGCCGGGATTCACCGGCCAACTCTTGCATACCACCGATGGAGGCCGCTCGTGGCGCAATGTAACCCCTCCTCGAGTAACATTCAATACCCCAGGGGGTTGGCCAACGCTTCCCCATAATACCGTAACCGACTTCCTGAGTGGGTCGACCGCGTGGATCGCGACAGAACTCTCCGTGTCTTCCGCCGGCACGGGCACGATTCTGCTAAGCACGACTCACGACGGCGGGGCACGCTGGCAGCAATCGACGGTCGAGCTGCCGAAACTCTCGGACAGGGTAATACCTAATCCGATTGTGGACCAAGCAGAGTTTGTGAATTCCCGGGTTGGCTGGTTGGTTTTTGGACCAGACGGTGGAGCGGGGGCGGGGATGTCCCCCGAGGGGATGGAACTGTGGCGGACAATCAATGGCGGACGCTCGTGGATCCGCGTCAATCAGGTGGCCGCGCCGATGGTGGCCGCCCTGATCACGTTTACGAGTCCGACGACGGGATGGTTGGTCGAAAACCGTGGTCTTCCCCCGCTTCACATTTCCCTAATGCACTCGGTGGACGGAGGGCAAGAGTGGACCCGCGTATCGGTTCCTGCTACGCCTGAGATCGCGCAGGCCTTTAGGTCCAGCACAGGACCACTCGCCTCGTTTTCGGGGCCGCACGCGCTTATGGTGGCGGCAAACGGGAGCAAAGTCATGCAATCGGATGATCATGGTCTACAGTGGTCTAGGCCCCGATCAATTCCCGGAAAGAGTCGTCTCAGCGATGGCGTCGAGGTGCTTGGTGGCCAGATAATTTGGGATGAGGAGAGGGCAGCACTGTGGAGGTCGGTCAATGGTGGAAAAACCTGGACTGTCCAAAGCCGTGCCGAATTTCTTGGCCCAAACCAATTCATCGATTTCCTCAACGCGCGCGTTGGATGGACTTGGTACGGACCGGCCACCCAGCAGGCGAAACTCTGGATGACAACGGACGGAGGAAAGCACTGGACCCGCTGGACTCCCAAACTGATACCTCGACATTGATAACCTCGCAAGAGACAATCTTCCTTCGAAGCCTCCTGCTTACCCGCTGATGGTGACTTGTACGTTTCCGCGCTAGTGCTATCGCTTGCCCATCCAACCAAGCCGAGCCGAGCCGAGCCGTTGGCCACTTGCGAAATCTAACATGGCAATGACTCGCGCAGATACCCGATTCCGCATATTGCCAGAGCAAGAGCGGCACCTCGACGGCGGCAGTAGATGGCTGGAACGAAGGACCCCTGCGTGGGCCGCTAAAAATTACGCCATCGGGGTGCACCGTGTCGGACCATCCTGCCCAGCGCCGATTCAAATCGTCGTTCTTTTCAACGTCCACATAGACCGCCACTACCCCCCACCCCTGGATAACTCAGGGGTCCATTATGCAGGCCCTGATTCCGAAGTCGCGGTACTGGGGCGACCCTTGGAACCGACCCGGAGCTCCGTAATGCTGGTTTTTGGCTCCGTTCATCCACACCCCCCATAACATCTCTACCGTCCGCTGCCGAGTTCAGAGGGTCTCGATAGGTGTTACGGCCTTTCGACCAAATGTGCCTTGAACTGAAAATAGCGTTCTTTATAGAATCCGATTTTCTCGGGATCTTCGAAGTACGAGCGCAAGACCTCTAACAATGGTTTAGCTAAACTGCTCTGCGGCATCATGGGCATCAAGCTTGGTCCCTTAAGATCGGCGAGACTTATGCCGGGAGGTCTCGGGGCTTTCATCCAGTTCTTATAAAAGGATAAGGATTCCCAGCCCACGCTAATATAAGCGATGTCTTCCGCGGTATTCTCCGCCCTGACCACAATATAAGCCTTCCGACAGTCGCAATCGGGATCCGTGCAATAAGCATCTATCAAACTGTATTTGCCATCTGGCACCGTGGGAGCGCCTTGGATTTTGACCCTAAGCACCGGCGCCTCAGCAATGACTTCACCGAAGGGAACAATAGGCGGAATAGCGGGTAGCGAACGACTGCCCAAGGGTGTTCGCTTGGACGCACGATGTGGCGTACCCCCAGATCCTTTCTTATGGCGCTTCTTTCCTTTTGGCATTCGTCGTCCTCCTCTTTGAGATAACATCACAAATTCCTCGCGTGAGGTCTGGATTCCGCCACGAATGGCTAAGAGATAAACCAAATCTCGATCCTGCCTCGCGATATCAATCGAATAACGCTCTACTAAGCTTCGGCTTGGATTTGGCTTTCGCCTGCCTTTTCCTTCGAACCGACCCGTCTTTGGAATCCGCCCAGCCTCTACGACGCGTCGGCCGGAACCGGTTCGCCGGCTGTACCAACCATGGGCTGGGCAAAACGGCAAACATAGCGATCCTCTTGCACTTTGGCGTGATAGGTCAGCCGTTGACACCCGATCCACCGGAGCACGATTTGTTCCTGCTCGGGGTTTGGATACAAGCGAAACTTGTCGCCGTTCAGCATGCACTCACCATCTTGAGTTGGCTTAGGTTTCCATTATACCATCAGGCTAGACAGCCGCGAACAAAACATCTTCGTGATGAAATGCGGACATCAGATCTTAATCGTTAGCTTACCCAAGGTTATATTTATATAATCGCTGTGAACGGCAATCAATCGATCATATTATGTGTCGAAACCCTCATTGTTTGGCCGTATGTTCCCAAAACGCAGGCGGTTAATCTGACCCCCACGCCTCGGGCTGGTTCGCCAGCGAGGAAGCCCGAGGCCCTTGGCCATTTGGCGCTCTCCGATCACTAATCGGCGCCCCCAAAAGGGAGATGTCGGCGCAATTCCGCTCAGGAGACGCCCATGCCCCGAGTTCGGGGCACCCCCATGAATGAAAAATGGGGCCAGCGCTATGCTAGAGGCGACCTCCGACCGAGATCGTATTTTCTCTGGTGCTGAGAGCCCGTTCAGGAGACGGATTCCGGCCTTGTCGAGCACCCCCCGATTGTTGCGACACGAGCGCGAATTTCTTCGATCTCTGGTTCCGACAACCCGGTGATCTCGTTCACCTCGGACACCGCGGTGCCCTGACCGAGCAACTTGTTTGCTACCTCGAGCGGTTACCTCACGCCTGCCTCTGTCTTTGGCGTTGTGGATGGCCGAGGCATAGTCATGCAACGACTGTTGTCGTGCCTCGTGCAGCATGCGCGTCTTTTCATCCTGGCTCAGGAACTCCAGCGTCGTCATCTTCTCCATCACCGTATCTCCCTCCATCTGGTCCCGCGTCTGTGTCGACGGGAACTGGAACCACCGCACTAGCCGGTGCTCGACACCGATCGCAGCATGGACGGGCCTCGGATCAATCTTTATCATGGAGCCTACCAGGAGGATTTGCTGGAATCCACGCAACCCCTTGGCGGGGCGCCGCCAGGGTCGGCCAGGAGGATGGAACTCTTGTTAGGCAAACATCCCAAAGGGGATTTAAAGACGGCACCCTTGGCGGGCTGGGAAACGACGATCCCTGCAGACTCCGTCTATGCTCAACTGCG
>JAJZXC010000081.1 GCA_021846365.1 Bacillota bacterium | reverse complement strand
GAGTGCGCGATGACGATGCGTAAGGTCGACTATCGCTCCATCACTAAACTCGGGATGTTTGGGACGTATCAATGGCGCCGGGCGTACTATGTCTGCCCGGCGGGCGATGGAGGGCTAGCACCCACGGATGACCTCCTGGCCCTGGGGCCGGAACGGTTCACCACCGCCGTCGCCCAGGCCGTCACCGCGTTTGCGGTGACGGTCCCGTCTGATCAGATCCCACTGCTCGTCAACACGCTGGTGGATCTCGAACTCGTCAGCCTTTTCATAGGGTGTCCGAAAACCGTAAAGGGGCGCTAGAGCGATCCCAGATTCCCTAGCGGACGCTATACCCACGAAAATGCACCCTCAACCACGGTCTGGCTCCAAGCGAAACCAATAGCGCACATAGGTGTACTCGACGATTCCTGAAATTCTTTCTCGCTATCTTGCCACCCTGTATAGGCATTTATTGTCAGCGTCGGTTTGCGGCAAGTCTCGCCGGCGGGAAGGTGTCATAGAGTTTGGCAGGCAATTTCCATGAGTATCCAGTGATTACCAGACATGGCAGTTATATCTTCACAAAGATAAGTTGCACCCCAGGAATGGACCGACCGCATTGCCCGCCTGTATGCCCTTCACGCGGTCCGGGCGGCGACCCGGGCGCAGTCCGTCGCGTGGCAGGAGGCCGATCAAGCCCTGCGTCGCTGGGCCCAGGACACCGCTGCCGTCTGCCAGCGCGAGCTCGCCATCCGACCCTGGCTGGCGAAGCACGCACGGTCTTGGCCACGATCCGACGCCAATGGGAGGGCTTGACCCTCTTTCTCGACCATCCCGAAATTCCTCGATGATGAAAAACCCCTATGGATGGGATCGGAAGAGGAAATGGATAAGTTGTGCGGTATTAGGTAACCGCATAATCCTCAGGATTCCAGCGGCAATCGCCCGGATTACGGAGGGGTTACAGCCAATCCTGAGGATTTTATATTCCTGCGGATAAGGCTTCGTTGAGGACAGTCCCGACGCCCACATGCCCCAACGCCGCCGCGATCGTGCCCACCGGAGTGCCTCCGGCCAGCAGCTTTGAGGCATACGCTTCCCGGTAGTACCTTTGATGTGGGTAGCTCATAGGTCACCCTCCCGCCCGATTATCTATGGATTATCTGGCCATCATCTCCGAAGTGACAGCGGTCGCCAAAGACCGGCCGGCAGCAACCGGGCCAGACCGATCACGGGTTATAGCTCGGCGACCACGTCCTGTGCCCAGGGCTGATCGACCAGGGCAGCAAAACCATCCGCCAAGGTTTGGGTTGAGAGACCTTGCCATGCAGGCGGAAGCCGACCCAGGCGCGACGGCGCGCCGAGCGTGCGCCAAAGGGCTCTCCAGCCACGGGGAAGCGGCGCATTGACCATCATCTCGCGCCCGGTGACGGGATGGTCGAACCGGATTTGCCAGGCATGCAGGGCCTGGGTCGCAAAGTCTCCCTGGGGACTTCCTCCATAAAGAATATCGCCGATCAGAGGATGGCCCAGGGAGGATAAATGCACACGGATTTGATGGGTGCGCCCGGTATCGAGTTTCAACCAAAGCAAACTGAAGGCGTTCCACTCAGCCACGGCGAGCCAGTGCGTCCGAGCCGGCCGCCCCTGTCGCACCGTCGCCATTTTCAGCCGATGTTTAGGATCTCGGCCCACAGGAGCTTCGACGGTTGCCTGGGGAGGATTGACCACCCCCTGGGTGAGCCCAAGGTAGAGTCGGTGGATCTCCCGCTGCTTTAGCGCCTCCGCCAACCGTTCATGGACATCACGCGTCCGCGCCACCAACAGGCATCCACTGGTGTCTTTGTCCAGCCGATGGACGATGCCCGGCCGCCCAAGTTCCGGGAACCGCTCGGATTCGCTCAGCCAAGGCATGAGAGCCTGCACCAGGCTGTCCGCCGCATGTCCACGGGAAGGATGTACGACCATGCCTACCGGTTTGTTTACCACCAACAGAAATGGATCTTCGTACAGAATGCAGGCCGGGTCAAGGCTGGCAGCTTGGACCGCTGGCTGCGGTTGGGCAGCCGACGGCTCGTCCACCGAAATCGTGTCGTCTGCTCGCACCAGCGTCGATGCCCGCACCGGCTGCCCATTTAGGCATACCGCTCCCTGGCGAATTGCCCGCTGCCAAAACGTACGTGAACCCGATTGAGGAGCAAGCTCCGCCAACGTCCGGTCGAGCCGCCAGCCGGCAAACTCAGGAGGGACGCGAATCGTTCGCTCGCGGCTCGGGTTCATCGGCGGCCTCCGCTCCCTCGCGTCGCCAGTAATTCCATAGAACCAGCCCCATTCCGACTACGATCGACGCGTCGGCAAAATTGAAGACGGGAAAGTAGCGAAAATGGATGAAGTCGATAACATGCCCGGCAACCAGGCGGTCCCACAAGTTCCCGGCTGCGCCACCGGCTAACAACCCCATCCCCCAGATTAAGCGACGGTCCAACGAGGCACGCGTAAACGCCACCCAAAGCACACCGAAAAGCAAGAGAAACGCCACCACGATGAACAGCAGGTCCCGGTGCTGAAGCACGCCGAAGGCGGCGCCGCTGTTCAAAATATACGTCAGTTCCAGCAAATGGGGAATCAGCGGGATCGACTGTCCGACAAACATTCGTTGCGCCACCAACCCCTTGCTTAGGCGATCCAGCACAAACACCGCGCTCGCCAGCCCAATGACCTGCCACGCATGAGGGTGCTTCATCGGGAAGGCTCCTCAACCGTCAGCACCTCGACGCATCGTCCGCACAACTCTTTCGGTGCGAGCTGGCCTACGTCGGCCGTATAGCGCCAGCATCGTTCGCACCGTCGGTAGGTTGTTCTCTGTGCCTCGGCGCTCAAAACATCGCCCTCCTTCAACGTAACCCCCGCCGTCATCGTCATCTCGGTTAACAAGCCCTCGTCACCGTCCTCGCCAAGCATCCACTCCGTGGCAGGCAGGCTCAACACGACTTCCGCCTCCAGCGAATTTCCAATCGTCTTGGCTTCCCGGAGGGTTTCCAACGCCTTGAGAATCGTCTCCCGCTGGCGCAAGAGGCGGGTCATGCGAAGCGCCTCGGCGTCTTTATACGCAAGATCGATCGCACGCGGCCATGTCTCCAAGTGCACCGAGTCCAGTCGTCCTGTCGGTTGCCGCATCTCTTGATATATTTCCTCGCTGGTAAAGGCCAAGATGGGTGCCAGGGAAATGGTTAGAACTCTCAAAATATGATACAGCACCCGCTGGGTTTCCCGTCGCAACGGGTCGTCAGCGGTCAGAGTATACAGGCGATCCTTGATCACGTCCAAATATACGTTCGACAGATCCAGGGTGACCAGCCGAGTTACCCCGTGGACGACCGTATGAAATTGGTAGTTGTGGTAGGCCTGATCGGCGGCTTGCAGCCACTGGTCCACCGTCCACACCGCCCAGCGGTTTAGCGGGTCGGCAACCACCACTGCTGCGCCGTCTCCTTCTGGTTCATAGTCCGCCAAATTCCCCAGCAAAAATCGGATGGTATTCCGGATTTTTCGGTAGGTTTCGGCCATCTGCCGCATGAGATTCTCTGAGATCCGCACGTCGCTGCGAAAGTCTCCGGCTGCCACCCAAAGCCGCAGGATATCGGCGCCATAGCGGCTGACCAACTCAAGGGGGTCCACCGTGTTGCCAAGCGATTTATGCATCTCCTGGCCCGCCTTATCCAATACCCAACCGTGGCTGAGCACGCGTCGGTAGGGTGCCTTGCCGCGGACGGCAACCGCTTCCGTCAACAGCGCCATAAACCAGCCCCGGTATTGGTCGCCCCCCTCCAGGATGAGGTCGGCGGGCCACTTCAGTTCGCCGCGCTTTTCGAGTACGGTCTGGCTGGCCCCCGAGTCCATCCACACGTCAAAAACGTCTCTCTCCTGACGAAAGCGGGCACCTCCACACCGAGGGCAGTGATACTCGGCCGGTAAGAACGCCTCTGCTGGCTCCTCCCACCACACGTCTGAACCGAGCACCTCAATCCGTTCGGCGACGCGGTCAATCAGCTCCGGCGTCAACAACGCCTGCTGACAATCCTCACAGTAAAAGGCCGGGATCGGCACTCCGTAGGCCCGCTGGCGGGACAGACACCAGTCCCGGCGGTCGCCAACCATTCCGCGCATGCGCTCCCTACCCCAGGCGGGATCCCAAGTGACCGTTTCGGCAGCGTCCAAAAGGGCCGGTCGGATCTTCTGGATGGACAGAAACCACTGTTCGGTGGCCCGATAAATGACTGGATTCTTACACCGCCAACAAAAGGTATTCTGATGAGAAAGCCGTTCCGAGCCCAACAGCGCTCCCCGCTGACTAAGGGCCTGCACGATGACACTATTGGCTTCACGGTAAAAGAGTCCCGCCGCCACCGGCGTCCCTTGCTCAAACACCCCTTGCGCGTTCAAGGGTTGAGGCATGGGCAACCCATAGGCGGCAGCGGCCAAATAGTCGTCCATCCCGTGCCCGGGAGCGGCATGCACCAGGCCCGTTCCGCTCTCATCAGTGACAAATTTACCCAGAATCAACGGGGACGGGCGCTCAAGATACGGATGCCGCGCTTGCCAACCTTCCAAACTCTTCCCGGTGAACGGCCCCCAGCGTGCCTCCTCCGTGAGTCCGAGCGCCTGCAAGGTGGGCTCCACGCGAGACTCGGTCAACAACAGGTTCCCAGCTTCCGTGGCTATCACCAGGTAGGACAAATCGGGATGGATCGCGATAGCCACATTGGCCGGAATGGTCCACGGGGTAGTTGTCCAGATGACGGCGCGCACCGGGTGGGGCAGTCCGGGACGCGGCGCCAACTCGAAGCCCACCCACAGCGCATCGGCCACCTGGGAATGATATTCGATTTCCGCATCGGCCAACGCCGTTTCACAGTGCGGACACCAATATACCGGCATCATACCTCGGTAAATCAGTCCCTTGCCCACCATGTCGGCGAACATGCGGAGTTCTCTGGCCTCATAGGCCGGATCCATGGTCACATAGGGATGGTCCCAGTCGGCCAACACGCCCAGCCTTTGAAATTCCGCTGTCATCAGCGGAATGAAATGGCTGGCCACCTTGCCACACTCCCGGCGCAAGGTGAGCGGGTCAATTTGATGCTGACTCACGCCCAGTTGCTTGAGAGCTCTGAGCTCAATCGGCAGGCCGTGCGTGTCCCAGCCGGGAACATAGGGAATGTCGTAACCCTTGAGTCCCCAGTAGCGATTAATCATGTCTTTGACAATTTTGTTGAGCGCGGTGCCGGTGTGGATGTCACCGTTGGCATAAGGCGGGCCGTCATGCAGGACAAATGTTGGCCGGTCGCGGCGCAGGGCACGTCGCCGGCCATAAAGGTCAAGGTCCTTCCAGTAAGCTAACCAGTGGGGCTCTCGCTCTGGCAAGTTTGCCCGCATCGGAAAGTCGGTCTTCGGCAAATGCAATGTAGCTCGGTAATCCATGAACCATCGCGGCACGGAACCCCGTCGGCGAGGACGGTTTGCAGCGGCCGCTTCCCCCTTTCTTAGGCGATCGTGAGTCATGTGGGTGGCGCCATCGGCGCGGGCACGAGCCCTTTTCCCACATGCTTACTGAACCCGCCGGCCATTTCGGCCGACGTCCTGAGCTATGGGTCAGCGCGCGGTGGCGACTTGGCCACACCGCCTACCCTATCCTGTCCGTCTAATTCGTAACATACAAAAGCCCTTGCCCTGACGGCAAGGGACACCCACCTCTTCACGGCACCATCCAATAATTTAAGCCCGGTCGCCTTCGACCCAAAACCGCCGAGGCGCTCAACCACTCTTCGGCCGTCGGCGTAGGCCAGCCGCCCCTCCGGGCCGCCACCCGCTGCTTCCGGGCTAACCGATGCCACTGCCGCCAGCGGTCTAGTCTTGGCTGCGGGTTAGCACCCGGTCCGGCTTCATTGCGCGATCGTCCAAAAACAACGCGATCTGGGATTCTAGCAAACTTCGAACCCGCGCCCTAAATTGCTCGGTCTCTCGTTGCAAGCGTTCGTACTCTTGCATCACTTCCCGGACCCGAGCCTGGGCACGATTGACCATTTCCTCCGCCTTGCCCTCAGCCTCCCGAATAATCAAATCCGCCTCTTTGCGGGCTGCCGTCTTGACCTCTTCCGCGGTGGACTGAGCCACCACCAGCGTGTTCTGCAGCGTGACTTCCAGCTTACGGTATTCTTCCAGGCGATCGCTCATCCCGGCCGAGTTCTTCTTCAGTTCGTCATTTTCCCGGATGAGAGCCTCGTAATCGCGCACAATCTCATCCAAAAACTCGTTGACCTCGTCCTCGCTGTACCCGCGTACGCTGCGCTTGAATTCCTTGTTGTAAATATCCAATGGAGTTAACGGCACACTTATCCCCCTAACCGGCTTGCTCTCTTCATTATACATGCACCGCCAAAAAGATAAAAAACTGCCGCAACACAAAGCCCGCAATGTTGATCAGAAACAGGGCGATCAGCGCCGACAAGTCGACGGTTCCCAATAATGGGATGCGCCGCCGAATCGGCGCCAGCACGGGCTCGGTGATATTGATTGACCATCCCACCACCCGCATCCACAGCCCATCGGTGCGGGGTTGGAAAAACGACCCGACGATTCGCACTACCAACACCACATAGAAAAAATCCTGCAGGTAGACGACCGTGTCCGCCAAATGATAAAATATCACACTCACTTAACGCCGCGCACCCAGTTCTGCGGACTTTCCGTCTCGCGCTCCATGGTATCCACCTCAACATTGCTGGGGGTGACCAAGAATATGCCCTCACCCACCGCTCGCAACCCTCCGTCTACGGCGTAGGCGACCCCGGAAAGGAAATTTAACAGGCGCTGTTGCGACCGTTCGTCCGCGAGATCCAGGTTGACGATGACCGGACGCTTGGCTTTAACTTGATCGGCGATGGCCTGCCCATCCTCCAACGTGCATGGGTGCATGACGACCACCCGAAAGCCCTTGTGCGAAGAAGGCAAACTTACCAGCCCCCCGCGGCGGCGCTGCCGAGTTACATCTTCCTGCCAGTCCACCGACGACTCGTGGTGTCCTGAAGCTTGCCCCGAACCTCCCGCTTCCATTACCTCCTCATCATCTTCCACTTCCTCCAGTCCCACAAAATTCAACAAGGTCTCTTTAAATCCCGGCATCTGCCTACCCCACTTTCCCTGGATTATTGACGCGGGCCAAAAATTCCTTGGCCGATACGAACGATCGTGGCTCCCGCTTCCAGCGCCCATTCAAAATCGCTGGTCATTCCCATCGATAATTCATCTAAGGGAGCCCATGGCCAACCTTCCGACTTACAAATTCGCCATAATTCGGCAGTCTCCTGCATCAATCTCCGAATTCTTTTCGTCTCAGCTAGACTCAAATCTCTTGCCTCAGGGAGCATGGCCAGTATGCCGTCAAATCGCAACCGTGGCCACCGTTCGGCGGTTTCCAGAAACTCTCGCACCACCGCCGGCAGCATCCCGGTTTTGGTGTTTTCTTCCCCGGCGTTGACTTCGATCATCACTGAGAACTGGTCGGCAAGCTGCCTGTCTAGTGTGTCGGCCAGCGTCTCGCGGTCAATGGTGTCAATGCCGGAGAATACCTGTATGGCAGATTTTACCTTATTTCGTTGCAAGCGTCCAATCATTCTGAGCTCCACCTGGTGAGGCCGAACTAGCCATTTTTGCCCGCATTCCTGCACCCGATTCTCGCCGAACAGGCTCACGCCGGCATCCATGGCGGCTTGAATCCGTTCCCAACTCTGGCCCTTGCTGACCGCCATCAAACGGCAGTCGTGTTGCGGCCGCAGGGATTCGATGCGCTCCAATATTCGGGCGATGCGCTCCTTTATTTCCGACATATGAAACCTCCCAGCCGTCCACTGTGTCTGCCATCACGGCGGTACGAGAAGAACCATTGGGGATGGCAGGCCGTACACAACTCTGCCCTTTCGATCCGCTCTTCGGCCAGTCCCGCGGCGAGCAGAAGCCGGCGATTGACTTCGCCCAGATCCAATCGAAACCGGCCCGGGATCGACGACGGGACGGCCGCGCCGGCTGCGAGTTGGCCCGCCGCTCCCACCGCACGCACCACCGTCTCATCCACCTCATAACAGCATACCCCAATCGAAGGTCCGATTCCCGCCCACAGACTTGCCGGCGAGACCCCCTCCGCCGCCAGTATTTTAACCGCCCGGGCGGCGATACGCTGCGCGGTTCCTCGCCATCCTGCGTGCACCAGTCCAATCCAACCCTGCTCGGGGGCAGCCAGAAACACCGGCACGCAGTCGGCAAACAACAGGCTCAAAACTGGTCGGTACTCGCAAGTTAAGAGCCCGTCGGTGGCGGGCACCGACCCCGCCGCGGTGACTGCCCCGCGTCCGCAGTCGGCCTCGGTCACGATGGCCACGTCCCCCCCATGCACTTGCTCCGCGTATACCATGCTCTCAATCGACCGGGAAAGCCATTTCGCCACCTGCCGGCGGTGCTGGATGACCTGATCGGGGTCATCCCCGACCAGCAAGGAGAGGTTCATCATCAGCGGGGCATGGTCGGCCTCGTCGGCTCCCCGCGTGGTCACCAACGCCTGCACGCCATCGTCGATCATCCAAGAAATGTATCCCGCATCGGCTGTTCTCGTCCACATGCTATGTGCCGGTTCAAAAACTTGACCCGGAGTTTCGCTCCTTTCGGATGGATTTCACTTCACGCAGAGTGTGTGAAGAAGCCGGCTCAGCAATCGTCGCCTGTACGCCGCGAGCACACCCTTCCCCGCGCCAGACTTCCACCAAACCCGGTCTTCAGGACGAGGACAGGCGCGGCTGGGAGGACGATTGCCCAAGGCGTACCGCCAGCCGTCGAGGTGGGCGTTGTTCATCCTTCGCTCGGCACTGGATGAGGTCAGCTCGCATGTCAGTGCACGACGGCGGCAGTTCCGGCCACCGCCAGCGCAATACCGGCTATCAAAAAGGTCACCGTGGACGTCCGCAAGCGTCGTGCCCACTTCAACACCGTATTGATGGCGAAGAAGGACACCACACTGGCCACAACCAACATGACAAGGGTGGTGCTAAGGCCAAATGCAACCACCGCCGCGCGTCCGCCGCCTCCGATGACCAATGGCACCACCCCCGCTCCCACCAGAGCGAGCACATCCAACATGAAGGACAAACGGATCGCCTGTTCGGCTTCAAAACCCATCCATAGCAACGGCGTAATGGTCATGCCGCTGCGGCTGATTCCGGGCAGGGCAGCCAGGCCTTGCATTCCGCCCACCACCAGCGCTGCCCGCCAATGGGCAGGCTTTTCCTCTACTCCCGGCCGACTTGCCTCGCTGGCTTCCATCAACCGCTCCTTTTTTCGTGCGATAAAGCCAGTGACCAGCAGCAAGAGGCCAATCAGAACCATCGCCACCGATCCCCCTACCAGGGTAAAGGTGTGACGGATAGTGATGTACAACGGAATGCCAACGATTCCGGTGGCCAGTGTTCCGAGGACCAAAAAGCGCAACAAGCGGGAATAAGGGTCGGCTGCAAACGGATGGGCCAGAGCCTTGAGTGTGTCCCAGGCCTCCCGCCGAAAGTAATACAAGGCGGCGAAAAAGGATCCGAAATTCGCGATCAGCCCCAGGTTGTATGCATTCTGCACTCTAATGCCCAAAATAGCAAAATAGATTGTGAGCATCGTCTTGCTGCTGACCGGCAACCACTCGACGATGCCTTGAATGAGTCCGCCGACAAGGGCGGGAACGAAGTACGAATGTGGCACGCTGAACTCCTCCTGTATCGGGGCAACCGCCCCACGGCCTTTGAATGTCATTTTCGACCGGCTGTCCCTAGGGGCCGGACCCCATTCAAGTATAAACATCGCCACTGCAGAGGCAAATCCCATCGACGGCAGTATTCGAGGCCAAGAACTACCCATCCTCGGTTCACCCCTAGAACGACGCCAAAAGACGGGACGAGCCCCGATTTGTCCCGGTTAAATTCTCCCCGCCAGCACCCAAACGCGGCAACACCATGCATCCCCGGGCGGCTCAACCAGGCCAATCCTTGGACATAATACCCGCCCATTTCCCTGGCTTAAGTCAACGCCAGGGAGGGTGAAGCGGGCGAGTCCAAAGCACTAGACATACCCGACAATTGTGTTGCTGTACGGTCGGACCGGTTGGAATGAGCGAGTTTTACGATCTGCTGGTCACACAGACGCACGACGCCAAACGTAGCGGCACAATGCGTCGAGCAACCAAGAACTTCTGGCAGCAATCCCGGCATGCCCCATCTCGACTCGATTAGGCGGCGGCTAGGCGCCGTCTACCAAGTCGGGCACGCACATTAATTCGTCTCGGGCGCCGCCGGGGTGTAAGGTGATACGGAAAAACCCTTACCCGTTTTGGAAATTCGGGTAAGGGTTGAGTAACCGACGGCCAGCACTCGCCTACGGTGCGGCCTGCGAATAGTTGGCAATGCGAACCAGAACTACGTCGTCGCCGATTTTCTCTATCTGACTCCAGGTCACCACGGTATCTCGATCTCGAGCCAAAAATCCCAACAGACGACTCTGCCCAGCAACCACAAACGCCTTGATCTGTCCAGCCTCTAAGTCCAAGTCGAAGTCTTGCACGCTTCCCAGGCGGCGTCCGTCAACAACGTTAATGACATCTTTCATCCGTAGTTCGGAGGTTTTGACCATACCGTGCCCCCCGTGTTCATTCTATGTCGAGATCAGAACGGCTAGACGTGGCGCAGCAAATGCACCACTTTGAGCAGAAACTGGGGGACGCGCCAACTGATCCGCAAACGCATAGGGCCGCCGTGGCTCGTGGTCGGTTCCAGAGCTGGAGCCATTCCCAGCCGAACCGCCAAGCCATTTCTGCTGTCGATAAAGCAAAGGGAGGGATACAGGACACACCACCAGTTGTGACCCTGCGCCTTGCCCAGTTTCACCAACCGCGCCGCCATATAGCCAGCGGCCGGAAGAATTAGCCGCCCGTATGGCTGGGTGGGAAATCGGGTCCGGCTCAGCGAAATATGCGCACGATAGCCAACACGCCAACGTTGGCGTGTCCGCTCGGCCAGTCGCGTCGGGCACGGCTTTCTGGCCACGATCGTGGTGCGCGCCGGGCGGCGGTTATGAACGTGAGTCAGCCGGGACTCCAACTCCTTACGCACCAGGTCGGGGGCGGAAAGTTTGAACGCTTGGTTGACCGGGTTGGCAATGACGCGAATGGCCGGCAAGCCCAACCAATGATGGGTCTTGGCCAGCGCAGGGGCGGGAAACACCCAGGTGATCACGCAAGCCGTCGTCCACAACAGTTTGCGCATCATGGCTTTACACGTATTTGCGCATGTGGGTCAATGCTGCCTTTTCTAGACGTGAAACCTGAGCCTGACTGATCCCAATCTCGTCGGCCACTTCCATTTGCGTCTTGCCGTCGAAAAACCGCATGGTCAAAATTAGCTTCTCCCGGTCATTCAATCGTCTCATAGCCTCCTTGAGTGCAATATTTTCCAGCCAAATCTTGTCCTGACTCTTTTCGTCGCTGATCTGGTCCATCACAAAGATAGGGTCGCCGCCGTCATGGTAAATTGGCTCAAACAGAGACATCGGCTCTTGAATGGCGTCGAGTGCATAGAGCACTTCTTCCCGCGGAATGGCCAGTTCTTCGGCAATCTCGCTAATCGTCGGCTCTTTCGAGAATCGGTGTACCAGCATGTCCCGAACCTGAAGCGCCTTATAGGCGATGTCTCGAAGCGACCGACTAACCCGGATGGGATTGTTGTCGCGGAGGTATCGGCGAATTTCCCCGATAATCATCGGCACCGCATAAGTGGAAAATTTCACGTTCTGACCAAGGTCAAAATTATCAATGGCCTTCATCAGTCCAATACATCCCACCTGGAACAGGTCGTCACTTTGTTCCCCCCGGTTCTGAAATCGCTGAATCACACTGAGCACCAACCGCAAGTTACCGTTGATGAGCTTATCGCGGGACGACTGGTTGCCTGCCTGCATTTCTCGGAACAGCGCCCGCATCTCCACGTTGGTCAACACCGGAAGTTTCGAGGTGTTTACTCCAGGGATTTCAACCTTGTTGAGCGGCATGCGATATGCGTTCCCTCCCCGGACTCTCCACGTTGTCAGAAGCAGTATGGCCGGATGCTTCCTTGGCTATACCTCGAATTGGTACTTCTTGGTAATTCCACCCTGAGGCAGGCCTAATCGGGTGTGCAACTGGCTAGCGTGCTCGCACCCGGTGGATAAGCCATAAAAAACGTGGGGGGTCGACCGCATGCGGATTCTGACCCGGCCGGCGAGAGCGACCGCAAAATGTCGTCATTTTTTCGGGGTTGCTATCTTTCTAGCGCTATCAGCCTTGGGAACAGTTTGATTCGGGCGTCTTGGGCAACCGCTGGTTGTCGCCTCTGGGGAGCGCACAGAGATTCGAGATGCTTGTACCACCTCGAACCAACCGAGGCATTCCGGGGCTATAGATTGGGGGAGACTGGAGGGCCCACGGGACGGCCGCAAGGCTTGGCGGAGAACGTGCAGAAGGCAGCTCTTGCAATCGATTAGGGTAACGGACAAGCCCGTCGACGAAATAACCGGGGTCGCATTTCTGGGGAAATCCAGGGCTTTTTACAACCGACAACGCTCGCATCCCGCCCAAATCAAAGAGGTCCGTTCGGGCGGCCCGCAGTGTGGCCGAAAGGGTTTCCCGGAGCCGGCAAAGCGGTCCCGGTCCCATCCGCCTCGCGGGGAGAGCCAGGGGTCGGGCGGGCGATGCCCACGCCGGCGCATTCCGGTCCCCCCCGAGCGGCGGTCAATCAGCACTCGGGAC
>JAJZXC010000080.1 GCA_021846365.1 Bacillota bacterium | reverse complement strand
GAGAAACCTGTCGATTTTGAAACATTTTGAGCGTCAGCGTTGGCTGGGTCGGCCGGGCAAGCGGGCTGGTCGCTAGGCTCCCCCCTTGAGGGCCACGCTCCCGACCAGTACCGTCGCTAGTCGCCAAGAAAGCGCTCCCAGGTGACGGGAGAACATCGATGCGCCTCCTTGCTTGACCCCACAGGGTTTCTTCTCATCAATATAACGCCACCAGGCCACAGCGTCGGCATCTTCACAGAACAGGGCCGTCAATGGTCAGACATTGACAAGAGACAGGGGATGCCATAAGCTACTAGCTGTCAAGGTCAGCACTTGACAGCGCGGAGGCGGTATGGAAAAGCGGGGACATCTTGACGCTTCATTGCTGTTTGACTGGTACGGCGAACTGCTGACAGAGCGGCAACGGCGAATTTGGCGCCTATATTGGCTGGAGGATTGGTCGCTGTCCGAAATCAGTGAATCCGAAGGGATTAGTCGTGCGGCGGTCTACGACGGGCTCGAGCGGGTGAAGGCGCGGCTTGGCGATTACGATACCAAACTCGGCTTGGTGGCGGCTGGCCAGCGCCGTCGGCAAGCGCTGATCGCTCTACGGGAGGCCTTGCAAGCTTTGCCGGATTCGGCGGAGTTACGCCAGGCGTGGGCGGCTTACGAACGGATGGCTGCCGAGGAGGGACTTTCGGATGTTTGATAATCTTGCCGGCAAATTGGAGTCGGCATTTCGGAGGCTTCGAAAAAAAGGAGTCCTTTCCGCAGCAGACGTGCGTGACGCGCTCCGCGAAGTGCGGATGGCGCTGTTAGAAGCCGACGTCAATTTTAAGGTGGTACGGGAATTCCTGAGCAAGGTGGAAGAGCGGGCGGTTGGCCAAACCGTGCTTGCCAGTCTAACCCCTGAGCAGGAAGTTGTTCGGGTAGTTCGTGACGAGCTTAGCGAATTAATGGGAGGACAGCCGTCACGGGTGACCATGGCTTCCCATCCCCCTACCGTAATCTATTTGGTAGGCCTGCAGGGTGCTGGCAAAACGACGACGGCGGCCAAGCTAGCGGCAATGTTGCGTCGGCAAGGACGTCAGCCGCTCTTGGTGGCGGCCGACGTCTATCGCCCAGCCGCCTATGAACAGCTGGCCACCCTGGGCCGACAGATCGATGTTCCAGTATACTATAATCCGGGCGCCACGCCGGTGGAACTGGTAGAGCAGGGCATCGAGCGCACGCACAAACTGGCGCGGGACGTCATGGTTGTAGACACGGCGGGCCGCCTGCACATTGATCAGGCGCTGATGGCGGAACTCTTGGCCATGCACTCGAAGGTGCCGGGTCACGAAATATTGTTGACGGTCGACGCGGCAACTGGTCAAGATGCTGTCCGGGTGACCCAGAGTTTCCATTCCCAACTGCCCCTGACGGGCGTGATATTGACCAAATTGGACGGAGATGCCCGTGGGGGGGCGGCCCTGTCCATTCGCGCGGTCACCGGTCTGGCGATTAAGCTGGCCACCAACGGCGAAAAATTGGACGCCATCGAGACGTTTCAGCCGGACCGAATCGCCTCGCGTATCCTCGGCATGGGGGACGTGCTGAGCCTGATTGAGAAGGCCGAGGAGGCGCTGGATCACGATGAAACGGCAGATCTGGCTGAGCGACTGGAGCAAGGGGAGTTTACGCTGGAAGATTTCCGTGGCATGCTGCAGCAAGTGAAGCGGATGGGACCTCTGTCCAAAGTGATGGAAATGCTGCCTGGGATGAAGGGATTGGGACAACTTAAGGATCGGGTTGACGACCGCAGTCTGGTTCGTACCGAAGCGATCTTGAGTTCTATGACCGTGGGCGAGCGCAGGCGACCCTCAATTATCGATGGCAGCCGCCGTTTGCGGATTGCGCGCGGCAGTGGTACCAGCGTACAGGAAGTCAATCGGTTGCTAAAGCAGTTTCGCGAAGTGCAGAAAATGCTCCGGCAGGTTCGCGGTATGCGCAAGGGAAAACGGGGATTTCCCAAGTTCCCGTTTCCGCCCATGCCAGAGGGTTAGCGTCTGGGGTACTATTGAAACTGGGAAAAAACCCGATGACGACGGGAAGGAAGTTGAAAGATTCATGGTGAAAATTCGATTGCGCCGGATGGGAGCGAAAAAACACCCCTTCTATCGACTGGTGGTTGCCGACGCGCGTTCGCCGCGAGACGGGCGGTTTATTGATGAGATTGGGTATTATGATCCTACGCGGGATCCAGCGGTGGTGAAGATCGACGCCGAAAAGGCCATGCGCTGGATGCAAAACGGAGCTCAGCCCACCGACACCGCGCGCTCGCTGCTGCGCCAAGCCGGCATCTTGCGACAGCTGCACGACGCCCGGCGGGCGACCGCCGCCCCTTCCGGCGATGGTCAATGAACTGCCGCATGTAGCGGTGGGTGAGATCACGGGGCCGTACGGCATTCACGGGGCGGTACGCATATGGCCTACCACTGATTATCCCGAACGGCTGGCCCAGCTTGGGCGGATCTGGTTGGACCGCGTGGATGGGCCCGGATGGGACGTATCGGAATGTACCTGGTCGGGACGAACGGCTGTGCTGCAATTGGCAGCGGTGGCCACGCGTACGCAGGCAGAGGCATTACGAGGGCACTCCGTGGTGGTGCCGCGGGCATCGCTGCCGGAGTTGCCCGCGGGCACCTATTACTGGCACCAACTCCTGCACTTGGAGGTGGTGGACGATGAAAGCGGTCGCCGCATTGGTAGGGTGGCGCACGTGCATCGGCGTGGAGGGGCCCATGACTTTCTCGAAGTGGAGAGAATGGAAGACCCGGCATTTTGGGTACCTTTGGTCCGCCCCATCGTCACCGCGATAGAGTTGGACGCGGCGAGGATTCGGGTGCATTTGCCCGAGGGCTTGGAGGATCTAGACTGAATGGTGTTGCAGGTGGTTACCCTGTTCCCGGAAATGCTGTCGGGGCTATTGGACCACAGTATGTTGAAACGTGCCCAAGAGCGGGCTGGGGTCGAGATTCGACTGGTGGGGCTGAGACCCTTCGGCGTGGGGACGCACCGTACGACGGACGACTATCCATTTGGCGGCGGACCGGGTATGGTCCTGCGGGTGGATGTTGTGGTGCCCGCGGTGGAGTGGGCCATGATGCATCACCAGGCGCCCGCCACCGTATTGTGGACCTCTCCCCAAGGGCGGCGGCTAGATCAGCACTGGTGCCGGGAATTGGCCAGTTTGGACCACATCATCATCGTGGCCGGGCACTACGAGGGCATTGACGAACGAGCGCGAGAGATTGTCGGAGGCACGGAAGTTTCGATCGGCGATTACGTGCTGACGGGTGGAGAGTTGCCGGCGATGGTGCTGGTTGACGCGATTACCCGTCTGCGACCTGGGGTATTGGGCGCAGAGCGGGGAGCGGCCGAAGACTCTTTCGGGGAGATCGGCGGGTATCTGGAGGGGCCGCAGTACACGCGGCCCGAGGTGTATCGATTGAAGGCGGTGCCCTCGGTGCTGCTCTCTGGGCATCACCAGAACATCCGCCAATGGCGTGAAGCTCAGGGGCTGGAGCGAACGAAGCAGCGGCGGCCGGATTTGCTCGATGGGCAAATCGACGCCTGAGACCAAGAATGCTATAATTTTCAGGACTTTGAAGGAGGAAACGGGAGTTGGACTACGTTGGATTGATTGAAGAGGAACAGAAGCGGACCGATATACCGCCATTCCGGCCGGGAGACACCGTCCGCGTGGCGGTCATCGTGCGCGAGGGAAACCGTGAGCGGCCGCAACAGTTCGAAGGCGTAGTGATTGCCAAGCGGGGGGTGGGCTTGTCGAAGACGTTTACCGTGCGGCGGGTCAGCTACGGGGTGGGCGTGGAACGCACCTTTCTCCTGCATTCACCGCGATTGGCGCAAATTGAGGTCTTGCGGCGTGGCAAGGTGCGCAGAGCCAAGTTATATTATCTCCGAAACCTTCGGGGCAAGGCGGCGCGGATTCGGGAACGGCGGTAATGGGAAAGGCACCGGTGACGGTGTCTTCTCGTTTGCGGAGCGCGCATGCCCGAGAGGGGGTACAGATGAATCAGCGGCAAGAGACCGAAAAACGGGTCAGCAAACAGCGCTCAGCGTGGCGCGAAATCGTCGAAACTGTCGCCCTGGCGTTGGTACTGGCGTTTCTGATCCGGACGTTTGTGCTGGAGTCTTTTCAGGTCAACGGCACCTCGATGTTGCCCACTTTGCATAATAACGACCGGGTTCTGGTCAACAAATTCATCTATGATTTCACTTCGCCCAAAACTGGGCAGATTATCGTGTTCAAGTCCCCGGTGATGCCCACCCAGGATTGGATTAAGCGCGTGATTGGCGTGCCTGGAGACACGATTGCGGTGAGACACAACGTTGTTTACATCAACGGCAAGCGCTATCCCGAGCCGTTTTTGAAGTACCGACAATCGGTCAACGTGCCCCCCACCAAGATCCCCCCAGGCTATTTATGGGTTGAGGGCGACAACCGTCCCCGGAGTTACGACAGCCGTTTGTTCGGCCTGTTGCCGATGAAAAATGTGCGTGGCCAAGCGTTTCTGGTCTGGTGGCCGCCCGCTGACATGCGTTGGTTGAGGTGAAGCCGTGGAGCAGTGGTATCCCGGCCATATGGTGGCTACGCAACGCCATATCCGCGAGCTGGCTCCCTATGTGGGGGCATTTCTCGAAGTCGTCGATGCCCGTGCTCCCCGGCTCACTCGCCATCGTCCCCTGTTGACTTGGATTGGCCGAGCGCCGTTGGTGCTGGTGCTCAACAAGGCTGACTTGGCTGACCAAGCGGTGACCCGGGCCTGGGTCCGGTGGTTGGCCAACGACAGGCGGGTTGCCGCCGTGGTTCCGTTGACGGCCAAAGACCCCTCAGCCAAGGGCGTTCTGCAGGGCGCGCTGGCTTCCGTGGTTGAGCCGCCCCGCCGATTGGTTGTGGTGGGCATGCCCAACGTCGGCAAGTCCACCCTGTTGAATCGAATGTTGGGTCGCAACCAGGCAGCTACGGGGGCTAAGCCTGGATTGACCCGTGGTCCGCAATGGATTCGCCCCGGCGGGGGATGGGAGTGGCTTGACATGCCGGGAGTGGTGACGCCAGCCAAGACGAAAGATTGGCGGCTCAAAGTCTTGAACATGGTCAAGCTCGGCCCGGAGGAGATCGAGGTGGCTGCCGCCGAGTTGCAATCCTGGATCCCCGGGGACCGGTTGAACAACCGGGAGGAGTGGGCGCGCGGGCGGGGCTATCTCCTGGCCGGGGGGCGGATTGATGAGTTGCGAGCGGCGCAAGCCGTGCTGACCGAGTTTCGGCAGGGAAAGTTCGGACGAATCAGTTTAGAATCTCCGGAGGACACCGATGGGGGCTAATCGCCCGAGTTGGCAGACACTAACCCAGTATGAGCGCATTTTTTGGGACGCCGGCCAAATTGTGGCGGGGGTGGACGAAGTTGGACGGGGTCCACTCGCCGGTCCGGTAGTAGCGGCCGCCGTCGTGTTTTCGGGAAGCGTTGAGATGGACGGCTTGGACGATTCCAAGCGCCTTTCGGAACGCCAACGACGGCAGCTTATGCCCACGATATTACGTGAGGCCCGGGCCGTGGCGGCGGCGTTTGTCGGCCCCCGGGAAATCGAGCAAGTAAACATTCGGCAAGCCAGCCGGCGGGCAATGGCCAAAGCGCTGTGTCGGTTGGGGGTCTCTCCCCACGTCGTTCTGAGCGACGCCTTGGCCATAGGCGGACCCTGGCAGGAGTGTGCACTGCTGCATGGTGACCGACGTTCGGCCAGCATTGCGGCAGCTTCAATCGTGGCCAAGGTGCTGCGGGACCAATACATGCAGGAATTATCGGAGCAATATCCTGAATATGGATTCGACGGTCATAAGGGATACGCCACCGCTGCTCATCAAGCCGTGCTGGGCGACCAAGGTTCCTGCGAGGCGCACCGGAAGACGTTTTTGAACGGCGGGCGGCGTACGGATTAACCGCGGCCGCGCCGCCAGGCTGAGCTGGGAGCTACCCGAACGTTTCCCGGCAGCCAACGGACTCGATGCCGAGTGAAGGGATGAACCCAGGCCCTTTGGCCCAGATTGTTGGCAGCGGGCAACAGGGCGAGGCGGCGGGTTCCAATTTGCTATAATGGGAAACGCCTTGGCGAAGATGGGTGGCTAGCGGGCCGTGGTGGCCCGCCCGCCATGGTCGCAATCCTACTGGAGGTGGTTGTGTGGCGAAAACCAAACCGCTTATCATCGTGGAGTCTCCCGCCAAGGCGAAGACGATTAGCCGGTTCTTGGGGTCGCGCTACCAGGTGAAGGCATCGTTGGGCCATATCCGCGACCTCCCCAAGAGCCAATTCGGGGTGGATATCGAGCGAAATTTTACTCCGCGTTACATCACCATCCGCGGTAAGGGGCCGTTGTTGAAGGAACTTCGGGAGGCAGCCAAAAAGACCGACCAAGTGCTACTGGCCACCGACCCGGACCGGGAAGGGGAGGCGATCTCTTGGCATCTCTCGGAGCTGTTGGGACTTGACCCCGGTGCAGCTCGCCGTATAGAGTTCCATGAGATTACCAAAGACGCGGTGACGGCCGCCATCGCCCATGCCCGGCCGATCAACATGGAGTTGGTCAATGCCCAACAGGCGCGGAGAATTTTGGACCGGGTGGTCGGCTACAAGCTGTCACCCTTGCTGTGGCGAAAGGTGCGTCCTGGGCTTTCCGCCGGGCGCGTGCAGTCGACGGCGCTACGCTTGCTGGTTGACCGGGAGACCGAGATCGAGAACTTCCAACCGGAGGAATACTTCACCCTAGAGTTGACCACTGAGGACGATAGCGGGCACCAAATAAGGGCTGCCTATGGAGGGCCGGTCGGCGCCAAAGGGCGCCTTTCAGAAGCCGAGGCCAAGACTGTGATGGCGGCGGTCGACCATCACCCGGTCGACGTACAAGGGGTTAAGGAACGCGAACGACGTCGAAATCCTCCGTCGGCGTTCACCACGTCCACCTTGCAGCAGGAGGCGGCGCGAAGATTGGGATTTACCGTCCGGCGCACGATGAGAGTGGCTCAGCAGTTGTATGAGGGACTAGACGTGGCGGGAGAGGGTCAGGTCGGCCTGATTACCTATATTCGCACCGATTCCACGCGGGTAGCAGAGACGGCACGAACGGAAGCCAGGCGCTATATACAAGAGCAACTGGGATCCGAGTGGCTAGCCGGGGAACTGAAAAAGGCCCAAAAGGAGCGGCCCGGGGTTCAAAACGCCCATGAGGCCATTCGACCTACCTCGGTGCTGCGCCATCCAGATCGAGTCAAATCCAGCCTTACCCGCGACCAGGTGCGGCTATACCGCTTGATTTGGGAGCGCTTTGTGGCTAGTGAAATGGCTGCTGCCGTATATCGGGTCATTACGGTGGACTTGGCGGTTAACGGACACTGGTTTCGGGCCACCCACTCGGTGCGCACATTTGGGGGATATCAAGCCATTTACCAAGATGGTGGAGAGTCAGAGGGCGAAGCCAAGGCCGAGGATAACGGGGCGGCCTTGGGGACATTGCACAAGGGCCAAACGCTCAAGACGGTCAACCTAAAGAATGAACAGCACTTCACCGAACCTGCACCGCGGTTCAGTGAGGCAAGTTTGGTCAAGACATTGGAAGAGCTGGGCATCGGGCGCCCGTCGACCTACGTGCCGACGATTGAGACGCTGGTGTCGCGCGACTACGTGATTCGCGATCAACGCCGGCTCCAGCCTACCGAACTGGGACGCGTGGTCATCGGCCTTTTGGGCAAGTATTTTCCTGAGATCGTGGACACCCAGTTTACCGCCGCGGTGGAGGCCCAATTGGACGAAGTGGAAGATGCCAGCCTGAATTGGCACGACGTGTTGCACCGATTTTACGGCCCTTTCGCCAGCGAGCTGGAAGTGGCGGAACAAGACATTGGCCAGGTTGATCTGCCCGAGGAGACGACGGATGAGGTCTGCCCGCAGTGTGAGCGTCCGCTGGTGGTAAAGCGTGGACGCTTCGGTAAGTTTTTGGCCTGTACGGGATATCCCGCATGCCAATTTACCAAGCCATTTTTGGAAAAGACGGGGGGAGTGTGTCCGCGTTGCGGCAAGGCCATAGTGGTCCGGCGCAGCCGCCGCGGCCGTACCTTTTACGGATGCAGCGGCTATCCAGAGTGTGACTTTGTGACCTGGAATCGGCCTACAGACACGGTTTGTCCTAAATGCGGGGCAAGTATGGCGGTTCGCCGGAAATCGGGAAAGGAGGAACTGGTCTGTCTGCGGGAAGGATGCGGGCATGAACAGACAGAGGCCTTGGGTTGACCCGGGGGCCCATGGCGGCTTATGGGGGGTGATGCAATGACAGACGGATATGCATGGCTCGAGCGATACTTGACCGAGCTGGCCGGACGGAGTGCGTCCCCCCACACCATATCCGCGTACCGTTCTGATCTGGGCCAGTGGTTGGCGGTCGATCCCGATTTAGCCGCATGGGACAGCCGACGCCTGCGCAAGTACGTGATGGCCCGCGCTGCCGGTGCCAACACCGCGCGGACGGTGGCGCGCAAGGTGGCAGCTCTGAGGTCCTTTTATCGATTCCTTGAGCGCGAGGGGGTAGTCGACCCCAATCCAGCCCGGCGCATCGCTGGCCCACGATTTCGCCGCGCACTGCCGCGCGTGCTGACCATCGACGAAGCCTCGGCACTGATTGAGGCGGCGATGAAACAGGCCGGTCCGCGGGGGTTGCGCAACTGGGCGCTGCTAGAGGTGCTGTATGGCGGAGGCCTGCGGGCGAGCGAGGTGGTAGGGCTGAACCTCGGCGATGTGGATTGGTCGGCGCGATTTCTCAAGGTTCGGGGCAAAGGCAAGAAGGAGCGCTGGGTCCCGTTCGGCTCCAAGGCGGATGAAGCGCTTTCGACCTATCTCGGCGCCGGCCGACCCGCTCTCGCCGGTCTGGATGAGTCGGCGGTGTTCGTCAACCACCGCGGCGGACGATTAAACGTCCGCAGCGTGGGGCGAATTGTCAAATCTGTGCTGGCCGCCAGTGCCATCGGCCGGAATATTAGCCCGCACTGGCTGCGCCACAGTTTTGCAACCCATTTGCTGATGAATGGGGCCGATCTGCGTATAGTTCAAGACCTGCTTGGACATGAAAGCTTGCACACCACGCAGATCTATACGCATATTTCCCAAGATCATCTGACCCGGGTGTATCAACGCGCACATCCTAGGGCGTAGAGTAAGAGGGGAGGGCGGTATGGAAAACGTCAGTCAGTTTCACGCCACCACTATTCTGGGCTTGGTGCGCGATGGGCAGGCGGTGATTGGAGGCGACGGTCAGGTTACCTTCGGCCAGAATACGGTCATGAAACATTCGGCAGTCAAAGTGCGCAAGTTGTACCATGACGCCGTGCTGGCCGGCTTTGCGGGAGCGGTGGCGGACGCGCTTACTCTCTTTGAGCGTTTCGAGGGCAAATTGGAGGAGTATCATGGCAATTTAATCCGGGCGGCCGTTGGGCTGGGACGGGAGTGGCGGACGGATAGGATGTTAGGGAAGCTGGAGGCGTTGTTGCTGGTTTCCGACCGTGAGCATCTGTTGATGCTTTCCGGCGCGGGAGAAGTGATCGAACCGGACGACGGGATTGCCGCCATCGGATCCGGAGGCAGCTACGCTTTGGCAGCAGCGAGGGCGTTCGCCTCACTGGACCCCCCAATGCGGGTAGGCGAGATTGCGGAACGGTCGTTGGCCATTGCGGCCGACATTTGCATTTACACCAATCATCACGTTACAATCGAAACCTTGGGCTAGAGAGGGGCTTGACATGGACGAGGCGATGTGGACACCGAGAAAAATTGTCGAGGCGCTGGATCGGCACATCGTGGGACAGCATGAGGCTAAGCGAGCGGTCGCGGTGGCTCTTCGACATCGTTGGCAACGCAGTCGGCTGGCCCCTGACCTACAAGACGAGATCACGCCTAAGAATATCTTGATGATAGGGCCTACCGGAGTTGGCAAGACCGAAGTGGCTCGGCGCTTAGCCAAATTGTTGAAGGTCCCGTTTGTAAAGGTGGAGGCTACCAAATTCACCGAGGTGGGCTATGTAGGGCGTGATGTCGACGCCATGGTGCGGGATTTGGTGGAAACGGCGGTGCGCATGGTGAAGGAAGAGCGCACCAGCTCGGTAGAGGATCGTGCGGCTCGACTAGCCGAAGAGAGGATAGTTGACGCGCTGGCACCCTTTCCCAAAGACAGCAGCGGGATCAAGAATCCTTTCGAGATCTTTTTCGGTGGGGGAAACAAGGCCGATGACCAACCTGCCCTCGACCAGGGAGAACAGCGGCGGATTGAAGAAGAACGCGCTCGCATCCGCCAGCGCTTGCAAAGCGGCGACATGGAGCAGGAGTTGGTCGAGGTCGAAGTAGAGGACACGTCGATGCCTTCCATGCCCATGATGGGAGGCATGCCGGGGCATGACGAGATGCAGATGAACTTTGGCGAAATGTTTCAGGGTCTGTTGCCGAAGCGGACCAAGCGGCGCAAGATGACGGTGGCCGAGGCGCGCAAGGTCCTGGTCCAGGAAGAGGCGCAAAAGCTTATCGACACCGATGACGTGAATACGGAAGCGATCTGGCGGGTTGAGCAGCAAGGTATTGTGTTTATCGATGAATTCGACAAGATCGCCGGTGGGGACTCGACGCGGGGGGCCGACGTCTCGCGCGAGGGAGTGCAGCGCGACATTTTACCCATCGTGGAGGGGTCGACGGTCAATACCAAATATGGCCCGGTTCGCACCGATCACATCCTTTTCATCGCCGCCGGAGCCTTCCACGTCTCCAAGCCGAGCGACCTGATCCCCGAGTTGCAAGGCCGGTTTCCGGTTCGGGTTGAATTTGAAGCGTTGACCGAGAAGGACTTTTATCGTATTTTGACGGAACCGCGCCATTCCTTGGTCCAGCAGTATCAGGCGCTGCTGGGCGCCGAAGGGGTGACGCTAACCTTTGACGATGATGCGGTATGGGCGATAGCGCGCTACGCCGATCGGGTGAACCGGGACACGGAAAATATTGGAGCGCGCCGACTGCATACGATTTTGGAGCGCGTGCTGGAAGAAGTCAGCTTCAATGCCCCGGAACTGGTCCAGCAAACCATTCCGATTACGGCCCAATATGTCGAACAGCGGTTGGCGGTGATCGTCGACAGCGTTGACATCAATCGATATATACTCTGAAATTTTTGCTTGTTTAATGGGTATCGTGGTCGGAATGTGTTATACTCTAAACCGCAACCAATTGAGAAGGTTTTGATCATTGGTGAAATCTGGGAGGTCATCGAATTGACAGAGTTGCTGGAAAAGACTCGGCGAATCAACCGATTGTTGCAGCGTACTGCCGGCAATCCGGTAAATTTCGACGAAATGGCCCAGATTTTGAGCGAATTGATCCAAGCTAACGTATACGTGGCCAGTCGAAGGGGTAAACTGCTGGGATACGCACTTTTAGACTCCTTCGAGTGCGACGTTATGGTGCGTGAGGTGTTGGACCACGAGACGTTCCCGGAGACTTACAACCGGGGCCTGTTGCGGATCGATGAGACTCATCCGAACATCTCCCAAGAAGCGCGGAAATGCGTGTTTTTCCACGACACTCCTTGCCTGTACGAAAATAAGATGACGACTATCGTGCCGGTTAACGGTGCCGGAGACCGCTTGGGAACGTTGGTGATTTCTCGATTTGGCAAGGACTTTGAGGACCAAGATCTCATCTTGGCAGAATACGGGGCAACCGTGGTAGCGATGGAAATTCTTCGGTCGAAATCTGAGGAACTGGAAGACGAAGCGCGGAAAAAGGCAGCGGTTCAAGTTGCGATCGACACCTTGTCCTACTCCGAGCTCGAGGCGGTACAGCATATATTTGATGAGCTCGGAGGCGGCGAGGGCCTCTTGGTGGCATCTAAGGTAGCGGATCGCGTGGGAATTACTCGTTCGGTGATTGTTAATGCGCTGCGCAAATTCGAATCCGCAGGCGTCATCGAGTCGCGGTCGCTAGGCATGAAGGGAACCCACATCCGGGTGTTGAATGACCGGCTGCTGGATGCATTGCGAAAACAGCGGCATTAGGTTTGGTCGGACGGTGGCTGGCACTCCCATTCGTTTCAAGATGGGAGTGCTTTCTTTTTTTCCCCGTTGCCCCCCGGAGTTCGGCGCATGCTGCCAGCCGGGACATGGTGCATCGGCGACCGGCTCCGCGGCCCGGAAGGGGCAAGTCCACATCTGCGGTTGAATTGTCTAACCGACAAAGGACGAACTGCATCCCCGCCCGTTGAAGTCGTATCAATTTGCCGATGTCAAGGTGATCAACTGAAGAGTACTGCACCCCTGAAAAGATAGACCAACCCTTGAGACGCGCATATTCCGACATTCTGATGCCGGTACAGCTTTCGCAGAGTGACAATTAACCACCACTTCGCCAACTGGGACACTTTCTCACAGCGTGTATAATCGTCGAATTTCAGTACTTGAGTGTTGCACCCCCCCTATCACGCTCGATTCAGGCGCCGACGATCCTTGGAAGTCTTGGCCCGCTTCGATTTTGTGGCATTCCACTTTGGTCGTTCAGACGGCCACATCGAGAGTTCGCCATGGATTGCTCAAGAAGGAGGCCCCCAAACAGGCCTTTGAGCGCGGCGGATTGGGGCGACCGTTGAAAGTCGCTGGTGTACCAGCGATACACACTTGGGTAAGAGACGCCCATGCCCCGAGTTCGGGGCACCCCCATGAATGAAAAATGGGGGTCGCGGTCGGCATAGGTATAGACCAGCAATCGATATGTAGTGTAGCCCGTAATCGACTAGGTACCAGATGTT
>JAJZXC010000079.1:10815-12909 GCA_021846365.1 Bacillota bacterium | reverse complement strand
GGCCTCCAAGTCCGCATGTCGTCGTCCCAACGCACCATCCACGATCGCACGAGCCAGATTCTTGTAATAGTCCTGGGCATCGTTGATAATCCATGAACGATGCCCATTTTCCTCCCGATCGTAGGCGTCGACGCGAAATTCGCCCCGATACGACCCCCACTGCACGATACCTCGCTGACCCTCTGACCATTCCATCACGGCCAGTCCTTGAGCGTTACTGCCGATGCCGCGGGCCGTCTCGACACGGGGACCGAAGATCATTTCCAACAACTCGACGGTGTGACATGCGTACGTGTACCAAGGGCCTGGACCGGTCACCACTACGCTCACCGGTGGTCGCGCCTGCAATTCCGTTAACATTGCGGCCGCCAGAGGGCTGTAGCGGAGCGCCGATCCACCCAAGACACGCCCACCCTGAGTGTCTATTAGTGCCCGCACGGCTTTCCAGTCGGCATGTGATTCGACTACAGGCTTGTCAAAATACACAAACTGACCCCGTTCCAAAAAGGGCCGGGCCAACTCAAGATGACGCCATCCTTGACCCTCCATTATCAATGCGCCATCCAGATCATCGAGCGGAAGATCTCGAACGTATTCCGCAACCGTGTCGATGTGTGTCGTGCAGGCGATCTGATCACGGCTTTGTCGATCAGGACTGGCAATTGCCGTCACCCGCACTTCCGTGTCCATCGGGTGGGGATCCTTTCCACGAAACAGGCTGGCCATCCAGCCCCCATACCGTTCCATCAGGTCGGGGTCAAATCCATTCAGATAGCCGGGATAGATGAACTTGTGAATAATTTCCACTCCAACCACGGCCAATCGCTTCATCGGTAGCGCTCCTCCTATCTTGAATCACAAATGTCGGCCGAGAACGAACATAGTCTTGGGATCTCTCCACAGAATTCCGCCCGAAATTCGTGCGCAAATGCCTATGGGTCAACACGGCCCCTCCACGGCAAGCGGCGAAAGAGGCCAACGATAATGCCCATAATGCCCTCCTTGGGCTGCCCGTCGTCTCCTCACCCCTTCAATATTGCTCGGTCCCGGGCACGACGCCCCCGTCGTGCGCGTTTATGGGACCGAGCCGGCTCTCCCTCGACGCCGGCTTGAGTCACGGCATTAGCCAAGCGAAGATTCCACAGCGCTGCATCGGGTGCCATCCATAAGGGAGCTTCGCCTCGCACAGCCGCCACTAGGGAACCGATTTCGCGGCGCAATTCGAAGATCTCGCCCGTCTTCTTCGCCGGGAACCCGGATAACTTCCGCGTCTCCGTCCTGACACCAAGAGACGGCGAAGCGCGCGTCTTCGGATCGGTCGGTGACGCCGTGCCATTCGGCCCGAATCGACCCAGACGGTCCGTAGGGTATGAAATACGAGATAGTGGCCCTCTCCGCACAAAGTGGAGCGATACGTGGCCATTGCACCGTCGGAGTAATGCAGACGCGCGACCAGAAGGTACGCATACGGTGGCCGCGATGCGGGCAGATCCGTCCACACCCGCACGGCGATGGTTTCCTTGGCCCCCAAACAGCCCAGGAGGTCGAGATGATGAACCGCTTCCTCGATGATCCAGTCACCCACTCTGGTTGCGTCACAACGCCACGCGCTACGCCCGGGTCGAAAGGGGTGGCGTTCGAGTGAAAGGTCGGCCCGCTGCCAATCGCCGGGTCGCGACCGAATCAAGTCACGAACCGCACACCACAGCGGGGAAAAGCGCATCTCATAATACGTCCCGACTCTTGCCACGCACGCAGCAACCTGGCGGCGTCGTTGACGGAGGTTGCCATCGATTGTTCGAGCAAGACATGACACTCTGCCTCGAGGGACGCTTGGGCATAGGCGGCGTGTAGGTGGTTGGGAACGACCAGGTCGACCGTGGGCAGACGTTCCAAGTCCAGGCCTTGATAATAGGGCACATTCCGGGCTGTGACTCCCGGAGCTGGCTCGTCCGAGGCCCCCACCACCTAGGGCCAGATCCGCGCCTTCCTCCATGATGGCGCGGCCGTGCTGAATCCCCCAGCCGCCTTGGCCGACTAATCCAAAACCCATGGCTATCTCCTTGAGTTATCGCGCATTGGCCCGAGCAATTT
>JAJZXC010000079.1:0-10715 GCA_021846365.1 Bacillota bacterium | reverse complement strand
CCTAGGGCCAGATCCGCGCCTTCCTCCATGATGGCGCGGCCGTGCTGAATCCCCCAGCCGCCTTGGCCGACTAATCCAAAACCCATGGCTATCTCCTTGAGTTATCGCGCATTGGCCCGAGCAATTTCAATCCAGCGCTGGACGCTAAGTGCGGTCGCAAAGTCGGGCTGTAGCAGCCTATGTTCGGCCACCGCGCGCAGGAATCGGTCCATCTGCACAGTGAAGGGATTCCCCAGCGAGGTTGAGGCGTCGTCGTCGACCGCTATCTCGTTGTCTTTGGCATAGGCGCTCACATGCAATCGGTCGGGATCGCTCAGGTCAACCCTGGCGCGGCCCAGTGCTCCGTACACTTCGACCTGGTACAAACCGGGGCCAACCCGGCTGTCAAGCGCGCTGAACAGGGCTCCTGAGGCAAAGCGCCCACTCAACAGGGCCATGTCGTCATTTGACGGCAAGCAGCCCTCGCGGCGGATAAAGGTTGCCAGTCGGCCGTCTAGGTTGACCAGCGGACCCGCCTGCGGGGTAAAGAGCCAGGTCGCCATATCAAGCGAATGCGAGCCAAAATCGGCCACCGCCCCGCCGCCCGCGATTTCTTCGCGCATGCGCCATTCCATCCCAATGGATGGGTTCACTAGCCGAGCGCCCGAACAGACCTCGCGATAGGCGAAAAGCGCGCCCAGCCCCTCTCTTCCCAACAGACGGTGGAGCGCCTGAATTCCACCGAAGTAGCGGTTCTTAAATCCCACCAGATTTACCACGCCAGCCCTCTCGACGGCCGCCGTCATCGCCGCCGCGTCAGCCAAGTTGGCTGCCAGCGGCTTTTCACAGAAGATGGCCAGCCCCCGCGCGGCCGCCGCTTCAACGTAGGCCCGATGATAGCGGTTGGGGACTGTGATGATGACCGCATCCATGGCCACGTCCCAAAACGACTCGGAATTCTGAGCCACCGTGATTCCCCGATATTCCTCGCCTACCCGGCGGCTTTGCTCAGGGTTCGCGTCGAGTGCCGCCACCAGTCGGGCCCGTTCCTCGAAGGCGGCCAAAGCCCTGAGATGTGCGCCCGCAATGCCGCCGCAGCCAATTAAGCCCACCTTAATCATGTAGATGATCCTCCCGTGTCCAACATAGCAACCTTCAGATCATGCGAACCTGAGGGGTTTTTGTGTTCGTAATAGCAGTGCAGCCGGGATCCCACGGTGACGGCGTCAACGTACCGAATAAGATCCGACGACAGTTGGCGCAGGAACGGCTCACGGGTGAGTGGTCGCTCGATGCGATCCGGTGCCTTCAGTACCGCCAGTTCCGCATATTCGTCGTAGTTGGCCCCCTGGTCGTGATTGGCGTCGTAGAACACCCACGGATAGGGTCGCATCCTGAGGATGCTGGTCAGTCGCGCGGTGTGACCGTCAAAGGTTCCTGGCCGCGGTTGCAGAACCATTCCCCGCCATTGCCAAGGGCCGCCTGCATGGGAATGAAAGAGGCCGGTCATGGAAAGCAGCGTGTTGACCGTAAACGGGTCATGAGAGTGGGTGATAGCCTGCAGCACGGCGGGTGTCTCAGGGAACGCCGGGGTACAACTGACGTAGCAGTAGCGGTGGTTATCCTGCCGCCACACAAACGGGTCCTTGACGGAGCCTAGCCCGGTCATCTCGGCGGTCAGTTCCCGTATGGGCCGAGCGCTCCCGAAGGCCTGGGGATCGGGTGCAGTCAGACGATCCACGCGCCACCGGTCAGTTTCCGGGTCCACCGAGCTTATCCAGAGATCGAGTCCATCTCCGTCCACCGCCGGGCGAATGCAGGGACGCTCGAAGGAGGGAGTCGACCATTCTTGTTGATTGGTTTGCCAAACGTCTTGAAAGCGGAGGCCGTCGTCGCTTTGGGCTAGACGGATGGCAAAGCCTCGCCGACCGTCGCCGGCCCGCAGACGATAGGCCAAGAGAAAGCCGAAACGAGAATGATAGGTTATCGAGGGCGCGCCCACCCACCAGCCCGGCGCGTCCTGTTCAGGCGTTCGCAGAGTGGTGGTGTGCCAGGCCCATACTGGTGTGGTCATGGTCACCTCTGAGTGGCTCATAGTTGCTCCTGTTCTGATCCCATTTCGATCGCAAACGTGTCTAGCCATTGGTCGCGGGCCGCCAAGGCGGCTCCGTAGGCCACGCGAAAGGACTCCGGTAATACCGTACGAGGTGGCCGCAGACGGGGACTCAACCATGCCGGGTGTTGCTTGATGCGTTCGCGCACGCCGGTCAAGAGCAGTTCTCCGATTGGGCCACCTAGCACCAGCGGCACCTCTCCGACAACCTGGGTCAGAATCTCGGCGGCGGTCGCCAACGCCTCCAGCGCCCCGTGCAGTGCGGGAGGCCAGCGCCCGTCAAGACTTTGCAGACGCTCGCGGACCTCGGCCAAGATGGCGCGATCATCCTCTCGGCCAATGGTCAGCGCCACCTCGAGCACGTGGGCCAGCGCCTTTATGCCGACCCACGACTCCAGGCATCCCCGTCGACCGCAGACGGTGCAGACCGGTCCGGCCGGGTCGATGGGTAGATGGGCGATCTCTCCATGATGGGGCCCCAGCCCGGCCGGGCCCTCGCTGTCGGCGTAGCCGACGCCGATACTAGTCCTGAGCAGCACGAACACCACGAATGGTTCGTGGCTGATCGACTGCTCCGCCAAGGCGGCCGCCGCCGCGTTGTGGACGTAATGAAACGGTGCTTGGTAAGCCGCCGCAAACCGTTCCCGGAGTCGACTGGGGACCAGTTCGGGCACGACCGTCGACCGTTCCAATTGCTGCGATTTGGGGTCAAACATGGCGGGAACCGCGATTGTGCCCCCGGAGACGGTGTCGTCGGGATCCACTTGGACTGCCTGCGTAGGAACCAAAAGACCAGGTTGCCCCCATTCCCTGCTGCTAAGCCGCCGCCCGTTGATGTCGATCCACTGCCCGAAGCTGCCGGCCGGCCCGATATCGACGCCAAGGAAGCGGATTTCCTGGGCGTTCAAGAAGTAATGGCCCACGGGCGCGCCTCGACGGGCTCGCTCGCTGCGATCGCGCACTACGTAACCCTGCGCGCAGAGCGTATCCAAAATCGCGCCCACGGTCGGGCGAGAGAGTCCGCTGTCTTCGATCAGCTCGGCTTGGCTAGCCCCCGGATGCACTGAGAGCGCCTTCATCAGGAGACGTTGATGATGCAGCCGAATATGGCGGGTGACTCGAGCCGCCGGCAACAAGGAATGCATATCCATGACATCCTCCTCGAGCGACCTGCTGTCGCCCACTGCAATCTCAGTCTTCAGGATGCGCGCGTGTCTCTCCGCGCTGGCGGTGTTCGCGATGGACAAGCCAAAGCGCCACCGCGCTTAAGGCGGCACTAGCCACAATGGCCATCACATCCACCACCAGAGCGGCGCTGGCGTGCAAATCCAGTGGCAACGCCCCCAGAGCGAGAAGCAGGCCCACTATACCGATAATCAGCACCGCGCGACCCATGATGGGTCTCCTTCCTCAAGCCCACGTCCGGTAAGCTCGGGTTTCTTCGGCAACCCGGTCGACATAATGACAGGCCACTTGGTGTCCGCCGCCGACATCGACCAGGGCTGGCGGTTCGACTTGACAGCGGTCGGTCGCGAAGGGACAGCGCGAGGCGAACGAGCAACCGACGGTCGCGTCGGCTGCGTCGGGAATCTCCTCGCCGAGCGGGCGCAGACGCCTTCGCGTCCGATTCTTGCGCGGATCGGGCAGCGGCACCGCCGACAGCAACATTGTGGTGTAGGGATGCAAGGGATTGGATACGATCAGTTCGGTGGGACCGAACTCGACGAACGCACCCAAGTACATCACGGCCAGCCTTTGTTGAAACGCGAAGTGGCGCGCCACGCCAAAATCGTGGGTGATAAAGACGAAGCCGGCCCCCAACGTGTCTCCCAATCGCTTGAGGGTGTCGAGGATGCCCACCCGCAACGAGACGTCAACCATCGAGGTCGCCTCGTCGGCCACAATGACTTCCGGGTCGACGGTCAAGGCGCGCGCGATGACTACCCGTTGGCGCTGGCCGCCGCTCAATTGGTGAGGATACTTGGCCAAAATCTCTCGGGCAGGCGAGAGGCCGACAGATTCGATCAATTCGGCTAAACGGGCCATGCGCGGGCCTTTCGCCTTCATGTGACGATGAATGACGAGGGGAGCGCTAATGCTTTGGGCTACGGTTCGGGTAGGATTTAAGGCGGCGAACGGATCCTGGTGAATCAGCTGAATACGGAGGGACGCCTGATCACGCTCCCGCCCGGTCAGAGCCAGCAGATCTTGACCATGCAGGCGGATGGTTCCCGATGACGGCGGTACCACATCGGCCAGCATCTTGCCCACGGTGCTCTTTCCCGACCCACTTTCGCCGACTAGGCACAACACCTCACCTGACTGCAGTTGAAAGGAAATCGAGCGAACCGCGTGCACGCGAGTAGTGGCACCAGTGCTGGCGTGAGTGCGCAGATAGACCTTTTCCAGGCGGTCGACGTCAAGCAGGGGACTTGTCATTGGTTCACCTCCTTTAACGGAGGCTCATCGAGGCGCAGACAGGCCGCCTCATGGCCATCCCCCACCGGTACGGGCAGTGGCTCGCGAACGCGACATGCCTCGACGGCTAACGGGCAGCGGTCCTGAAAGCGGCAACCCGGCGGTAGCTGACGGAGGTCCGGAGGATGTCCCTGAATGGCGCGGAGCCCACCCGGACGTCCGTCAAGGGAAGGCACCGCAGCCATTAGGGCCTGCGTGTAAGGATGCCGGGCCGTGTAAAATACGGCGTCGACGGAACCCAGTTCCACGATCCGTCCGGCGTACATCACGGCCACCCGATCGGCCAACTCGGCCACCACCGCCATGTCGTGGGTAATGAACATCATGGTCGTGTTGAGCCGCTGGTGCACATCACGCAGAATCTCCAGAATGGTGGCCTGGCTGACCACATCGAGGGCAGTGGTGGGTTCATCCAGGACGATAACCTCCGGGTCGAGCATCAGCGCAAGCGCGACTCCCACCCGCTGTTTCATCCCGCCGGACAGTTCATGCGGGTAAGCGGTCAGGACGCGACGGGGATCGAGGTTAACCATACGGAGCAACTCGGTCATCCGCTGATCGGGGTCACGGTATTTCCCGCCCGGATGCGCCTGAATCACCAATCGCGCCTGTTGGCGCACGGTAAGCAATGGGTTGAGGGCGTTCTGGGCGGATTGAAACACGTAGGCAATGTGTTCCCAGCGATAGCGGCTGAGCGATGCTTTGTTCATCTCAAGCACCTCGCCCAGGTTGTCAAACCAAATCCGGCCGCCGACAATCCGGTGCGGTTTTTCAATCATCCGCAACAAGGCATGACCCAGTGTGGTCTTGCCACACCCGCTTTCTCCGACCAGGCCCAGTATTTCTCCCCGGTTAAGGGTGAGGTCAATCTGGTCCACCGCGCGTACGACTGTTCGGCCGGTATGGTACTCCACCGCCAAGCGCTCGATTTGCAAAATCGGGGTCGGATCCATGGCCTCTCCTAACTTACTCTCAGTCGGGGGTTGAAGACCTCTTCAACAAAACGCAGGACCAGGACGATGGCCAGTTGCAAGAGCAAGATGGCCGCCATGGGGGCGATGAGGTAAAACATAGATTGACTGGAGTAGATCGCCCCGCCTTGATTGTAAGCCAGGTTCAGCATGACTCCCCAGTTGTTAGATTTGTAGGGGAAGACGCCAAGGTAGAAGAGTCCGACCTCCGCATAGATGGCCCCGGTTACGGCCAGCAGGAGATGCATCACGATATACGGCATAAGGTTGGGCGTAATCTCTTGAAACAAGATGTGGCGCGTGCCCAGCCGGAGCGACCTTGCCGCTTCTACGTACTCGCGCTCCCGATAAGACAGCACCTGCGAGCGTACGGCGCGGGCAAGCCCGCCCCAGGCGGTGATGGACAGCAGGACGGCGATGAGCAGCGGATTGGTCATGCTAACTATGGAGGCGATCAGGATCAATAGAGGCAGGCCGGGGACCGTCAGGAACATATCGGTGATACGCATCAGGATCATATCGACCCGACCGCCCAGAAATCCCGACCAGAGTCCGATCACGACGCCAACCACGACCGTGATCACCGCCGCCGTCGAAGCCACCTCCAAAACCGCGCGGGTGCCGATGACGATGAGCGCCAGTACATCCCGGCCAGCGTAATCGGTCCCCAGCGGGTGCACCCATGACGGGGGCAAGTAGATCGCGTTGGCGTTGGTGGGTAGAATCGCGGGATACAGACTCGGCCCGACCACCGCCATAAACAGGTACCCGGCGAGCATGGTGACGCCAATCACGTTCTGCGGGTGGCGCACAAAAAGCTTCCACAGGTCTGCGAAGGTCATGGTTTACCTCACTGTCGAATCCGCGGGTCGAGCCGCGTATACAGCACATCAGCAACGAAGTTGGCGGTGATGACGGCTGTCGTCAAAAGCAGGAAGCAACCCTGCATCAAGGGGAAATCCCGTGAATTGGTGCTGTTCAGGAATAGTTGGCCGAGCCCCGGATAATTGAACACCTGCTCTACGTAGACCGACCCTCCAAACATAAAGCCGAGGCTGAGGAGCAGGCTGGTGAACAGTGGCAACATGGCATTCTTGGAAACATAGGAGATGACCACGTCGCGCTCCCGGATGGCCATCGCCTTGGCGGTAAAGATGAAATCCTCTCCCAGCACAGAGACGGTGCTCGACTTCATCAACAGAGCCCAGCCGGCAAACCCGCTGAACACGAACGACAAGATAGGCAACATGGCGTGGTAGAACACGCTGCCCACGAAGCCGAGGTTGAAGCCGGGATGCACGGCGGGGCTGTACGCGCCGCCAATGGGGAAGAGGTGGCCCAAGGTGGCCAGGAAATAAAACAGCAAGATCGCCGTCAGGTACTGCGGGATGCCGTTCAACAACGAGGACCCGATGGTCACAATCTGGTCAAACCAACCCCCGCGGAGATAAGCCGCGAGGGTGCCCAAGCCGACGCCGATGGCAAAGCAAATCAGGAGAGAGACGCAAACAATGAGGACCGTCCAAGGCACCGCCTTCCCGATCAGACCCAGCACGGATTCGCCCGGATACATGATGGATGTGCCCAGGTTGCCATGGACCAGGCCACCCAGATAGTGCAGATATTGCAGCCAGAGCGGGCCCTGGACCGCAAACCCGAACAGAACGCGAACTTGATTTTCGGCCTGAACCACTGAATAACCCTGCTGCTGCAATTGATAGAGCTCGGTAGCATAGGGACTGCCGGGCATCAGCCGGACCAAGAAAAAGGTTGCGGTGGTGACCGCAAAGACCATCACCAGGGCGGATCCGGCGCGTTTGACAATCTTCATTGGCGAAAGCCCTCTCTTCCCCAACAGTGCCCATGAGGACTATGCGCTAGAGTCGGTGCCAGGGCAAAGGCCCTGGCACCCGACCGTCAGTGGACCGGGTGAAGGTAGCCGCCTTCAATCAGCATGGCCACGGTGTCAGGCTCGTTGGAGATCCAGTCGCTCCAAATGGGGTTGGAATCGGCGGGGAACCCCGTGTACTTGTCCGTGTTGTAAAAGACACAGTATGCCTTGGTATACCACAGGTCGATTTCCGGCAACTGGCTGTTGATAGCTAGGGCAAGTTTGTTGACGTCGGCCGCGATTGCGGCGTGATTGGTGGTGTTTGAGATGTTGTTCCACAAGTCGACCACATTGATCGTGCCCAGACCTGGCGCCGCTACCGTCGGCCCCCAGTTGTAGGTGGTCTTTGCCCGCGAAATGACACCGGCGGAGTTGATCGATAGCCCCTCATTGCCAATGATGGACGCATAGTCGTACCACGGATTGCGGTCGGGACTGCCAATCGCCCGGATGGCGACCGGGTAGGCGCCGGACGCCGCCTTCACCACATAAGTGGCGACGTTTTGCGCGCTCACCGTGGCGTGAATGCCGAACTTGGTTAGCTCGGTGGTCATCACGTCGGCGGCGGCGACTTGGTTGGTGTAGGCCGAAGGCTCGTCTATCGAGAAGGCAAACGGCTTGCCATGGTAATACCACGTGCCTCGCTTCTTCTGCATGCCGACGCTCTCCAGCAGTTTGGCCGCTCGGCTCCAGTTCTGAGCATACGGGTTAAGCTTGCTCAGCGTAGACTTGGTCAGCCAGGTAGAGTAGAAGGCCGGCGGCAGCCCGTCGGGATAGGGAGCGGGCGTGGCCGAACTGACCGTCGATGGCACTCGGTGCTGATTGAACCAAGGCCGGCTCGGGGTCGGGTTGGCAATCTTGGTCGCCTGCGGCCGGTTGATGATGTAGGCGAAGGCTTGGCGCACCGCCAAGAGATTAAACGGCTTGACTGACGTGTTGAAGAAGACGCCTGGCCCGTAATTGCCTTGGGGGGACAGGATATGGTCGCCGGGACGTTGCAAGAACGGTTCGACCACACTCGGCGGCGCGTACGTGCTGAGGATATCCGCCTGGTGGGATAACGCGTAGGCAAAGTCCTGGGTGTTGCCGCTAGAGGCGAGAATTTCCACCGACGGCACCTTGACTCGGCTGGCACCCCAGAAGTGAGGGTTCTTGTTCAAGATAATCTCGTTGCTGGTCACGCTGGAATAATTGTACGGTCCCCCAGCCACGTATCCCTTGATGCTGACCCCGGCGATTGCGGTCGCGATCTTGGCCAGTTTCGCCGCCGCGTTGGTCGCGGTTGTGCCCGTACCCTGGGCAGTGCGGTAGATGCTGGCTAGGTCAGCCGGAAGATAGCGCCCCCACACCGCCGCCGGGTAAATCCAGCTGGTTAGCACCTGCTGCTGGAAGAGGCTGAACGGTTTCGCGTTCTGGGTAACGACCACGGTGTGGGGATTGGGGGTGCGGATGGAGTTGATATAACCGGCTACCTGGTATCCGAACACGTATCCCAGTTCTAGGCTGACCTTGACGTCTGCGGCGGTGATCGGGGTGCCGTTCGACCACTTGGCGTCCTTGCGCAGATTAAGGGTCAGGACGGCGTTTTTCGCCCCCGGAGGCCGCTTGATCTTCCAGGATGCGGCCAATTCGGGGATGTAGCGCCCGTTGCCTTCCAAGAAATAAGCCAGCGGGGTGTTGACGTAGCCGTATAGGTTAATCGCATTGGGCGAAAAGGGGTTAACGACGGCCTCCGGAGACCATGCGGTCAGCGCCTCCACCAACGGCGCGCTAGACTGGGCCTGCGCCATCGGAACCCCGGTCAGGGCCAAAAGGCCCGAAGCCAGCGCCGGGATCCCAATTTTCATCCAACGATTCACATACCTCACGGTGCTTGCCTCCCATAATTTGGAACGAGCCCGAGGCCCCTTTGACCCCGCAGGCTCAATTTAAAGCGCTGGGAACGGAACAGGTGAGGAGTACGCACCGCCCGTCGGCTGGCGGGCAGGTTTAGTATCCCAGTCGTTGGTATCGTTCGCGGGCGGCCCGTAACCTAGCGGGCCCGTCCGGGTACTGAGCACTGCGAAACACTGTGGGCGGGATTCCACGTGCCACCATGGCCTCCGCTAGCGCCGCCACGATCATCCATCCGATAAGTGCTCCCATAATCCCCGAGGCCGATCCAATCTTTTCGTCGAGCCCCTCGAGGGAGAGTTCAGCGTCACCCTCCGACGTCTGCAGGTCGATAAGGTCATCGACCACATGGTGCAGGAGTTGACCGGAAGGATGCAGGGCGGGCAGGATCTTGGCATAGCGCAGGGCGATGAGACCTACCGTGTAAACTCCCGCGGAGCGCGCCGTCAAGGCGAGGTCGACCAGAAACGGGGCTCGGCCCGCGGCCGAAGCGATGAAAAACCAGTCGCCTCGACGCATGTCCGCCTGCATAACGACGAAGCGGGCGAACTCTGAGTCCATGCCGTTGTTCCACGCCGGGCGCGGAAGATCGCGTCCAGCCGCTGGTCGCACTGCGGTCGTCGGCTGAGAGGGACGTACGGGAGCCACCTGGCCCAACAGAGCGATTCCCCCGGCGCGGTCGAACAGTTCATGGTTCAACATGTGGCCGTGGTCATAGAGATAGATTACGTGGCCAGCTTTGACGGCAGCGGCTGCCTCCTCGGCGATCTGGTCGATATGGATAAGTTCCTCGTTTTCCAACTGACCCATCATTTGACGGATCACATCCAGATATGCCTTTGCTAGCATAGATCCTCCCTGCGGACGTTCTCGCCGCGACTAACCTGCCAGCCATGCTGTGCTCAAGGCAAACCCAAGCCAGAAAGTTGTGAATAGAACCGCATGGGTGCCTTCAATTTATGATAGCATGTTTTGCATTAAGCGCAAGAGAAAAATCAAAATTTCGGAGTAAAAATGCTATTATTCAATTACTGGCCGGAGGAAATATCCTTTTTGGGAGGCGGATGGGGAACAAACCAAGCCGGAGTCAGGCGCCGAATTGGTTTTCGGGAACGGAGGAGGATGGTTGATGCTGGCTGTGGTGTCTGCGGGGCGAAATGACTTGACCAGCGCGCTGGGTGCTGGGGGCCATGCGTTTCAACAGTTTGCAACTGGCGCTGAGGCCGTCAAAATGGTGCCACCGGAAAGCGGGGTAATCGTAACCGCCGACGAATATCCCAAGCTCGGCCCCGTCATCGATGACCAGCTTTTGGGCCAGGCCCGGTTAAAGCACCTTCGGTTGGTGGTGGAGTATCCGCGGCAGGTGGGCAAGCTTATCGCGGGGACTCCC
>JAJZXC010000078.1 GCA_021846365.1 Bacillota bacterium | reverse complement strand
CCCGACCCCGCGATTGCCATGCGGCGGGGCATACGGGTGGCGGTGGTGGTGAGTGACCCCTCAACGGTGATTTCTGCCGCACAGCCGGCAATGTCGTCGAGCAACGAGGCCAATATGGAGTTGAACGCGGCATGGCAGTTGACCCAGATGGGCTACAATGTATCGCTGGTTTGGTACAAGCCCAACCATGCCGAAAGTTATTACCCACAGGACTACTTGTGGCCCAACCTGAAGCAGTTTCAGGTGGTGGTGCTCTCGCACAATGCCTTTGCCGATCAGAACGGCTACAAGAGCTCATTTGCGCAACACGCCAGTGCGCTCGCGTCCTGGATTCAAGGCGGTGGGCGCCTCATCGACCTCGGTGACAACGGTCGGGTGCCACTGTCGAATCCGCTTGCCGTCAGTCTGACTCCGGCCTCCATCAATTCGGTGCAGTGGCAGGGGAAAACCGTGGATTGGACCTACGCCGCTAACGCCTACTACAGTTCAGCGGCCGGCTACCAGACGCTGGCCAGCGGTCAAGTCGGCACGACCGCGGAGCCGGTGGCGGTGGGGACCCAGAACGGTCAGGGGCGCGTGGTGCTGACCACGTTGCAGGTGGCGAGTCACGGCCAGGACCATCTGCCGGTGACCTCGGCCCTGTTCAACTGGGCGACCCAAGGACTCCAGCCGTCGTTGCCGTCGATTCCGTCATACACGTCGGCGGCGCGCTCACTCTATGCCACCATACAGTCGATTTACGGAGTTCAAGGCAGCGGTCTTTATCATGAACTCTCTAGTCCTACCGCCCGTCAGCGCAAGTATTCCTATCTCTGGCCGTTTAGCCAGGCCATGGCCGGGATCAACTCGTCGGCGTCGGCTTTGGGGCAGAGCACCCTGACATCGGCCCTGAGCCAGGCGCAAACCGGATTGAGCCGTTACTACGATTCGGCCATGACTCCGCCCGGCTATGAGTCGTACGTCGCCAGCCGTGGCGGCGGCACTCCCTTCTTCGACGACAACGGGTGGACGACGCTTGACCTGCTGAGGGCGTACCATGACACCAATAACCAGGCATTCCTGACCGCGGCCGAGACTGACGTGAAATTCCTGGAAAGCGGATGGAATGCGACGTTACCACCACCCGGCGGCGAGTACTTTAACGTGTACCGGGTGGGCCGGACGCAAACCGCGACCGGGAGCTTTCTTGACTCCGTCCTGCGCCTGTACCTGGCGACCAAGAACCCGTCCTACCTGACCTGGGCGCGGACGATATCCACCTGGGATCGCACCTACATGCGGGGACTGAACGGCATCTACAACGACGGCATCAGCCCCACCGGGGTCGTCGGCGGCACGCCTTTCACCTACGACACCGGAGTCGTGCTGCAAGCGGATGTCCTGCGCTACCGGGCCACCGGAAATACGCGCTATCTGCACCGGGCGGAGCAGTTGGCGACGGCGGCCATCTCGGCCTACGTCAATCCGCTGAACGGCGTGCTGGTGGAGAATGCCGGCAGCTCCAACGCTCCGTTCAACGCCATCTTGCTGCGAGGGCTTTATATGCTGTGGCAGGTCGACCACAATCCCACCTGGATCCAGCCGTTGGTTCGGCAGGCGGATCTGGCTCTGCGCTATGACCGTTATGCCAACGGAATCTACGGCAATAACTGGGCGGGGCTTAACAATCCGGCGGTGCCGGTCGACCTCTTGACCCAAGGCGGCACCCTGCGCCTGTTCGGGATGTTGGCCCATGCGAATATCCGCGGGAGCTAGCAGGATGATGGGGGCGGAGCGACCTTCCGCCCCCCCTTCCGACCTGGCTCCAAGCAGCGGGCAATATCTCAGGACGACCGAATACCGAGGAGGAATGACCAAATGGTGCAGGCTCAGCCTCAGCGCAAACGAAGGCGGAATCCCGATGCGGGCATAGGATACCTCTTCATCGCGCCCTCAATTATCGGCTTCAGCATTTTTGTTATCTATCCTTTAGTCACCTCGATCTACTACGCGCTGACGCAGTGGGACGCGGTGAGTGCTCCGATCTTCATCGGTCTTAAGAACTTTATCTTCATGTTTCAAAGCGACCCTTCGTTTTGGCCGTCTTTGAAAGCCACCGGCCTGTTTGTGCTGATGTCGGTGCCGACCGGGCTAATCCTGGGTCTGGCCCTGGCTATGCTGCTCAATCGCAAGATCCCTGGCATCCGGATGTTCCGCACCATTTTCTATCTCCCGGTGGTCTTGCCGGCGGTGGCGACCCTGACTCTGTGGAAATTCATCTTCGATCCCAGGTTCGGGTTCGCCAACGAATTGCTGACCTACCTGCATCTGCCCACCAGTTTATGGCTGGGCAGCTATTCGATGGCCTTGCCTTCCCTGGTCATTATCGGTCTTTGGGGAGTCGGGGGCACCATGATTATCTTTTTGGCCGGCCTGCAGGCCGTGCCGCAGGAACTGTACGAAGCCGCCCGTCTCGACGGCGGCGGCAATTGGACCATCCTGACCCGGGTGACGTTGCCTCTCATCAGTCCAATCTTATTCTTGCAACTGGTGATGCACATTATCGGGTCGATGCAGGCTTTTGTTCAGCCCGCCGTGTTGACCGGCGGCGGACCCGGATTTTCCACCGATTTGTTCATGTATAACATTTGGCAAAACGCGTTTCAAAACCAGCAGTTTGGATTTGCCGAGGCACAGGTCTGGGTACTCTTCATCGCCATTATCCTGATCACGGTGTTTACCTTTCGCCTGTCTTCGATGTGGGTCTACACCGAAGAGGGCACCGAGTAGGAGGTCTTTCAACCCATGGTGGAGACAGGAAAGGCAGTTTCCCGGGCATTGCCGACGCGTTTGCCTCGACGGCGCCGTTGGACGTCGCAGCAGATGTTCATATTTGGAGTTATCGTCTTCTTCGCAGTAATTATGATGCTGCCGTTTTTCTGGATGCTTACTACGGCACTGAAGACGAATAACGGAATCTATCACCTGCCGCCGCAATTCATTCCGACCACGTTTGACTTCGCCAATTTTGGCGCGGGCATTCGGGCCGTGCATTTTGTCCGTCTCTTCATTAACTCGGCCATCATTGCCTCTGTGGCCACCGTTGGCTCGGTGGTAAGTTCGATGTTCGTCGGTTATGGGCTCGCCCGAATCCGATTTCCCGGCCGAAAAATTTGGTTCTATGCGTTCATCGGCAGCATGATGCTGCCGGGCATTGTGGGGCTGATTCCCATGTTTAAGCTCTACTTGAACGTTGGCTGGTACAACACCTGGTTCCCGCTGACCGTGCCAGCGTGGTTCGGCAATCCCTTCTTCATCTTCTTGGCCCGTCAATTTTACTTTTCCATCCCGCGCTCGTTGGACGAGGCGGCCAAATTGGACGGCGCCGGACATTTTACCATCCTGACCCGGATCATGATTCCGTTGACTCGCCCGATTTGGATAACGATGGCCATATTTGCGTTCCAAGGTTCGTGGAACGACTACTTGGGGCCGCTGGTCTATCTCTATTCCCAGTCCAAGTGGACGCTCGCCTTGGGCATGGCATCTTTTGCCGGCGTCTACAACACGCCGTGGAACGAATACATGGCCACCGACCTCATTTACATGTTGCCTCCGCTCATCATCTTTTTTGTCGCCCAACGCTATTTCATGGAAGGCCTGGGTTCGTTGGGCGGAGCGTCCGTCCGCTGACCGCGGCCGTGAAAGGGGGGATGCCGGAACCCGTCTGGTAACTTGTCCGCTGCGGGGCGGGCACAAACCACCAAGGCGGTTTCAAGAGAGAAGGGGGAAGGGAATTGAGGCATCGCTTAGGGCATCGTGTTTTGGTTATGCATTTCTAGCTTCCCATCTTGGTGAGAAACGCTGACGCGGATGCACCGCATACGGCGTGTGAAATTCTAAGGAGGAACGGAACGATGCGGATGAAAGGATATGGCAAGGCTTCGGCCGGAGTTCTGACTGCCACTACCTTGATTATGGGCTTGATGGGATCGGTGTCGGCACATCCCCGCTTGATTGCGGGTCACAAGCCGGTGACGGTGACCTTGATGACCTGGCAGAGCGCGAGCACCAACCAACTGATCTTGAATGCAATGAAGCCTCTGGAAAAGAAGTATCCCTGGATTCACGTGGTCAACGTGCCGACCCCTTCCAGCGACTACTATCAGAAACTCGACACCATGTTCACGGCGCATAACCTGCCTGATCTGTTTTGGTCCGGCAATGAGCACGAACAACAGTGGGGTGCTCAGAAGCTTCTCTATAACTGGACGAAATTTGCCAACAAGCCCGGGGTGCCCTGGTTCAACTTGAAGAAGTTCGCCCCCGACTCGGTGATCAACTGGCGGGTGAAGGGTCAGTTGTACGGGCTTCCCACCTTCATGAACACGTACGGCTACTACTACAACGCCAACCTGTTTAAGGCGGCTCACCTGCCGTTGCCCAAACCGGGCTGGACGTATCAGCAATTTTTCCATGACGCCCAGGTTCTAACCCAAAAGTCGGGGACCAAAGTCACCCGCTACGCCGTCATGTTCCCGTGGAATACCGCGTGGAACCTGGGGCAGTATGCGTTCTCGGCGGGCGGCCTGCCCTTTACCAACCGGATTTCCAACCCGACCAAAGTCACCGCCGCCAAACAGTACATCAAGGGCACTCAGCTCTGGGTCAAGGCGATCAAAGCCGGTTGGGCTACTCCGCCGGCATATACGGTGTCCAACGGAACCGCCGTCTTCAGTTCGGGCAAGGTTCCGATGATGGGTGGCGGGCAGTGGTTGACCGTCGCCATCTTGCAAAACAAACCCAACTTCCAGTGGGGTTGGGCGCCAGAGCCGATTGTCAAGCGGCGAGTGGAACCTTACGACGCCGTTGGTATCGCGTCGCCGACCTACATCAAGGATCCTCAGGCGGTGTGGCTGGTCATGTCCTACCTCGACACGATTGGCCTTGGCAAGATGCTCTATCAACATCCGGTGGCCTCTCCCGCCTATGTGCCGGGAGCCAGTTACTACTTCAACGCCCTTAATAAGGACGGAAAAGTGTCGGTGGCCAACTCGGTCAAGTTCGAACTCACCGCGCCCAACAAGATCCCCGTCAAGTTCCTGGCCCCGTGGGCAGGCAACGCCAACAACGTCGTCACCGCCGACTGGAACAACATCCTGATGGGTAAAGTTCCGGTATATAAGGGCGTGTCGCACATGGTGTTTCAAATTAACCAATCGATCAAGACGTCGGTGCCCTAGGGCTCGACCAGAGGCGGGGCCGCGGGTCGGCCCCGACCGGGTTTTGGCCTCGGTCCGGTCAGTTCGCCGGGCCGAAGGCCCGGTCCGGGATTTAGTACAGCCAGTTCCTGGTTATGTTAATCTGGAACCAAAATATCCGGCGAGACCTGATGACACATATCAGCGAAGGGAACTTTCATGACGACAGCCTGGACGGAAAACCGCACGCTCTCCCGAGTATTGGACCATTTTCATCATGATATCGACGATCCTTACTTGGCCGCCATGGCGGCCAGATGTCTGCTTAATACGCTGGAGACGACCGTGCGTTGGGAGAGCGACGAGTTGCCTTATGTGGTCACGGGCGACATTCCGGCTATGTGGCTGCGCGATTCGTCGGCGCAAGTTGAGCCCTACGTGCGGTTTGTTAACGACGATGCCTTTTTGCGTGGGCTGGTGCGGGGAATGATCTTGCGCCAGGCGCGCTATATTTTGGAGGACCCCTATGCCAACGCTTTCAACCGCGGGCCCACAGGGGACCATGGTTTCCCCGCGGATGCGACGGAAATGGGTCCCTGGGTATATGAACGCAAGTTTGAAATTGATTCCTTGGCGCATCCCATCCGACTGTGGTGGATGTACGTGGAAGCCAGCGGAGACACCAGCGTACTGAACGATCTCCCCGTGCGCGCCGTCGAACGCATTTTGCAGGTGCTGAGGGATGAAATGGACCACCGCCGGAATAGCCGCTACCGGTTTCAACGCTTCAATGCGCCCACCAGTGACACCCTGGTGCGTGAGGGGCAGGGCCCCGAGCACCGGCCCACCGGCATGGTCTGGTCGGGATTTCGCCCCAGCGACGATGCCACCGTCTATCCCTATTTGGTTCCGGCGGAAATGTTTCTGGCGGTGTGCCTCGACATGGTAGCCGGTTGGGGGCAGGCGGTGTGGCACGACCAAGGCATCACCGAGCGGGCGGAGGCACTCAAGAGCGAGATTCTGGAAGGCATCCTCCGTTACGCCAGCACCGTGGAGCCCCTTTATGGGCGCATTTGGGCCTATGAGGTCGACGGCCTGGGCCATGTGCTGCTGATGGACGACGCCAACATTCCGAGCCTGCTTTCCTTGCCTTTTTTGGGCTTTTGCCCGGCGGAGCATCCGGTGTATCAAAACACGCGGCGATTTGTCCTCAGCCAGGACAATCCCTATTACTTTCAGGGAAACGTCTTGGCGGGTGTGGGCAGCCCCCATACCCCGGCTTCCAACGCGTGGCCGTTGGCGGTGATAATGGAAGGTCTGACCGATCCTTCATCCCACCGCGGCTGGGGATACGTGCGGCGTTTGGCGGCCACCGACGGGGGAACCGGACTGATGCACGAAAGCATCAACGTAGACCGCCCGGAGGAGTTTACCCGGCCCTGGTTTGCCTGGGCCAACTCAATGTTTGCGGAACTCGTGCTGAGACTCTTGGGGTATGCACCGGTGGCGCGCCTCCCACTGGTGCCGGTGAACTGGGGATTTGAGGATGGTGAAGCACCGGCTCACTTTTCGTTCAAGTGAACCTGGCGCGGACGAGCGGAGGAATTTTGTGGTACGTGAAAAAGAGACGCTCTACGAAAAGATCTACCAAGAGATCTTAGGGACGATTCAACACGGCCAAGTCGCGCCAGGCGATCGCCTGGGATCCGAAACCGAAATCGCTCAGCGGTTCGGAGTCAGTCGGATCACGTCCAAGCGCGCGTTGGACCAATTGGCCCACGACGGGTACATCGTGCGCCGACCGGGGCGGGGAAGCTATGTCCGCGAGGAGAACGCGATTGCCGAGGAAGGCGAGGAAGCCGCCCTGGTGGCGGTGGTGATGCCCGAACTCTCGCCGAGCTATGGAGTTCGCCTTTTGGCCAGCTTGCACTACGGTCTCCGCCAGGCGGGGTTTGATATGATGTTAGGCCTCTCCCACGGTAGCCAGGCGGTGGAATCGGAGGAAATCGACCGTTTTAGCCGCCGGAGTGCCGCCGGGTTCGTAATTTTTCCGGTCAATGGCGAGTACCACAACGCGGGCATTTTGCGACTGCACCTAGACGGAGTGCCCCTGGTGCTGGTCGACAAACCGCTGGCGAAGATCCGGGTTTCTGCGGTGTGGTCGGAAAATGAACAGGCGGGCTTTGATGCCACGCAATTCCTGCTCGACGGCGGGCACCGGCGAATTGCCTTTTTGTCGCCGCCGATGGCCAATACCGAGACCTTGGAGAGCCGGTACGCGGGTTATGAGCGAGCTATGCGGGAGGCGGACATCACGGTGGATCCGAAATGGGTGGTGGACGACCTTCCCTCGGAACACTTGGAAGAGGATGCCAATGCCGAGCAGCGCCGCTACGACGGGATCGTGGAGTTTCTCAAGACTCGCCCGGGGATCTCCGCCGTGCTGGCGGCCGAGTACCGCATCGGCCTCGATAGCCTGAAGGCCTTGAGGGCGCTGGAGGTTGCCTGTCCCGAGGGAGTATCGGTGGTTACTTTTGATGGACCCTGGCCGATCGACGCGTCGGCCCAATTAACCCATATGCGCCAAGATGAATGGACCATGGGTCAGACCGCGGTACGGCTTTTGGTCACCCAGATCGCCAACCGGAACACAGAAGCAGAGCAAATCGCCATTCCCGTAAGGCTGGTGGAAGGGGTTACCACCCGGCCCCTGATTTATCGAGACGTTAACCCGGCCAAGTCGTAGCCGGCACTCGCGGCAGGAGATGGACCAACGTCCGTGGTTTCGGGGAATAGGAGCGCATCATGGCAGTTTCCCGCTGCAACCAGGGGGATCTTGGTTTTCGTATGCCCTGTGGGCATTGTGCCCTCAGACCTGCTCCCTGCACTTCCCATACCCTGCGGGGTTCCGCCGCGCGGCCCCTGGCAGCACCCAGGCTAACTCTTCTCCTCCCATCCGACCGGTTAGGTCTTCTGCCCGCCCATGCTGCCGGGGCAAGTGGCCGAACGTCGTCAAGACGCTGTCTCCCGCCCGCTGGGCCCAGCGGTGACCTGCTTAAAGTCGAGGTACCCGAAGGCTAGTGGCTGGCTATGGTCATAGGAGGCGGTTACGGCTTCCCGGAAGGCCTGCCAAAACGCACCCGACCGGCAGTATCCGGTCAGGTCGTGGATTATCGCCTGCCCACTTAGCGGTCGCCACAAGTGCTGCCGAACCAGAAGGCGAAGGGAGCTTTACCTATTTTGGCCAATCTCCCGACCAATCGAATTGACCACGGCCAACTCCTTCCTGACCGCGCCAACTGCGCGGTCGATCCGGTTCCAGCGGGACAGGTTTCCGAATTGGCTCCCACGGGCGGTCTAGGAGCTTGTCCATTTATTATCGAGACATACCATATATATGGTACCGACCCAACGATAACCATATATATGGGGCAACGAATGACCGAGATTTCAATTTATGGACAAGCTCCTAGCGCAAAAACAAGTTGTACCCGGGCACGAAATGAGAAAATTCAGGGCGGGCGGGCAAATAAGATCTGAGCTCGTGGTTAGCTGGTCAAATAAGGAGCTATGGGCGCGTCATTCCGTATTTGAACCCCGATGTACCGTTCGGGGCCCTCAGCACCGTCCCGATTCCATACCTGGGGGTAGCCCATCGAATCGAATGACCTCGAAGATTTCGTTTACAGTGTAGACTTGGCCCCGGTATGGCTTGCCGTCCCTGCAACGCATGGTGGGAAATATGTCTCCGTAGGTGAAGCTTATCGTGAGGGGATTAAACGACCCTGTGGATACTAGCCAAGTAGCCATGGCACCCGTTCATAAGTCATGTAATGAGGGAGATTTGGTATGGGTCGTCCACCTCGGGCAATAAAATGTTCCCTTGCCATTTCCTCCAGGTCGAATCGGATTTGGAGATAATGCGCCGATCTTTGGCTGGCAAACCACTGGTTCTGAGCACGAATGTTGGCCAGGATTCGTTCAGCGTCGTCGAACGCCAAGTCCGAAATTGCGAAATGGTCCGGTGGACACGCCGTAGTAGTGGCATAGATACTTTACCGCTATAATGTGCTTAAGCATATCTACGGATCTATACTTAGAAACCCTACGGATCTCCCCATTCCCCAGCACGTCTGGAATTGTTCGCTCTTCCCAGGCCGCAATGTAATCCCGTGACGGTCTCCCGCCACATACTCCTCCGCAGGAGCGGGATTGCGACCTGACAAGTCCTGTCGATAGCCGTGTGCCATTTCCTTCATCGACAGGCCCAGAGGCAGCCCGTCTCCGTACTGTGGTTTCCTTCCGGCGACAGAGGGGATCCGGCCCCCAACCGCTACCTTCTTGCTTGTCCCCATGCTTATGGGCTTATTCTGGGGAACTTGTGACCACGCATACCCCAACAACCGGTCATTCACTCCTACCGTCGCTTGTCCCGTCCCCTTGCGGGTAAAGCGAGCACCTACCTCGAGTGCTCCGTGCGATGCACGGCGGATTTCCCAGGGTGGTTTTCCCTTGGTCGGTCACGCAGTCCGGTAGCTGGCTTGCTCCGGCGGGGAGCATCCCCGCCACTAAGTCAGGTAAAGAGGGCTGTCTTGCGCTCGAAAATCTTCCGGAGAATCTTCAAGACTCCCTCCTTCGGCGTGAAGACCTGAATCCGTTCCCGCAGTTTGGGATCGGTATCCCGGTGCTCAGCGTCCATGGCGCCCACCGTATCGGCATGGGCGGTGAAGTGGCAATGCCGACAATGGAAGCGGTCGCCCTGACGGTTATCGTTGTGGACGTAACCGCACTGCGGGCACTCCTGGGTGTAGGCCGGGTTCACCGTCTCCAAGCGGGAACCTCCCGCTTGGGACAGGAACTCCGCTCTTTCCTTCGGGTTTGACCGCATCCACCGTGAGACCACGCGGGAGAGATTCCGGCTAGGGGTCCGGCCCCGCATTCGGCTGAGATCTTCCATCACCAGCACATCGGGTCGCGAACACAGTACCTCTCGCATCGCTTCGGAAATCCGGCGCTTCACTTCGGCTTGGCCCCTCACTCTCTGCGCATCCAGTTTCATCCGGCCCAGGTTAAACCGCCGAATTCGACCCGCCTTTTGCCGGTCTCCGGGTTGGCAAGAGGTGGCCAGTTTTTTCTCCGCCGCGTACAGTCGGTTTCGCGCCGCCCCCTGGGCGGTGGTCTGTGCGCTCAGACGGTCTAAAACGCGGCCGAACCCCTTGCCATAGAAACTGCCGCGACTATCCGCGAAGACCTCGGTCACGCCGGCGTCCAAGCCGGCGACCAGCGGTTGGCGGATTCGGGCAAGGGGTTGACCCGGGCTGGAAGGGGAATATTGACGGCTAGCGTATGCTGCATCGGGTGGATTACCACCCGGACGTTGCCGGTAATCGCTGGGATGGGAAAGCCCGGAAGGGCAATGGTGATTCATCGTATCCACGGCATCGGAGAGGGCACGGTCGTACAGATGCACTGGCAGCTGCCAGACGTTCACCCGGGACGCTTTATCCCGGTTCCGAAAATCCCTGGGCTGATCCAGATCGCCCCATCGGGTCGTTTTTGCCAGAACCCGTAGGAAGCAACCTTCTGTCGGCCGTAGGCCAAGACCAAGGCCATCACAGCCAGCCATTTGCCGATATTCAGCACGACCGATGGCCACTGCACCGTGCAGGTCATGTTTGCGTCACCTCTTGGATGCAGTGCATGAGTTTGTTGTGCTTGTGGCTCCGAGATCCGTAGAGTCTAGCGGAAAACACTGTAATGATTTCGATGACGTCTTGGACTAATTCAGCCTCAAAAGATGGGTCTTCAGTCGCCTCAATCAGCACCACGTCGGTTCCAAATCGTTCGCAGAGAGAGAACACCAAATCGGCCCCGAATCGCAGCAACCGATCCTTGTGCGTAAGCACTAGGCGTTCCACTCCACCCGCGCAAATTCTCCTCAGCAGATCCTGCAGCCCCTTGTTCCGGTAGTTCATCCCCGACCCAAGATCTTGAATCAAGTCAAATGTCCAACCGTTCGCCGTGCAAAAGGATCGCAGGCGTTCCGCCTGCCGTAAAAGATCATCTGCTTGGTCATGACTCGACACGCGGGCATATGCAACCGTCGTACGGGAAACCGCTACGCGTTTCGGAGCTACTTGACACAGCTGATCCACGTCATAACGCCGGGTGCCTCCAGGGGTTCTCAAAGGAGCCGGGATTTTCCCCTCTTTCTCCCATCTCCGGAGCGTTTCCGGATGGACACCCAGTGCTTTCGCAGCCTCGCCAATATTCACTAGCATACCTACATTATACACTTTATGATGCTAGTTACATAGATATCATGGGATGTGTCTGAGCAGTTATCTGCCCTCTCATCGCTCCCCAAGTTGCTCCATCTAAGCACCGAAGCTTGCGAAAACAAGCTCCGGCCTTCGGGCCGGGGTTGCAGTTTAGGACGCTCTCTGGCTCGTAACAGATATTTTAATTTTCGGACCAGGGGTCTGCAAGCGGTGATCCGTTTTCTCTCGTCTCCAGTAATCCTGGTACGCCCTTGCGCCTACAGATGGCACAGGGAAGCAGGGCGGCTACGCTGTCGATATACGCCCACGGCCGTGAGATGTAGAGTGTCTCGCAATGTCCGCATGCTCGCCGAACGGGGTGGCCTTCCAGCGACCTCGCGCCCACATCGGGAGAAACCGGTCTTGCCGCCTTCGGCGGGGCCGACGCGCCAGCGGCGTCATCCCTGGCTTCTTGGACGTGCAGCCTTCGCGTACCGTCGGACATGTTGAACAATCGCTCCTCGCCTTTCTTTCGTGGCCTATCTGAGCACCCCTGTCTCCGTCGAACTGCCGCAGGGCCCCGTGACCACGCCCACCCCAGCGCCGGTGTCCAAAACTGGCTAGGAAGCCAGGCGGACGGCGGCTTCTACAGCATGCTCAGACTGTCGCCTGGCGACCCGCTGGCTATCCACGGGGACCGCTCACATGATCCCTTGGATAGGCTTTCGACACGTCCCACCGCATTCCTGCAGGAATGGTAGTCGATTTTGCACGAAATTGCGGACGCGTACAAAAATTGTTGGAATGAATATCGCGATTTGTCACCTCCTTCAGGGTTAACCGGCGAGAGCAAGCGGCGAACTTGTCAAAGGCAAAAATTGGATGAAGGATATGCAATATTCCCCCGCGCCGAATAACCGGGGGAGACTTCAACCATGGCGATAGCAGTGGGTGTCGATTCCTCTACAACCAATATTCTGGGGCGACCTGATTTTCAACCAAAAAAGTGAAACGTCTGTGGGCAGCCGCCATCGCCTTAGAGTTGGGCTATGGGGCACCGTCGCCAGCAGTACCGAATTAGCGCCGAACACCGTGCGGACGGGAATCCTGGACCTGCAAGCACCAGAGGGGGAGCAGTCTCAACGCGTGCTTTGGCCCGGAGCAGGGCGCAAGCAGATCGTGCAGACCGATCGTTCCGGATTTGCTGGCCCGGGTCGCGCCCGGCTCCTGGACGGCTTTGACCTCGTTGTGAAGGCCGCACTAATTCCGGAGGCCGACTGAGGCGGGCACTCTCCCTTCTGGCTTCCACCAGGTTCTGGTTTCCGACACGATTGCACGTTTCATCAGATACTACCCAACACTAATACAGTTGACACCCAGGTTCCGCATGTCACATTATGGTAGGCGTTCGATTTTCCTGGACTAATAATCAGAATTTTGGATCAAAGGATATTCCCGATTGACGTCGAACTGGTAGAATATGATCAAACTACC